>NZ_JBCDMV010000005.1:0-62534 GCF_038433135.1 Luteococcus sp. H91 | reverse complement strand
CCCCCCCCCCGGAAAAAAAAAAAAAACACCCCCCCCCCCCCCCCCCCCCCCCCCCCCCCCCCCCCCCCCCCCCCCCCCCCCCCCCCCCCCCCCCCCCCCCCCCCGCCCTGTGTCGTTGGTCGCTCAGTCGGTGGCGGGGCTCACAGTTCGCACTGGTAAAGCGGCAGCTCGGCGGCGGATTCGTCGTCCAGGAACCACAGGGTCTCCACCAGGCCGGAGACCTGTGCGCCGGGGGCGCTGCCGTCGCCGGCCAGCGCCTGGGCCACGGCCGGCGCCTTGTTGGTGCCGCTGACCCACAGCCACACCCGCTGGGAACGGTTGATAGCGTTCAGGGTCAGGGTGATCCGATCCGACGGTGGGACGGGGAAGTCGGTGACCCCCACCACCAGGGAGCTGGTCTGGTCGCTGCGCAGGGTTCCCGGGATCAGCGACGCGACGTGCCCGTCCTCGCCCATCCCCAGCAGGCAGATGTCGAAGACGGTGTCGCCCAGCTCGTGGGCATAGGCGAAGGCCGCCTCATCCGGGTCCGCCTTGCCGTCGCTGGCCGGCATCGGATGGGTCTGGGCGCTGGAGAGCTGCAGCGTGCGGGCCAGGATGGACAGGGCGTGCAGGGCGTGCCGCTCCGGGTCGGTGGTGGAGACGAAACGCTCATCACCCCACCACAGGTGCAGCCTGGTCGGGTCCAGCTGGCTGTCCGGCACCAGCTCCGCGAAGCGGTGGTAGATCCGGTTGGCGGTCCGTCCGCCGGTCAGGCACAGGTGGACCGTGTCCTGGCTGGCCTGCAACTGCACCAGGCTGTCCAGCAACTTCTGCGCGGCGTCGGCCACCATCTCGTCGGTGTCCTCGTGCCGCAGCACGCGCGGGCCGCTCACGCCTTTGCCTTCCGGGCGCTGCGCTTGGCCGGTTTCGCGTCGGCCTTGGTGCGGTCGTCTTCCCGGGCCAGCAACATCTGGGTGGTCTGCTCGAAGATCGCGTCGGGATCCATCCGGCGCAGTTCCTCGGTGATCAGCTCGTTGATGTCGCGGCGCTTCAGCGCCACCTCCCGCTCCGGCTGGCCGGGCACCAGGTAGGTGGCGGTGTGGGCATTGCTGGGTCGCAGGATCGCGATGTCACCGGCGGCGGTGGTCAGCCGCACCCCGGTGATGCCGGGGCCCTTGGTGATCTTGCGATCCACCTCAACTCCCAGCCGGGCCTGCAGCCAGGCGGCCATCAACTCGGCGGGGGCATTGTCCTTGGCCGCCTCGACGGTGGCGCGACGCACCCGGCCGGGGTACTGGTCCACGGCGGCGGCCAGCAGGGCCCGCCACGGGGTGAGCCGGGTCCAGGTGAGATCGGTGTCGCCGGGGGAGTGGTAGCGGGCCCGTACCGCGACGGCGGCCACCGGATCGGCGGCACCAGCGGCGTCGGTGATCCGACGGGTGGCCAGCGCCCCCACCTGGTCATCCGACGGGTGCTCGGGCGACTCCTTCGGCCACCAGACCACCACCTTGGAATCGGGCAGCAGCAAGGGCAGCACCACGGATCCGCTGTGCTCGGCCACCTCGCCGCTCATTCGCAGGGTGATGATGTCGCCGGGGATCCCTTCCCCCATGCGGATCTCGGCGTCCAGCCGGGCGTCGGTGCCGGTGCCGTGCACCACGATCAGGATGCGCGACGGATGCTCCCCACCCGCCTGCAGGCAGGCCTGCAGCACCATCTTGTAGTGCTTTTCCTGGGTGACCACCACCAGGGTGAAGGCCATGGCGGTGTTGCCGGTCTTGCGGTGCCCGTCGCGCAGGGCCTTGGCGATCTGCGCGGTGGAGGTCTGTTCCAGTTCGATGATCATGTTCGCTCGCGCCTTTCAGGGACGTCGCCAGGTGAAGCCGTCACGGGCCAGCATCTCCACGCTGCTGGCGGGGCCCCAGGTGCCGGCGGCATAGCCGTCGGGCTGGCCCTGGGTGGCCCAGAAATCCAGTACCGGATCCAGGATCTTCCAGCCCAGCTCCACCTCCTCGTGCTGCGGGAAGAGCGGCGGGTCACCCAGCAGCACGTCCAGGATCAGGCGCTCATAGGCCTCGGGGGAGCTCTCGGTGAAGGAGCCGCCGTAACCGAAGTCCATGCTGACCTCGCGGATCTCCATCGCGGTACCGGGCACCTTGGCGCCGAAGCGCATGGTGACGCCCTCGTCGGGCTGGATCCGCATCACCAGCGCATTGGTGCCCATCTCGGTGGTGTCGGTGTCCGCGAAGGGCAGGTGCGGGGCGCGCTTGAAGTTCAGCGCGATCTCGGTCACCCGGCGCGGCATCCGCTTGGCGGTGCGCAGGTAGAAGGGGACGCCGGCCCAGCGCCGGTTGTCCACATCAACCCGGATGGCGGCATAGGTCTCGGTGATCGAGTCGGGCTGGATGCCGTCCTCTTCCAGGTAGCCCTTCACCTGCTGGCCACCCTGCCAACCGCCCAGGTACTGGCCGCGGGCGGTGTGCGCCGCCAGGTCCGACGGGGTGGAGGCGGCCGCGAGCACCTTGCGCTTCTCCGCCCGCAGCTCGGCGGCGTCGAAATTGTTCGGCTCCTCCATCGCGGTCAGCGCCATCAGCTGCAGGAGGTGGTTCTGGATCACGTCGCGGGCGGCGCCGATGCCGTCGTAGTAGCCGGCCCGGCCGCCGATGCCGATGTCCTCCGCCATGGTGATCTGCACATGGCTGACGTAGTTGTTGTTCCAGATCGGCTCGAACATCTGGTTGGCGAAGCGCACCGCCAACATGTTCTGCACGGTTTCCTTGCCCAGGTAGTGGTCGATCCGGAAGACCGACTCGGGCGGGAAGACGCTGCCGACGATCCGGTTCAGCTCCTGCGCGCTCTCCAGATCATGGCCGAAGGGCTTCTCGATGATCACCCGGCTCCACCGGCCATGGTTCTGGTTGGTCAGTCCGTGCTTGCGCAGCTTGCTGACCACCCCGTCGAAGCTGCCCGGCGGGATCGACAGGTAGAAGGCATTGTTGCCGGCCGTGCCCTGGCTCTCCTCCAGATCCTGCAGGGTCTCCTTCAGCGACGCGAATCCCTCGTCGTCGCGGAAATTGCCCTGCACGAAGCGGATGCCGCGGTGCAACTGGCTCCACACCTCCTCCTTGAAGGGGGTGCGGGCGTGGCTCTTGACCGCGTCCAGCACGATCTGGGCAAAGGCCTCGTCGTCCCAGTCCCGACGGCCGTAGCCGACCAGCGCGAAGCCGGGGGGCAACAGGCCGCGATTGGCAAGGTCGTAGACCGCGGGCAGCAGCTTCTTGCCGGCCAGGTCACCGGTGACGCCGAAGATCACCAGCGCGCACGGGCCCGCGATCCGGGGGAGCCGCCGGTCTCGGGGGTCGCGCAGGGGATTGGGGCGGGACTCTTCGCTCACGGTGACTCCTTGTCACGAGTGGGTTCTGGGGGTGGGGTCAGGCCTTCGACGTGTGCAGCGCCGAACCTACGCTATCCACCAGCTCCTCCCAGGAGGCGATGAACTTCGAGATGCCCTCGGCCTCCAGTTGGGCCACCACGTCATCCAGATCGATGCCCACCGCGGTCAGCTTGCCCATTACGTCGATGGCATCGTCCACATGGTTGGTGATGGTGTCGCCGGTGATCTCGCCGTGATCGGCGACCGCCTCCATCGTCTTCTCCGGCATGGTGTTGACGCAGTCGGCGGCAACCAGCTGGGTGACGTACATCGTGTCGTCGTAGTTCGGGTTCTTCACACCGGTCGACGCCCACAGCGGGCGCTGCGGGTGGGCGCCGCGGGCCTTGAGCCGGCCCCATCGCTCGCCCGTCATCACCTCCAGCCAGGCGGCGTAGGCGATCCGGGCATTGGCCAGGGCGGCCTGGCCGCGCAGCGCCAACGCCTCGTCGCTGCCGATCGCCTCCAGCCGCTTGTCCACCTCGGCGTCAACGCGGGAGACGAAGAAGCTGGCGACACTGTGGATCTCGTCGATGTCCAGTCCGGCGTGCAGCGCGTCCTCCAGCCCGCCCAGCCAGGCGTCGAGAACCGCGCGGTAGCGCTCGATGGAGAAGATCAGGGTGACATTGACGCTGATCCCGGCAGCGACGGTGCGGCGGATCGCGTCCAGCCCGGGCTCGGTGGCGGGGATCTTGATCAGCACATTGGGCCGATCCACCAGCTCATGCAGCTGCCGCGCCTGCTCGACGGTGGCATCGGCGTCCATCGCCAGCCCGGGTTCCACCTCGATCGAGACCCGGCCGTCCACGCCGTCGGTCTCCTGGTTGATCTCGGCAAACAGGTCGCAGGCATCCCGCACATCGGTGCTGGTCAGCGCGCGGATCACGTCGTCGACGTCGGAGGTGCCCTGGCCCGTCAGCTGGGAGACCTGCGCCGCATAGGCCTCACCGTCGGCGAGGGCAGTGGCGAAGATGGTCGGATTGGTGGTGACGCCGGTCACCGACTTTTCCCGGATCAGGGCGGCCAGGCTTCCGCTGGTCAGGCGCTCCCGGGAGAGGTCGTCCAGCCAGATGGAGACCCCGGCCGAGGCGAGCTTGCTGAGACGTTCGTTCACGATTCCTCCTTGAGGGTACGGCACTGCGACGACCCGATGGGCGCTCGTGACTCCACCGTAGCGGGGGAGTGCCCCGGGCCGACAGGGTGAACGGA
Organism: Luteococcus sp. H91; assembly: GCF_038433135.1. NCBI lineage: Bacteria > Bacillati > Actinomycetota > Actinomycetes > Propionibacteriales > Propionibacteriaceae > Luteococcus > Luteococcus sp. H91. The sequence goes on along the minus strand of NZ_JBCDMV010000005.1, from coordinate 57,916 downwards.
GTCGACGAGTGGAACGGTGGAATCGGAAAAGTGGTTGACAGTGCGTACAATCGTCGGAGTTTCCCTCGTCAGCCGAGGGCGGGCAGCATGGCAGGGGCCGCGCCCGGGGAAGGACTCAGTGACCACACACAGCACCGCCGAGAATGCCGCACGCCCCAGTCATGGGGCCGTCGGTCGAAGCGGCGACGCTGGCTACCCCGACGGTGTCCGGGCGATTGCGGCCGACGGTGAGTTGCACCTTGGCAAGGCGAGCACGCTGGACGTGGTGAAGGCCTATGTGGCGCTCACCAAGCCGCGAATCATCGAGCTGCTGCTCACCACCACCCTGCCGGTGATGTTCCTGGCCGCCGGTGGCGTGCCGCCGCTGGCCGTGGCCGCGTGGACCATGCTCGGTGGTCTGCTGAGCGCCGGTAGCGCCAACTCCTTCAACTGCATCCTGGATGCCGACATCGACGAGAAGATGCGTCGCACCCGACGCCGCCCGATGCCACGCCACCAGGTGCCCACCCGCAATGCCTACGTCTTCGCCATCTCGCTGGCGGTGCTGTCCACCCTGATCCTCGGCTTCGGGGCCAACTGGCTGTCCGCGGTTCTGGCGCTTGCCGCCAACGCCTTCTACGTCTTCGTCTACACCATGTGGCTGAAGCGCTCCACCAGCCAGAACATTGTCTGGGGTGGAATCGCCGGCTGCTTCCCGCCGCTGATCGGCTGGACCGCCATCACCGGTCGGGTCGGCTGGGCCCCGCTGATCCTCTTCCTGGTGGTCTTCTTCTGGACCCCGCCGCACACCTGGGCGCTGGCCTTCCGTTACCGCGCGGACTACGCCGCCGCCGAGGTGCCGATGCTGCCCGTCGTGATGGACGCCGTCGGTGTCTGCCGACGGATCCTCGCCTACTCGGTGGCCACCGTCGCCACCACCTTGTTGCTCTGGCCCGTCGCCCCCACCGGCCCGCTCTACCCGGCCGTCGCCGGCATCACCGGCGCCGTCTTCCTCTGGGAGGCCTGGCAGCTGCTCCAGCGCGCGAAGGTCGGCAAGCGCGACGCCGAGCTCAAGGCCATGCGGCTTTTCCACTGGTCCAACAGCTACCTGGCGATCCTCTTCCTGGCGATCGCCATCGACCCGCTGATCTTCTGACACGCGGGGGCTCCGCCCCCGTGGACCCCCGGTTGGGGGGTCTGATTGTGCCCGGCTGCCAGTCTCTGGTGGTCGGGTTCCTTCCTTTCTGGAGTCGCTTCGCTCCGGTGTTGTCTGTTCCGAGCAAGCGCACCGCTCCTTCGTCGCTGCTTGCCCGGGCTGCTCGGGGTTCGTTCCTCACCGTCGCAGCGGCGCACGGGGCCACGCCCCGTGGACCCCCGGTTGGGTTGAGAACGTGCCCGACCGCCAGTTCCTGTGGTGGGCCCCACCGCGCAGCAGCTACTGTCAGGGGCAGTCGCTCGAAATGCTGCCTCCTGTGATCAACGGCTGCGCGGTTGTGGGGCGACGATGGGGTCAGGGCCGCCATCGCGCGTCGGCCAGTCGTGGAATAGGGTCCATGGGTTTGAGGCCGCCGGGTGCTGCTGGCCGGGACGAAGGGAAATCGGCATGAGCTCAGCGGTGATCACCGGGGTGGGTCGGCGACGGGGGATTGGCGCGGCCATCGCGCGTCGGATGGCCGCCGACGGCTGGAAGCTGGCCTTGGGATACCACGCCGACTACGACCGGCGGGTGATGCACGAGGAGTCCGACGTGGAGTTGCTCGCCGACGAGTTGCGCGCCGTGGGCGCCACGGTGGTGCTGCTGCCCGGAGACCTGTCGGACCCGGCGGTGCCCGCCGCGTTGATCGAGCGAGCGACGGCGGAGCTGGGGACGTTGGATGCGCTGGTGATGAGCCACTGTGAGAGCGTCGATTCCGACTACTTCAGCACCACCGTGGAGAGCTTCGACCGGCACTACGCCGTCAATGTCCGCGCGGCGTGGCTGCTGAGCCGCGCCTTTGCGGAGCAGGCGCGGCCCGACGGGGGATCGGTGATCGCACTCACCAGCGACCACACCGCCCACAACCTGCCCTACGGCGCCACCAAGGGGGCCTTGGACCGTTTGATCATTGCCGGCGCCGAAGAACTGGGGGAGCGCCACATCCGGTGCAATGTGCTCAACCCCGGCCCGATCGACACCGGCTGGATGGATGACCAGCTCCGCGCGGCCTGTGAGGCCCAGACCCCCGGCGGGAAGCTGGGCGGCCCGGAAACCGTCGCCAACCTGGTCGCCTTCCTGACCAGCGACCAGGGCGCCTGGATCAACGGCCAGCGGCTGTTCAGCGACGGCGGCTTCAACCCCACCCGGGTCTGAGCCACTCACGTCGGCCGAGCCTGTCGACCACGCTGAACGGGCCCCTCGACAAGCTCGGGGATCGTGGTTGGGTTGGTCTCGGGGAATCGGGTTGGGCCGCACATGTCGGCCGAGCCCGTCGAGGCCACGGTGTCAGGCGGGGATGCCTCGTCGGGTGCCGTAGTACAACCAGCTGACGGCCGTGGTCACCAGACCGATCCCGATCATGTGGCAGATCACCAGCGCCAGGGGCAGGCCGTTGAAGTACTGGGCGTAGCCGATCGCGCCCTGCAGCAGCTCGGCGGCCAGCAGCCACTTCAGCAGGCTGCGCAGCCGGGCATGTCCCTGCTGGATGGCCATCGCCAGCAGCACGACGGTCAGCCCCACCACCACCCAGATGGTCCAGGCGTGGGCCTTGGCGACGGTCTCGATGTCGAGGTTGTTGCGGGCCGCGCCGTGATCGCCGGAATTGGGGCCGGCGCCGGTGACGACGGTGCCCAGCCACAGGCCGAACATCATCAGCCAGAAGAGCACCACCACCAGCCGTCGCTGCAGGGCGGTGACGGTCACCGGAACACCGTCACCGGTCCACTGCACCAGCTTGACGCACCAGGCGATCAGCATCACCGAGAGCAGCAGGTGCAGGGCCACCACCCACGGGTTCAGGTGGGTGAGCACGGTGATCCCGCCGATCACGCCCTGGAAGGGGATGCCGGCAAAGATCAACCAGGCAAGGAAACGCTCACGCTGTGGGGCCCCGGAGCGAATGGCGGCGACAATGGTGGCAATCGCGACGGCCATCAGCACGAAGGTCAGGGTGCGGTTGCCGAACTCGACGTAGGAGTGCCAGCCGAGTGCCGGGTGCGCGGTATAGGAATCGTCGCTGCACTTGGGCCAGGTGTCGCAACCCAAGCCGGAGCCGGTCAGCCGCACCACGGCGCCGCTGACGATGATCCCGCAGTTGGCCACCAGGTTGCCGATGCTCCAGTTGCGCAGGGCGCGACGGGTGCCGAACAGGCGGGTCTGCCAGTCGGCGGGGGCGGGAGCTACGACGTCCATCGGAAGGCCTTTCGGGCGAGAAGGTGGGCCAGGACGGCCCAGACGACCAGTACCAGCAGGGAGATCCAGGTGACGCCGCCGCTGGTCCAGTGTCGCAGCACCTCACCCAGGGCACCCGTCGGCGTGCCAGCGATCACCGGCTGCAGCACCTTGGGGAAGGAGCTCACCGGCCACATGATGCCGCCGGCCAGCAGACCCACCAGGTAGATGATGTTGGCGAAGGCCAGGGTGGCCTCGGCGCGCAGCAACCCGGCAACCGCCAGGGCCAGGTTGGCGAAGATGAACATCGCCAGCGGCACGGCCACCAGCAGGATCGGCCACTGCATTGGCGACGGGGTGATCCGCCAGCCCAACGCCTGCCCGATCGCCCCCAGCAGCAGGAACTGCCCGGTGGCGATCATCGTGATCCCCAAGGCCTTGCCCGCCAGCAGCCCCCCGTGCCCCAGCGGTGTCGCGGACAGCCGCTCCAACACGCCATAGCGCCGCTCGAAGGCGGTCGCGATCGCCAGCGACGTGAAGCAGGAGGACCAGATGGCCAGCGCCAGCACATTGGGCGCGATGTGGTTCTCGGTGATTCCGTAACGGCCCTCGGCGAAGTGGCTGAACAGCAGCAGACCCAGCGGGATCAGCAGCGTGACCATCAACTGTTCGCCATTGCGCAGGATCAGCTTGGCCTCGGTCAGGCCATGGTTCAACACCAACTTGCGCCACGGTGTTGCCGCCGCGGCGGGGGAGAAGTCCAGCGCCGTGCGGGCCGCCGGGATGGTGCGGGCATTGTTGCTCATCGTTCCCCTCCCACCCGGGCGGTGGTGTTGCTCAGGAAGACGTCCTCCAGGCTGGCCTCGCGGGTCAACTCGGCGACGGTGCCGCTGACCACCACCCGCCCGCGGTCCACCATCCACACCTGGTCGGCCAGCCCGGCGGCCTCGTCCATCGCATGGGTGGTGAGCAGCACTGCGACACCGTCGTCGCGCAGCTTCTTGATCACACTCCAGGTGTGGCGCCGCACGTGCGGATCCATCCCGGCGGTGGGCTCGTCCAGGAAGACCAGCTCCGGCCGCCCGATCAGCGCACCGGCCAGGTTGACGCTCTGCTGCTGTCCGCCGGAGAGCCGGCGATAGGGGGTGCGGCCGAAGTCGGTGATCCCCAGCAGGTCCATCAATTCGTCGACCGGCTGCGGATTGGCATAGAGCCCGGCCAGGTAGCGCAGCAACTCCTCGGCGCGGATCCCGCTCCAGGCGCCGGTAAATTGCGGCATCAACCCGATCCGGCTGCTGGCCTCGGTGCTGCCGGGGGCGCCGCCGAGCACCGTGATCCGGCCGGAATCGGGCCGCACCAGCCCGGTGCAGCAGCGGATCATGGTGGTCTTGCCGGCACCATTGGGGCCCAGCACCGCGGTGATCTGCCCGGGCAGTGCGGTGAGCGTCAGTCCGGCGAGCGCGGTCTTGCGTCCAAAGGTCACCACCACGTCGCTGAGGTCCAGAGCGGGCTCGCTCGGGTGGAGGGTTGAAGTCACCGCGACAGTCTAGACGGTCAGGCCGTGGCCACTCGTTGAGCGATCAATTCCTTGAGCGCGTCGACGTCCTTGGGGAGGTCGACGACGTGGCGGGGCAGCTCGTCCAGGTGGGCGAAGGTGGCCGGAACCTCCGGCTCGCGGCCCAGCGCCTCGCGAATGGTGGCGGCGAACTTCACCGGCAGCGCCGTCTCCAGCACGATCATCGGGGTCCCCGCGCCCACACCGTCCGCGCTCCCCGAGCCTGTCGAGGGGTCGAAGGTCTGCGCCACGTGCACCCCGTCGGCGGTGTGCGGATCGATCATCACACCGTAGTCATCCCAGACCCGCTTGATGGTGGCCACCCGGTCCGCGTGCGTCGAGGATCCGGAGGCGAAGCCGTAGGTCTCCCGCAGGCTGCGGAACTCGTCGGTGCCGGACAGGTCGAAGAAACCCTCGGCGCCCAGCTGCTGCCCGAAGAGCTCGGCGACGCGCTGTCCGTCGCGGCCCAGCAGGTCGAAGACGAAACGCTCGAAGTTGCTCGCCTTGGAGATGTCCATGCTGGGGCTGGAGGTCTCCTGGGTCTCGGCCGAGGTGCGGACCCGGTAGACGCCGGTGCGGAAGAACTCGTCCAGCACATTGTTCTCATTGGTGGCCAGCAGCAGGGTCTTGATCGGCAGCCCCATCTGGCGGGCGACGTGACCGGCGCAGATGTTGCCGAAATTGCCGCTGGGCACGCAGAAGCTGACCTGTTGGTCGTCGGCGTCGGTGGCCTGCACCCAGGCGGCGACGTAGTAGACCACCTGCGCCACCAGCCGGGCCCAGTTGATCGAGTTCACCGCGCCAATGGAGTGCTGCGCCTTGAAGGCCAGGTCATTGCTGACCGCCTTCACCAGATCCTGACAGTCGTCGAAGACGCCCGCGACGGTGATGTTCACGATCCGCGGGTCGTCAATGCTGAACATCTGCGCCTGCTGGAAGGGGGTCATCCGGCCGGCGGGGGTGAGCATGAAGACCCGGACGTGGGAGCGGCCACGCATCGCGTACTCGGCGGCCGATCCCGTGTCACCGCTGGTGGCGCCCAGAATGTTCATCTGCCGGCCGCGGCGCGCCAGCTCGTACTCGAAGAGCTGACCCAAGAGCTGCATCGCCATGTCCTTGAAGGCGGCGGTGGGGCCATTGGAGAGGTGGCAGAGCCACAGCCCGTCGCCCAGCTCCTCCACCGGCGCCACCTCGGGGGTGCCGAAGACGTCCTCATTCCAGGCGCGACGGCAGATGCCACGCAGGTCCTCGGCCGGGATGTCGTCGATGAACTCGCTGAGGATGGTGAAGCCCAGCCCGGCATAGCCTTCGTCGGTCCAGACTCGACGCAGTTCCGCCAGCCGCCCGTCGAAGTGCGGGTACTCGACGGGCAGATAGAGCCCACCATCGGGCGCGAGACCTTCCAGCACGATGTCGCAGAAGGGGGCTCCGGGGTCGCCGGGCAGGGATCGGGTGGAGATGTAGCGCACCCCTCAACCCTAGCCGGGGCCTGCCGGTCGGGCCGTCGATCCCATGCATTGGAGCCCTGGACCCGTTCACGAAGTGTTCATGTCATCCTAGTGTTGACAATAACCCATTCTGGGGCAGGCTGATGGGCATGAAACCAACACTGACCTCTGCCCTCGTCCTCGTCGTGCTGTCGGTGCTGTTCACGGTCCTTCCCGAACGGGGCGCGACCCTGACCGCCATCGGCATCTCCGTGGCTGCCGCGCTCATCCTCGTACTCGGCATCTGGCTGGCTCCGGCCGCCGGCGGCAAGCCCTTCGCCACCAGCGGTGGCCCCGACTGGCAGACCGCCAAGTCCGTGCAGCTGACCATCGGCGGTTTGGTGGCGACCTGCGCCATTGCCTTCCTCACCGACAATGCCGGCTGGGCCGCGGTGGTGGGCATCTTCGCCGCCCTGATTCTGGGCTTCGCCATGCCCAGCCACCGCGAGGTCGGTGACAGCCCGGCAGAATAACCAGGTGGAGACTTCCCCGGATGAACCGTCGCTGGCCGCGATCGGCCTGGCCCAGCAGGCGCTGGACCAGGCCGAACGCGGGCTGCACGACGCGGTCCGCGCGGCCCGTGACGCCGGGCGCACGTGGCAGGAGGTCGCCGACGTGCTCGGGGTCACCCGGCAGGCCGCCTTCAAGCGATTCGGGCATCCAACCGACCACCAGACCGGTGAGCCGCTGCACCCTCGCCCCGCGGTGGAGGTGGCCGGGCTGACGGCGCAGACCTTCCGGTTGTTCGTCGACGGGGAACTGGAAGAGGTGCGCTCCCGGATGACGCAGGTGTGTGCCCGGGAGTTGTCCAGACGGCGGATCTCCGCCGTGCATGCCGAGCTGCTGACCGCCTACGGCGAGGCGACCGAGGTGGCCGAGCCCAGTGCCCACACCATGGCGGGGGAGCGGTTGCCCGACGGTGTAGTGGAGCTGGGTGCGGGGCAACGGTCGGCCGTCGGCCGGGTGCTGTTGCGCTTCGAGGCCGACGAGTTGGTGGGGCACGCGGTGATCAACCGAGACGGCCGGATCGCCGGACTGACCATCCGACCGGTGGAGTTGGAGGGCTGGCCGCTCTGACCACCGGCAGGAAAGCTGGACAAATGTACTGACCGCATCTGGCACCGTTGTCGGTGCCGGATGCGGTCAGTTGTAGGCTCTTCCACTCCGAGCCGGGATCAGGCCTGGATCGCCACCCGCTTCTCCCCATCCAGCGCTGCCTGGACGTCGGCCATGCTGCGGTTGATCCGCATGCCGTAGAAGGAGCGGTGCACGAACCACACGCTGAGCAGGAAGAAGACCGCTGCGAGCACGTGGGTGATGGTCTTGTTGCTGATCGAGACCGCCAGATCCACCGCCAGCAGCCCGAACAGGGTGGTGAACTTGATGATCGGGTTCAGCGCCACCGAGGAGGTGTCCTTGAAGGGGTCACCCACCGTGTCTCCGACCACCGACGCGTCGTGCAGCTCGGTGCCCTTGGCATCCAGATCAACCTCCACGATCTTCTTGGCGTTGTCCCAGGCGCCGCCGGCATTGGCCATGAAGATGGCCTGGTAGAGCCCGAAGAGTGCGATCGAGATCAGGTAGCCGATGAAGAAGTAGGGATCGGCGAAGGCAAAGCTCAAGGTGGCGAAGAAGACACCCAGGAAGATGTTCAGCATGCCCTTCTGCGCGTACTGGGTGCAGATCTGCACCACCTTCTTGGAGTCCTCGGTGGAGGCCTTGGTGACGCCGTCCAACTGCATGGTGTTCTTGATGAACTCCACCGCCCGGTAGGCGCCGGTGGTGACGGCCTGCATGGAGGCGCCGCTGAACCAGAAGATGATCGCGCCGCCCATGATCAGTCCCAGCAGGAAGGGGGCGTGCAGCAGGCTCAGCGAGGCCACGGCCTGCTGGTTCTCCATGCCGTCGGTCAGGCCCATGATGATGGAGAAGATCATCGTGGTGGCGCCCACCACGGCGGTGCCGATCAGCACCGGCTTGGCGGTGGCCTTGAAGGTGTTGCCGGCGCCGTCGTTCAGTTCCAGCCAGTGCTTGGCCTTGTCCCACTGCACGTCGAAGCCGAAGTCTCGCTTCAGCTCCTCATCGGCGCCCGGGATCTGCTCGATGGTGGACAGCTCGAAGACGCTCTGGGCGTTGTCGGTCACGGGGCCATAGGAGTCGACGGCGATGGTCACCGGGCCCATCCCCAGGAAGCCGAAGGCCACCAGGCCGAAGGCGAAGACTGCGGGCGCCACCATCAGGCTCCCCAGCCCCAGGGTGGAGATGCCGTAGGCGGCCCCCATCAGGCCGATGATCGCGGTGCCGATCCAGTACGACGAGAAGTTGCCCGCCACCAGGCCGGAGAGGATGTCCAGTGAGGCGCCGCCCTCCTTGGCGGAGACCACCACCTCCTGCACGTGCCGGGAATTGGTGGAGGTGAAGGCCTTCACCAGCTCGGGGATCAGGGCACCGGCCAGGGTGCCGCAGGAGATGATCGTCGCCAGCTTCCACCACAGTGAGCCATCGCCCAGGGTGCTGATCATCGCGTAGCTGGTGAGGTAGGTGAGCACGATGGAGACGGCGCTGGTCAGCCAGACCAAGTTGGACAGCGGCTTCTCGAAGTCCATGTCGTCGGCGTCGGCGTACTTGGCCCTGGTGATGGCCTGGTTGACCAGGTAGGAGACGAAGGAGGCCGCCACCATGACCACGCGGATGAAGAAGATCCACACCAGCAGGGTGACCTGGGTGGTCTGGTAGTTGGCGCCGGCGGTGTGCTGGTTGACGGCCAGCAGGATGAAGGTGATCAGCGCGACGCCGGTCACGCCGTAGGTCTCGAAGCCATCGGCCGAGGGGCCAACCGAGTCACCGGCATTGTCGCCCACGCAGTCGGCGATCACGCCGGGATTGCGGGCGTCGTCCTCCTTGATCTTGAAGACGATCTTCATCAGGTCGGCGCCGATGTCGGCGATCTTGGTGAAGATGCCGCCGGCGATCCGTAGGCAGGCCGCGCCCAGCGACTCACCGATCGCGAAGCCGATGAAGCAGGATCCGGCCAGGCTGCCCGGCAGGAAGAGCATGATGAACAGCATCATGAACAGCTCGACGCTGATCAGCACCATGCCGACGCTCATTCCCGACTGCATGGGGATGTTGAAGGTGGGGTAGGGCTTGCCGGCCAGCGACGCGTGCGCGCTGCGGGAGTTGGCAAAGGTGTTCACCCGGATGCCGAACCAGGCGATCCCGAAGGAGCCGGCCATGCCGATCAGACTGAACAGCAGCACCACCAGCACCCGCCACAGGGGCATATGCATCAGGAAGAGGAAGTAGATGAAGATCACCGCGGCGATGAAGACCCACAGCACCATCAGGAATTTGGCCTGCTGCGCCAGATAGGCCTTGCAGGTGGTGTAGATCAGCTCGGAGATGTCCCGCATGGAGCTGTGCACCGGCATGTTGCGCAGCCTGATGAAGGTGGCGATGCCGAACGCGATGCCGATGGCGCAGACCACCAGGCCGATCATCAGCAGGGTGCGGCCCGACAGGCCGAAGAAGTGGGCCAGGGACAGGTCCGGTAGTTGCAGGTTTGCCTCACCTCCGGAGTGTTCCCCGGCCGGTCCGCCGTCGCCCGAACAGCCCGCCAGGGCCAAAAGAAGTGCGGTGCTGGTACCCAGCGCCCACCGGCTGCCGCGACGGCTTCCAAGAGCGGCCGGGGCGTGAGGGTCTGCTTGGTTCCATCCAGAGCTGGACACGGTGATACCTCTTCGTCGAGTTCGTGCAGTCACTCCTGTGGCTGCGGCGCCCTCCGTGGCGCCACAAGGCCAAACATATTCGTGGGCACCGACAAAGAGTAGGGCTGCCACGGGCTTTCGGCTGTGGGAAAGGCGACAGTATTCGGGTACTGGCCCGGAACGAGCAGGTGCCCCGGTTCGAGGGGCTCGAACCGGGGCACCGTGACGCTGGCAGGGGCTACTTCACCGAACCGGCGGTCAAGCCGGACACGATGTACTTCTGCAACCACAGGAACAGCACCATCACCGGGATGGCGGCCAGCACCGCACCGGCGGAGAAGATCGGCCAGTAGGTGTTGTTCTCCGTGGAGACGTACTGGTAGAGGCCGATCGCCAGGGTGGACTTGGAGGAGTCATTGCCCAGGATCACCGACGCGATCACGAATTCGGTGAAGGTGCCGTTGAAGCTGAGCAGCCCCACCACGGCCAGGATCGGTGCCACCAGTCGCAGGATGATGGTGAAGAAGATCCGGGCATGGCCGGCGCCGTCCACCCGAGCCGCCTCGTCCAACGAGGAGGGCACCGTGTTGAAGAAGCCGTACATCAGGTAGGTGTTGGTGCCCAGGGCGCCGCCCAGGTAGACCAGCACCAGAGCCAGCCGGGAACCGACACCGAGCGACGGGAAGACGTCGCCCAGGTTGGTCAGCAGCAGGAAGATGGCCACCACGGTCAGCAGGGCGGGGAACATCTGCACCAGCAGCAACGCCATCAGGCCGGGGCGACGCCCCTTGAAGCGCATCCGGCTGAAGGCATAGGCCGCGCAGGCACCGATCAGCACCGTGCCGATCGCCGCGGCCGCGGCGATCATGATGGTGTTCAGGTACCACTTCAGGTAGGGGCGAGACTCGTCGGCCAGCAACTTGGAGTAGTTCTCCCCGCTGATCGCGGTGAACAACTTGTTGGAGCCGGTCAGGGTGCCGGCCGGGTTCAGCGACGCGGACAGCACGTAGACCAGTGGGAAGGCGGAGAAGACGACGGCGACCAGGCCGATCAGATGGCGCCAGCCGATCTGTCGCATCCACTTGCCGAAGCCCATCCTGGGCTGAGGGGGCAGCTCGATGGCCGAGCCGTCATGGGCGGTCAGAACGCGATCTGGTTGTTCAACGGAAGTGGACATCAGTTCAGGTTCTCCAGGGTCTTGGTCTGGCGGAAGCCCAGGTAGGAGATACCGCCGATGATGAAGAAGATGATGATGGCGAAGGCGCTGGCCAGGCCGTAGTCATGGTTGCCACCGCCGAAACCGGCCACCTTGAAGACCAGGGAGATCAGCAGGTCGGTGTGGCCGGCGCTGAGCGAGGTGCCCGCAAACTGTGGTCCACCGTTGGTCAGCAGGTAGATCAGCACGAAGTTATTGAAGTTGAAGGCAAAGGAACTGATCAGCAGGGGAGCCAGCGGCACCATCAGCAGCGGCAGCTTGATCTGGCGGAAGGTCTGCCAGTTGCTGGCCCCATCCATCCGGGCGGCCTCCAGCACGTCGTCGGGGATGGACTGCAGGGCGCCGGTGGCCACCAGGAACATGTACGGGAAGCCGAGCCACAGGTTGACCAGCAGCACCGCCACCTTGGCCCAGACCGGGTCGGTCAGCCAGGGGATCCGCGCCCCGCCCAGCAGCACTTCATTGATGAAGCCGAATTCCTGGTTGAACAGGCCGGCCCAGACCAGGGCCGAGAGGAAGCCGGGGAAGGCGTAGGGCAGGATCATCAGCACCCGGTAGATCTTCTGGCCGCGCATCTTGGGCTCGTTGAACATGATCGCCAGGAAGAGCCCCAGGGCAAAGGTGGTGGCCACGCTGAGGAAGGCGAAGGCGAAGGTCCAGGCGGTCACCTTCAGGAAGGGGCCGCGGATGTCCTTGTTGGTGAAGGCCCGCTTGAAGTTCTCGAAGCCGACGCCCACCTTCCAGCCGGGCTCGATCCGGTCGCCGGTGTCGGTGACGAAGGAGCCCCGGCCTGAATCGTGGAAGACCCGGCCCTTGGCGTCGGTGAACGTGTCGGCGGCCTTGTCATAGGTCAGCGTCGACTTGTACTCGTAGGCCGCGGAACCCGTGGTGGTGCGGATGAAACCGGAATTGGGATCCTCGTCCAGCTTCACCTTGAGGGCGGTGATCTCCTTGGTGCGCTGGGAGATCTCGGCGAAGCTCAGCATGGTGTAGTCCGGCAGCGTCTTGATACCGCCAATGCTGGTCAGCTCCGCGCCGGGAACCTCCTTGAGCACCTCCTGGTCAGCGGCGGCCTCCACCTTCTTGGTGGCGGGATCGACGACCACCAGGTGCAGCTTGCCGTCCTTCACCGCGACGGCGGACTTGTAGGCCTTGGAGCCGGGCACTCGGGTGGTGTTGTTGGCCTGGATGGCGGTGATCGCATCAGGCTTCGACGAGTTGTGGCCGTCGCCGTAGTTGGTGAAGGCGATGTAGACCGTGTACAGGATCACGCCCAGGCTGAAGATGGTCAGGAAGACCAAGCCGGGGAAGAGGTACTTGGCCGGCAGGAAGCGGTTGGGCGGCAGGTAGATGCCGTTCACCAGCAGCAGCAGCAGTACGATGGCGGCCAGGATCCACCAGGCGCCGGAGGTGAAGGCGGTGATCGCGCCCAGTACCAGGAAGGCATCCAGGGCGCCCAGGGCGGCAATCTTGATCAGCCACGGCAGCGGGCCGGCGGAGTAGGTGGACTGGGCGCGGTTGACTGCCTCTTCGCGCGCGGCCCCGGACAGGGGGTTCTTGGATGTGCTCATGGCCCTTCGGTCTTCGTTCTCGGCGGGACGTGCAAGGGCCCCGGGGTGACACCACCCCGGGGCCATCACATCGCTACCGCGTTGTGGTCACGGAGTCAGATCACTTCTTGATCTTGCCGTTCAGGGTGGTGACCATGGTCTCCCAGGTCTTGGCCGGATCGGCAGCCTTCTGGCCAACGATCTGGGCCTGGGCCGTGCCCCAGTCGGTCCACACGCCGCTCATCGCAGGGATGTTGGGCATCGGGACGCCCTTGGCGCTGACCGCGCCGAAGTCGGCCACGTCCTTGTCCGCCTTGGCCGCCTCGTAGGCGGCCTTGTTGGCCGGGGCACGCAGGCCGGCCTTGTAGAGCTCGGTCTGCACCTCTTCCGAGCCGACATACTCGACGAGGAACTTGTTGACGGCCACCGAGTTCTGGGTCTTGGCGGACATCACGAAGCCCTGCACGGTCACGAAGGCCTGGGCATCCTGGTCGCCGGCCTTCGGGATCGGGTCGATGGCGTACTTGATGCCGGCCTTCTTGGCGTCGGCCAGGTTCCACGGGCCGGTCAGCAGGTAGGGGGTCTTGCCGGCAAAGAACTGGGCCTTGGAGATGTCCTGGGTGACGTTCAGATTCAGGATTCCGGCCTTGCCCTGGGCGGCCAGCCAGGCGGCGAACTTGGCGCCCTTCTCCCCACCCATGGCGAGCTTGGAGGCGTCGAAGCCCTTGTCGCCCAGCTCGAAGACCGGGGCGCCGAAGGAGGTCTGGAAGGGGTACAGGTGGAAGGCGTCGGCCGTCTTCGGATCCAGGCCCACCAGGAAGGGGTACTTGGCCTTGCCGCTGGCGACGACCTTCTTGCCCGCCTCGATCATGGCGTCGAAGGTGTCCGGCGTCTTCTCCGGGGCCAGCTCGGTATTGCGCAGGATCGCGACCGACTCGGTGGAATACGGCACGCCGTAGACCTGGCCGTCGTAGGTGAAGGCCTGCACCGCAACGTCCTCGAAGGCGCTGGCGTCGCCGAGTTCCACGGGGGCAACCACGCCGTTCTGCACCAGGCGCCCGGTGGCATCATGCGGCATGATCGAGGCGTCGGGGCCCTTGCCGGTGGGCACCTGGGTGACGAAGTCGTCGGCCAGCTTGGCGAAGTCCTTCACCACGAACTTCACGGTGACACCCGTGTCGGCCTTGAACTTGGCGGCGACGGGCTTCAGCACCGGCTCGCGGTTGGAGTCGGTCCAAACCGTGATGGTGCCGGCGCCCGCGGCGGGAGCGCTGGAGCCGCCGCTGGCGCTGTTGCTGGCGGCGGGGGTGGTGGTGGACTTGTCGCCACAAGCGGTCAGCGCCGAGGCGCCCACTGCCAGACCGGCCAGGCCCAGGAAGCCGCGACGGCCGAGGGAGTAGCTCATGAGTGTTGCCTTTCTATCGCGCACGCGGGGTCGGGCACCCATTGCCCGACCACTACACACACAGTCAGTTTTCCAGCGGGAGACAGCTTCGCCGCCCGATGGGAAACCATCATCCCACCCCTAGTTGAAAGGGCAAGGCTCAGTGTTTGGAGTCGTGCTGTGAATCGGCTGAACCGGGGAGTGCGGCGGGTGCGTGCCGCAACTTAGGACAGGCTTTCTTGAAAGCCGTCACTCAATTAGGTAAGCATGACGTTGTGAAATCTGACGAAGCAACCGTGCGCCCCGCGCAGCCGGGGCTCGTCGACGCCGATGAGGACGCCTCCACCCGCGAGCGGGTGGCGCGATCCATCCTGGAACACGGCGCCAGCACCGCGGCGGAACTGGGGGAGCGGCTCAACCTGACGCCGGCCGCCATCCGTCGCCACCTGACCGTGCTCACCGAGCAGGGACACATCGAACCCCGCGAGCAGCGGGTCTACGGCGCCCGCGGCCGCGGCCGCCCCGCCAAGGTCTTCGCCCTCACCGATTCCGGCCGGTCCACCTTCTACCAGGCCTACGACGAGCTGGCGATCGCCGCGCTGCGCCAGCTGGTGCGCGCGGTGGGCCCGTCCGCGATCAGCGCCCTCGCCGAGCAGCGGGTGGCCGATGTCGAGGCCGCCTTCCACCGGATCCGCATCGAGCAGCCGGAAGCCACCGCCGCCGAGGTGCTGGCCCAGGCGCTCAACACCGACGGCTACGTGGCCAGCGTCAAGCCCGCCACCCTGGGCGAGCAGCTCTGCCAGCACCACTGCCCGGTGGCGCACGTCGCCGAGGAATTCCCGCAGCTGTGCGAGGCCGAGACCGCGCTGTTCAGCCGCCTACTCGGCAGCCACGTCCAACGACTGGCCACCATCGCCCACGGCGACGGGATCTGTACGACGAATATTCCGCTGGTCCCCGTCGAGTCACTCACCACCCACGAACCACACGACGCAAGCAACCGATCGAAAGGCCCACTGACATGACTCAGGTAGACAACAAGCCGATGGTGCCCGGTACCGGCGCCAGTCAGGACGAGCACCTGGATGCGCTGGGCAACTACCGCTTCGGCTGGCACGACTCCGACGCAGCCGGCCAGATCGCCAAGCGTGGCCTGAGTGAGGCCGTGGTGGCCAACATCTCGGAGCTGAAGAGCGAGCCCCAGTGGATGCTGGATCTGCGCCTGAAGGGCCTCAAGCTCTTCGAGCGCAAGCCGATGCCCACCTGGGGTGCCGATCTGGACGGCATCGACTTCGAGAACATCAAGTACTTCGTCCGCTCCACCGAGAAGCAGGCCCAGACCTGGGATGACCTGCCCGAGGACATCAAGAACACCTACGACAAGCTGGGCATCCCGGAGGCCGAGAAGGCCCGCCTGGTGGCCGGCGTCGCCGCCCAGTACGAGTCCGAGGTGGTCTACCACAAGATCAACGAGGAGCTGGAGCGCCAGGGCGTCGTCTTCCTGGACACCGACACCGCCCTGAAGGAGTACCCGGAGCTCTTCCAGGAGTACTTCGCCACCGTCATCCCCGTCGGTGACAACAAGTTCTCCGCGCTGAACTCGGCCGTCTGGTCGGGCGGCTCGTTCATCTACGTCCCCAAGGGTGTGCACGTCGAGATCCCGCTGCAGGCCTACTTCCGGATCAACACCGAGAACATGGGCCAGTTCGAGCGCACCCTGATCATCGCCGACGAGGGCTCCTATGTGCACTACGTCGAGGGTTGCACCGCCCCGATCTACTCGTCGGACTCGCTGCACTCCGCCGTGGTGGAGATCATCGTGAAGAAGAACGCGCGGGTGCGCTACACCACCATCCAGAACTGGTCCAACAATGTGTACAACCTGGTGACCAAGCGCGCCGCCTGCGAGGAGGGCGCCACCATGGAGTGGATCGATGGCAACATCGGCTCCAAGGTCACCATGAAGTACCCGGCGGTCTACCTGATGGGCGAGCACGCCAAGGGTGAGACCTTGAGCATCGCCTTCGCCGGCGAGGGCCAGCACCAGGACGCCGGCTCCAAGATGGTGCACTGCGCGCCCAACACCTCCAGCTCGATCATCTCCAAGTCGGTTGCCCGTGGCGGCGGCCGCTCCTCCTACCGCGGTCTGGTGGAGGTTCAGGAGGGGGCGCACCACTCCGCGTCGAGCGTGAAGTGCGACGCGCTGCTGGTGGACCAGATCAGCCGCTCCGACACCTACCCCTACGTCGACGTGCGGACCGACGACGTCTCGATGGCACACGAGGCCACGGTCTCCAAGGTCTCCGACGACCAGCTCTTCTACCTGATGCAGCGCGGGCTGGAGGAGGACGAGGCGATGGCGATGATCGTGCGCGGCTTCGTCGAGCCGATCGCCCGCGAGCTGCCGATGGAGTACGCCCTGGAGCTGAACCGGTTGATCGAGCTGCAGATGGAGGGCGCGGTCGGCTGATCATCCGCCGACCGAGCCCGTCGAGGTCTCACCTTCACTTCTCACCTTCCACCGAAAGAAGAAACGACGTTGTCAACGGACACCGCACCCGCCGCAGCCGGCGCGACCGAGCCTGCTGGCCAGGGCTCGACCATCCAGCTCGAGACGGTCGCCTCGCACCTGCACCCCACCCCGTCCTGGGATCTGGCCGATCATCCCGAGCCGTCCGGCCGGGAGGAGATCTGGCGCTTCACCCCCATGAAGCGTCTGGCCCCGCTGCTGACCGGTGGCCAGACCAGCGACAACCTGGACTGGACCAAGCCCGAGCTGCCCGCCGGGGTCACCCTGGAGCCGATCAGCCCGGCCGAGGCCCGCGAGCTGGCAGTCGAGGCCCCGCTGGACCGGGTCTCGGCGCTGGCCGCCCAGAACGCCTCCTACGCGGCTCGGCTGGACATCCCGGCCGAGACCGAGGTGGCCGAGCCGATCATGCTGACCGGCACCGGCGTGGGCGGTGACGTCAGTGAGCACACGGTGATCACCGTCGGCGCCTTCGCCAGGGCCACCGTGATCGTGCACTACCTGGGCAAGGGCACCTTCGCGGAGAAGATGGACATCCGCGTCGGTGACGGCGCGCAACTGGTGCTGGTCACCCTGCAGGACTGGGACGACGACGCCGTGCACGGTGGCCAGCGTTCCGTGCTGGTGGGCCGCGACGCACAGGTCAAGCTGGCCACCGCCAGCCTGGGCGGCGACGTGATCCGGCTGCAGGAGGACGTGCGCTATGCCGGCCCCGGCGGTGAGCTGGAGCAGTACGGGCTGTACTTCGTCGACGGCGGGCAGCACATCCAGCACCGGATCTTCGTCGACCACAATGCCCCCAAGACCAAGTCCAATGTGGACTACCGCGGTTGCCTGCAGGGCCAGGGTGCACACTCGGTGTGGATCGGCGACGTGCTGATCCGCAAGGTGGCCGAGGACATCGAGACCTACGAGGCCAACAAGAACCTGGTGCTCACCGACGGCTGCAAGGCCGACAGCGTGCCCAACCTGGAGATCGAGACCGGCGAGATCGCCGGTGCCGGTCACTCGTCGACCACCGGCCGTTTCGACGACAACCAGCTCTTCTACCTGATGAGCCGCGGCATTCCGGAGCCGGAGGCCCGTCGCCTGGTGGTGCATGGTTTCTTTGTCGACATTGTGCGCCGGATCGGCGTGCCCGCCGTCGAGGACCGGCTGATGGAGGCCGTGGAGAAGGAGCTGGCCTTCGTCGCCGAAGAGGTGGCCCCGTGAGCTACGTCGACGCCTGCGCGCTGGAGGACCTGGGCTCCGAGCCGTTGGCCGTCAGCCTGGGTGACGTCGACGTGGCGCTGGTGCGCTCCGGCGAGGAGATCTTCGCGATCTTCGACGAATGCTCGCACGCCAAGATCAAACTGAGCGAGGGCGAGGTGGAGGGCGACAGCATCGAGTGCTGGCGGCACAATGCCGGCTTCAGCCTGCGCACCGGCCAGCCCCTGCACCTGCCGGCCACCGAGCCGGTGCCGGTCTACCCGACCAAGATCACCGACGGACGCGTGCTCGTCGACCTGGACAACCCGATCAAGATCACAGAAACTTTGGAGAACTGAGATGTCGAAGCTGGAAATCATCGACCTGCACGTGGACGTGGAGACCGAGACCGGTCCCAAGCCGATCCTCAAGGGCGTCAACCTGACCATCAAGGATGGCGAGGTGCACGCCATCATGGGCCCCAACGGTTCCGGCAAGTCCACCCTGGCCTACTCGATCGCCGGCCACCCGAAGTACACCATCACCTCCGGCAAGGTGCTGCTGGACGGTCAGGACCTGACCGAGATGACCGTCGACGAGCGCGCCCGCGCCGGCCTCTTCCTGGCCATGCAGTACCCCGTCGAGGTGCCGGGTGTCAGCGTCGCCAACTTCCTGCGCACCGCCAAGACCGCGCTGGACGGTCAGGCCCCCAAGGTGCGCACCTGGGTCAAGGACGTGAACTCCGCGCTGGAGAAGATGCAGCTGGACAAGGAGTTCAGCGCCCGCTCGGTGAACGAGGGCTTCTCCGGTGGCGAGAAGAAGCGTCACGAGATTGCCCAGCTGGAGCTGCTCAACCCGAAGATGGCCATCCTGGACGAGACCGACTCCGGCCTGGACATCGACGCGCTGCGCGTGGTCAGCGAAGGCGTCAACCGGTTCAGCGAGCAGGGCGACCGCGGCGTGCTGCTGATCACCCACTACTCCCGCATCCTGCGCTACGTGAACCCCACCCACGTGCACGTCTTCGTCGACGGCCGGGTGGCCGCCGAGGGTGGCAAGGAGCTGGCCGAGGAGCTGGAGGCCAATGGCTACGAGAAGTACATCCAGGCGTCCGCCGAGGCCAACGCCTGAGCCGGGCAACAATCCCCAGGGCGCCGCTGACGCACCCCGCGTCGGCGGCGCCCGCAATTGGCAGCCATCACTGTCAGGCAAGGAGCACCATGACTGGACAGACCCATCCCGGTCTCGACGTGGACGCCATCCGGGCCGACTTCCCGATCCTCTCTCGCACGGCGGGGGAGTACCCGCTGGTCTACCTGGACAGCGCCAACACCTCGCAGAAGCCGCGCCAGGTGGTCGACGCCATCGCCGAGCACTACCTGCAGCACAATGCCAATGTGGCCCGCGCCATGCACCTGCTGGGTGCGGAGGCCACCGAGGCCTTCGAGGGCGCGCGCGGCACGATCGCGGGCTTCATCGGTGCCGCCGGGCCCGACGAGGTGATCTTCACCAAGAACGCGTCGGAGGCGCTCAACCTGGCCGCCAACACCCTGGGTGACCGGCTCAAGCCCGGGGATGAGGTGGTGGTCTCCGTGATGGAGCACCACTCCAACATCGTGCCCTGGCAGCTGGTCTGCGAGCGCACCGGTGCGGTCCTGCGCTGGTTCGACGTCACCGACGAGGGACGACTTGATCTTGAGACCGCCGAGCGCGACGGGTTGATCAACGAGCGCACCAAGATCGTCTCGTTGACCTGGATCAGCAATGTGCTGGGCACCGTCAACCCGATCCGCAAGATCAGCGAACTGGCGCACGCCGTCGGCGCTGTGATGGTGGTGGACGGCTCCCAGGGAGTGCCGCAGCGACCCACCGACGTCGTCGAGCTGGGCTGCGACCTGCTGGCCTTCACCGGCCACAAGATCTGTGGACCCACCGGCATCGGCGTGCTCTGGGGACGCTCCGAACTGCTCGTCGAACTGCCGCCCTTCCTGGGCGGCGGTGAGATGATCGAGGTGGTCAAGATGACCGGCTCCACCTTCGCCGCGCCGCCCCACCGTTTCGAGGCCGGCACCCCGCCGATCGTCCAGGCCGTCGGGCTGGGTGCGGCGCTGGACTATGTCTCCGGCATCGGGATGGACACGATCCAGGCCCACGAGGAGCTGATCACCGGCCAGCTGCTGCAGCGGTTGCAGGGCATCGACGGGCTGCGGATCCTGGGCCCCACCCAGAATGTCGAGCGTGGCGGAGCGGTCGCCTTCACCCTCGATGGGGTGCACCCGCACGACATCATGCAGATGCTGGATTCACGGGGGGTCGCCATTCGCGGCGGCCACCACTGCGCTCGGCCGCTGCACGACCGGCTCGGCATCCAGTCGTCGGTGCGGGCCTCGGGTTACCTGTACACCACCACCGCCGAGGTGGAGACCCTGGCCGAGGCCCTGGAGTGGACCCGGGACTTCTTTGCCGGAAAGTTCGCAGGCAGCACCGGCAGCCGGATCCGTCGTCGCCGTACCCGCAAGGAGAACCAGTGAGCGTTGAGAGCATGTACCAGGAGATCATCCTGGACCACTACCGGGAGAAGCTGAACTCCGGTCTGCGGGAGCCCTTCCAGTCCGAGGTGCACCACGTCAACCCGTCCTGCGGCGACGAACTCACCCTGCGTGTGCAGCTGGACGGCGACAGCATCGCCGACGTCAGCTACCACGGCGAGGGCTGCTCCATCTCCCAGGCGTCCACCAGCGTGATGAGCGAACTGCTGATCGACCGGGACGTCACCGACGCCCTGAAGCTGCACGACGAATTCCTGGAGATGATGCAGAGCCAGGGCAAGGCCGAACCCGACGAGGACCGGTTGGAGGACGGCATCGCCTTCGTCGGTGTCAGCCAGTTCCCCGCCCGCGTCAAGTGCGCCATGCTCGGCTGGTCTGCCGTGCGCGACGCCATCCTGCGCGCCCAGTCGGGCGCCCAGAACCCCACTCCCACAACGAATCAGGAGCACTGAGGTG
This sequence comes from Luteococcus sp. H91, assembly GCF_038433135.1. Lineage (NCBI taxonomy): Bacteria > Bacillati > Actinomycetota > Actinomycetes > Propionibacteriales > Propionibacteriaceae > Luteococcus > Luteococcus sp. H91. The sequence goes on along the minus strand of NZ_JBCDMV010000005.1, from coordinate 36,951 downwards.
TCCTACCCCAATGAACCGCTGAATGCCGACGCGGCGGCAGAACGGGCCGCGGCCGACGAGGCCGCCCAGCCCGTGAGCCGCCCGAGCGACCTGGTCAAGGACGAGCTGCCCACCGGCGACGCCAAGCCCGTCGCCAGCGTCGAGGACGTCGAGGAGGCCATGCGCGACGTGGTCGACCCCGAGCTGATGGTCAACGTGGTTGATCTTGGTCTGGTCTACGGCGTGCACGTCGACGAGGGCAACAACGCCACCATCGACATGACGCTCACCAGCCCCACCTGCCCGCTCACCGACCGGATCGAGTACGACACCCAGGCCGCGCTCGAGGGCCTGGTGGAGACCGCGACGATCAACTGGGTCTGGCTGCCGCCGTGGTCGCTGGAGATGATCACCGACGACGGTCGCGAGCAGCTGCGCAGCATCGGGTTCAACGTCTGACACACCGACTCGCTGCGGCTTCGCCTTCGCTCGTTACCGGTGGGTTGAGCTCGCTCCGCTCGCGCGGCGCACGAATTCGCTTCGGCTTCGCCTGCGCTCATTGCTCGTGGGTTGAGCTCGCTCCGCTCGCGCGATTCTCTTGAGGTGCCTCGCTACGCTCGGCCCACCGAAGCAAGCTTCGGTGGCATCGCGGCGATGGTCTGAGGGCCTCCGGCGATGAATTTGCCGCGCCATTGCTGGGCAGACAATCGCCGCGATGTGCTCTCGCTCCAAGGTGGACCTTTTGTCAGAGGCCCCTCGACGGGCTCGGGGATCGTGGTCGCGTAGCAGCTGAGGCTTTCAGTGCCTGGGGCAGGGGCCTGGCCACGGTGGCCGAGCCTGTCGAGGCCTGCCTCGCGCAGACCAGCGGCGGTCAGGTTCCTCCCCGGAGGAGCTGACCGCCGCTGGCCTTTGCGTCGGCGAGTGGGGGCTCGCGACGCGGATGGCGAGCCGCGAGCGTGACTCCGGGAGCGCCCGCGTTGTCAACCACCACAAGAATTCTCGTCGATCCGGCGGGCAGGCACCACACCATTTCAGGTGGTGGTCAACGGCGGTGCAGGTGGGTTGCCCCGGTGATCGCGGCCAGCACCTGCTCATAGCTGGACTCGTCGGCCAGGAAGCTGCCGTTGTTGCGGCCGTGCCGCAGCACCTCGATCCGGTCGGCCACCGCCCGGACGTCGGTCAGGTTGTGGCTGATCAGGATCACGCCCAGGCCCTGGTTGCGCAGCTCGTCCAGGTAGCTGAGCACCTCCGCGGTCTGTCCCACCGACAGCGAGGCGGTGGGTTCGTCCAGCACCACCAGCGACGGGTCACTGACCAGGGTGCGGGCAATGGCGACGCACTGCCGCTGCCCGGCCGAGAGCTCGCGCAGCGGCACCGCGGTGTCCGGGATCCGGGCGTTCACCGTACCCAGATGGCGTCGGGCCTCATCCCTCATGCGTGCGTGGTCCAGCAGCCCGAAGCGACCACGCAGTTCCTGGCCAAGGAAGACGTTGTCCACCACGTCCAGGTTCTCCACCAGCGACGATTCCTGGAAGACCGAGGCGATTCCCATCACCGTCGCGGCGCGGGGCGAGGCGATGCTCACCGATTCCCCGTCGAACCAGATCTCACCCGCGCTCGGCTGCTGCACGCCGCCGATGATCCGGGCGATGGTGGACTTGCCGGCGGCATTGTCACCCACCAGCGCCACCACCTCACCGCGACGCACCTCCAGATCCACGTCGACGGCGGCTTGCACCCCGCCGAAGGTCTTGCCGATCCGACGCAGGCTGAGCAGCGGCGCCTCGGTGCCCATCAGGAGCTCCTTCCGCTTGCGGCAACGGGTGATGTCTCGTCGTGGGCCAGGGCGGCGACGCCCACCGCCTCGGCCCCGCGCCCCAGCTGGGCCTCCACCAGCAACTGATCTGGCTCGCCGAGCAGGGGGCGGGAGCGCAGGGCGTCGCGGATCGGATCCAGCAGCAGGTCACCCACCTCGGCCAGTTCACCGCCCAGCACGATAAGGTCCGGCCCCAGCACGGTGGCGGTGTTGGCAATCACCTGGCCCAGCACGGCCGCGCCGTCCATCACCACATGCCGACAGCCGGCATCGCCCCGGTTGGCGGCCTGGATGATCTGTCTCAGGCCAAGGGGTCCGTGGCTGAGGCGCAACAGGTCGGCCATCGCGGCGGGGGAGACCACTGTGCTCAGGCAGCCCCGCGCCCCGCAGCGGCAGATCGCGCCGGTACCGTCCACCTGGACGTGCCCGAGTGCACCCACCGACGCGGAGCGGCCGCGGTGGGGGCGTCCGTCCAGCAGCAGGCAGGCCTCCACGCTCTCCCCGACCCGCACATAGAGCCCCACCTCTGCACCGCGCAGCGCACCGAAGCGGTACTCGGCCACTGCCGCCGCGTCAGCCTGACGGGCCAGCAGGACGGGCCGGTCGAGTCGTCGAGAGAGGGTCTCGGCGACGTCGACGTCCTCCCAGCCGGTCAGCGAGCGGCCCGAGACCACGGGCGAGAGGTCTGCGGGCAGGGCGACACCGATCCCGGTGACGTCATCCAGGCTGGCGCCCACCTCCTCGGCCGCCTCACCGACCAGCAGGGCCACCCGGTCCAGCGTCGTGTCATAGCGATGATCATGGGGCAAGGGGAGGTGGCGGGCCTGTTGCACTGTGTGCGAGGCGTCGGCCAGGTAGGCGTGAAGCGCTCGCGGGCCGATGTGCACGCCGAAGGCAAGCGCGGAGGTGCGGGCCAGGCTGACCTGCTGTGCCCGGCGGCCGGAGCGGGTGGTGGCGCTGGTGGTCAGCTGCCCGTCCGTTTCGAGCTGTTTGACGATGTTGGAAACGGTGGCGGCCGAGAGGCCGGTGGCGGCGGCAAGCTCCACCTGGGTGATGGCGCCGAAGGTGCGGACCGCGTCCAGGATCCGGTTGCTGTTGGCCTCGCGCAGGGAGGTCTGGGACCCGGGGGAGGCCACGGTGGTCACCTCCTGTCGCCGCTGGTCGTCGTGTCCGAAGTCTACGATCGACCATCTTCGGTTCAGGAGCAAAAGTCAAGGGATCGCTCAATTGGTGCGGAGGGTCACAGTTTCGGCTCAATTGAGTTCAACTCTTGACGACAAAGCGTGGCTGGATTTACCTTGAATTCACTCCGAGCTGCGCTGTGGCGCCATTGGAGGCGAGTCAAAGGAGACAAGCGATGGCCGACGAGGCACACAGCATCCTGCAGATGCGCAACATCACCAAGACCTTCCCCGGCGTGCGCGCGCTCGACGGGGTGACCATGAATGTCCGTCGCGCGGACATCCACTCCATCTGCGGAGAGAACGGCGCCGGGAAGTCCACGCTGATGAAGGTGCTCTCCGGCGTGCACCCGCACGGGAGCTACGACGGCCAGATCATCTTCGAGGGCAAGGAGATGAGCTTCGGCAAGATCAAGGACTCCGAGAACCAGGGGATCGTGATCATCCATCAGGAGCTGGCGCTGATCCCGGAACTCTCGGTGACCGAGAACATCTTCCTGGGTGACGAGGTGACCTCGCATGGCCTGATCGACTGGGAACAGGCCCGCCTCAGGGCTATGGACCTGCTGGCCCGCGTCGGGCTGAGCATCGACCCCGACACCCCGATCAAGCGGCTCGGCGTCGGTCAGCAGCAACTGGTGGAGATCGCCAAGGCGCTGTCCAAGAATGTGAAGCTGCTGATCCTGGACGAGCCCACCAGCGCGCTGAACGAGGACGACTCGGCCAATCTACTGGACCTGATGCGGGGGCTGAAGGCCAAGGGCATCACCCAGATCATGATCAGTCACAAGCTCAATGAGATCGCCGCGATCAGCGACGCCGTCACCGTGATCCGCGATGGCCGCACCGTCGAGACCTATGACGTGGTGGCCGGGCAGGTGGACGAGGACCGGATCATCAAGGCGATGGTCGGCCGCTCGATCGAGAACCGCTACCCGGAACATGTCTCCGCCCCGGGGGAGGTGCTGCTGGAGGTCAAGGACTGGACCGTCGAACACCCGGACGTGCCCGGCCGGCTGGTCACCAAGCACGCCTCTTTCGATGTGCGGGCGGGGGAGATCGTCGGCTTCGCCGGGCTGATGGGCGCCGGCCGCACCGAGCTGGCCCGCAGCCTTTTCGGCCGCAGCTACGGCATCTACCGTGGTGGGGAGATGATCCTGGACGGCCGGAGCGTGGCCCCGAAGACCGTGCAGCAGGCGATCGACCTGGGCATTGCCTATGTCACCGAGGATCGCAAGACTCTGGGGCTGAACCTGCTGGACTCCATCAAGACCACCATCACCTCCGCCAACCTCAAGGCGATCCTCAAGCACCGGCTGCTGGACCTGCGCAAGGAGTCGGAGGTGGCCAACAGCTACCGCGAGGAATTGCGGATCAAGACCCACACCACCGACGTCGGGGTGGCCACCCTCTCCGGCGGGAACCAGCAGAAGGCCGTGCTGGCCAAGTGGATGTACCCGCAACCCAAGGTGCTGATCCTGGACGAGCCCACCCGCGGCATCGACGTCGGCGCCAAGTACGAGATCTACAAGCTGATCCACAAGCTCGCCGACGAGGGCAAGGCCGTGATCATGATCAGCTCCGAGCTGCCCGAGTTGCTCGGCGTCAGTGACCGGATCTACACCATCTGCGAGGGCCGGATCACCGGTTGCCTCGATGCCGCCGACGCGGACCAGGAGACCCTGATGCGTCGGATGACCACCACCTCCACCCAGCCGGCAGCCCCGGCCACCATTTGAACCAGGCAAGGGAGCCACCCAATGAAAGCCGTCAAGCAAGTCCTCGGCAACAACCTGCAGCAGTACACCATGATCCTCGCGATGGTGGTGCTGGCGATCTTCTTCGAGATCAAGTCCGGCGGGCGGATGCTGACCCCCTCCAACATGCAGAACCTGATCACCGGCAATGCCTACGTGCTGATCCTGGCGATCGGCATGGTGATGGTGATCGTGATCGGCCAGATCGACCTGTCCGTCGGTTCGGTCGCCGGTTTCGTCGGCATGTTCTGCTCCATGATGGCCACCAATCACGGTTGGCCCTGGTGGTCGGCCGTGCTGGCCGGCATGGGGATGGGCATCCTGATCGGCGCCTGGCACGGCTTCTGGCTGGCGAAGGTGGGCATCCCCGGCTTCATCACCACCCTGGCCGGCATGATGATCTTCCGTGGCGCCGTGATCTGGATGTCCGGCTCGATCTCCGTCGCCGCCCCCGCGGAGCTGGAATTCTTCGGCGCCGGCTACCTGCCCGAATGGGGCCCCGGCTTCACCGGGATGAACAACTCCACCCTGCTGCTCGGCATCCTGGGCATCATCTGGTTTGCCGTGAAGGAGTTCAACCGCAGCCGTCAGGTGACCCGACGCGGGGGAGAGGCGCCGCTGTGGGCCACCGTCGTCCGGATCGCCCTGATCACCGCCGTGATCGGCTACCTCACCTGGATCTTCGCCAGCGGCCGTTCCGGCACCTCCTTCCCCGTGCCCGGCGTGATCCTGCTGATCCTGGTGATCATCTACCACGTGATCACCGAGCGCACCCGCTTCGGCCGACACGTCTACGCGGTGGGCGGCAACAAGGCGGCCGCCGGGCTGAGCGGCGTGAATGTGCAGCGCACCTACTTCCTGGTGATGCTCAACATGAGCTTCCTGGCCGCGCTGGCGGGCATCCTCTACCTGGGCCGTTCCACGGCGGGTGGCCCGCAGGACGGGATGAACTGGGAGCTCGACGCCATCGCGGCCGTCTTCATCGGAGGCGCGGCGGTCAGCGGCGGCATCGGCACCGTTCTGGGTTCCATGATCGGCGGCCTGGTGATGGCCGTGCTGAACTCCGGGCTGAGCCTGCTGGGCGTCGGCCAGGACCGCACCCAGGTGATCAAGGGCCTGGTGCTGCTGGGCGCCGTCGCCTTCGATGTCTACAACAAGCAGCAGGGACGCCCGTCGATCATCGGCCGGCTGACCGGCGGGAACAAGATCACCGAGGACAAGCCGGTGCCCGCGGCACCCGTCGAGGCTGATCCCGAGACCCCAGCCCTGCAGGCCAACCCGGCCAAGTGAAGAACCGAACCACCCCGCGAGCCGGGCAATGCAGCCCGGCACACCACCGTCGAGGAATCTCGGCACCACGAAAGGAAATCCCATGAAGGTCACTCGTAGGTCGCTGCTCGGCACTGCCGCCGGCATGACCGCACTGGTTGGTCTCAGCGCCTGTGGCGGAGGCCGCGACGGCGCCTCCGGCGACAAGTCCAGCGCCGCAACCGGCAGCTCCGGTGGTTCCGGTGCCGGCTTCGCCCAGGACGCCACCATCGGCATCTCGCTTCCCTGGCTGGGCACCCAGAACTGGAAGGAGGCCCAGGACATGTTCAAGGAGCAGCTGGGCAAGGCCGGCTTCAAGGTGGTCGTCCAGGCTGCGGACAACAAGATGCCGCAGCAGCAGTCCCAGATCGAGACCATGATCCAGCAGGGCGCCAAGGTGATCGTCGTCGGCCCGATCGACGGCAAGCAGCTGGGCACCGTGCTCACCAAGGCCCACGACGCGGGCGTCAAGGTGCTCGGCTACGACCGGCTGATCGAGAACACCGACGCCATCGACGGCGTGATCCAGTTCGGCTCTGTCCGTACCGGCGAACTGCAGGGCCAGGCCCTGCTGGACGGCCTGAAGAAGATCAAGGGCGAGGGCCCCTACAACATCGAGCTCTTCGGCGGCGGCCCGGCCGACCCGAATGCCCCCAACTTCTTCAAGGGCGCCATGAAGGTGCTGCAGCCCAAGATTGACGACAAGACCCTCGTCGTGGTCTCAGGCCAGACCCAGTTCACCCAGTGCGCCACCACCGACTGGGACAACGGCAAGGCCCAGTCGCGGATGGACTCGCTGCTGTCCGGCAACTACTCCGGCAAGAAGATCGACGGCGTGCTGTCGCCCAATGACGGCATCGCCCGAGCCATCCTCACCTCCTGCAAGCAGGCTGGCCAGAGCGTCCCGGTGATCACCGGGCTGGATGCCGAGAACGAGTCGGTCACCCTGGTGGCCAAGGGCACGCAGTACTCCACCGTCTACAAGCCCACGGACAAGCTGGTCGCCAAGACCGTCGAGCTGATCCAGGCGATGCAGAAGGGTGAGGCGCTGCCCGAGCCCACCGAGAAGACCAACAACGGCAAGGTTGATGTGCCGGTCTTCTCGCTGGATCCCGTCGTGGTGACCAAGGACAATGCCAAGGAGGCCTTCGCCAACGACCCGGCTCGCCTGAAGCTGCTGGGCTGAGCCAGGCCCGATCTGGTCTTCACCTGATCTGTGCGATCGCCGGTGCCCTCGGGGGGTGCCGGCGATCGCCGCTGTTCGGGGGGCGGGTGCCAGCTACTGACCACCGGTCACCCGGCGGGCCGCTGCTGGGGGCGGCCGGTGAGCTGCCAGCTCTCCACCACCGCGTACTGGCTGTGGTTGCGGGGCCCCTGCACTGATTCCACCAGCGCCAGCCGATCCGCCCACCAGCTGCTGGTGGTCAGCCGGGAAAGCCAAGGCTCACTGGCGCTCTGGTCGGCGGGGCGGTTCAGCCGGGCCAGGGTGAGGTGCGGCTGGTAGGGGCGGTGCTCGAAGCCGATCCCCAGCGGGCCGGCCACTCGTCGGCATCCCGCGGCCAGGGCGGGCAGTCCTTCGTCGGGGTCATCCAGCAGGGCAACCAGGTGCCGGGCCGCAGCCAGCCGGGGGAAGGCCCCGCCACCACTGACGGCCAACGGGAAGGGCGCGGACTGGGCGGCCACACCGGCCAGAGCGGCGGCATAGTCATCGAGCGCGTCGTCGGCCAGCGTCGGGGTGAACAGCAGCGTGACGTGCCAGTTCTCCAGCGGGCTCCAGCGCACCGCCGGGCCGCTGAGGCTGCGGGGGAGCTCCAGGGCGTCGTCTAGTTCCGCGATGATCTCCCGCGGCGGCAGGACGGCGGTGAACAATCGGTGGCTGGGACTGTTCGACATGTCCCCACCCTGCCACACCCGGTTGGGCCAGCATTGCCGCTCAAATTGGCAGCCCAGCTGACACAGAAAATCTTTTGCACGTTCCAATTGACAAAAGGTTGCCATCTTGTGCAGCGCCTGCGGCCGTGTGGCCCGGGAAGGGGCCGGCTGAGTGCCAGCTGGCCGCGCTTCGACTTGCGGGGGCGCAACTGGGAGAATCGCCGGGTGCTGCAGGTCAAAGATCTTGAGGTGCGGGCCGGAGCCCGCCTGTTGTTGTCCCCCATCTCCTTCCAGGTGATCCCTGGCGACCGGATCGGTCTGGTGGGGCGCAATGGCGCCGGCAAGACCACCCTCACCCGGATCCTGGCGGGGGAGGGGATGCCCGCCGCCGGTCAGGTGACCCGGACCGGCCAGCTGGGCTACCTGCCGCAGGACCCGCGCGACGGTGACCTCCACGTGCTGGCCCGGGACCGGATTCTCTCCGCCCGTGGGCTCGACCGGGTGATCGTCAAGATGCGTGACCTGGAAGAGAAGATGAGCACCGCCAAGGGCGCCGAGCGGGAGGCGGCGATGAGCGCCTATTCCAAGGCCGAGGCGCAGTTCATTGCCGCAGGTGGCTACGGCGCGGAGAGCGAGGCCCACCGGATTGCCGCCAACCTGAGCCTGCCCGACCGGGTGCTGGCCGAGCCGCTGCAGAACCTCTCCGGCGGTCAGCGACGCCGGATCGAACTGGCCCGGATCCTGTTCAGCGGCGCCGACACCCTGCTGTTGGACGAGCCCACCAACCACCTGGACGCCGACTCGATCACCTGGCTTCGGGACTTCCTCAAGACCTATCCCGGCGCGCTGATGATGATCAGCCACGACACCGGCCTGCTGGACGCAACCGTCAACAAGGTCTTCCACCTGGACGCCAACCGGGCGGAGATGGACCTGTACTCGATGGGCTGGAAGCTCTACCTCAAGCAGCGCGAGACCGACGAGAAGCGTCGCCGCCGGGAGCGGGCCAATGCCGAGAAGAAGGCCGCCCAGTTGATGTTGCAGGCCGACAAGCTGGGTGCCAAGGCCACCAAGGCCGCCGCGGCGCACAACATGCAACGCCGCGCCGAACGGATGCTGGGGGGGCTGGAGGCCGAGCGCGACGCGGACAAGGTGGCCCGGATCCGCTTCCCTGAGCCCGCTCCGGTGGGCAAGGTGCCGCTGATGGCCGAGGGGCTGAGCAAGTCCTACGGCTCGTTGGAGGTCTTCACCGGTGTTGATCTTGCGATCGACAAGGGCTCCAAGGTGGTCATCCTGGGGCTGAATGGCGCCGGCAAGACCACCATGCTGCGGATCCTGGCCGGGGTGGAGGAGTCCGACACCGGCCGGCTGATCCCCGGGCATGGCCTCAAGATCGGCTACTTCGCGCAGGAGCACGACCTGATCGACCTGTCCGCCTCCGTGCTGGACAACATGGTGGCCAGCGCGCCCAACATGAACGCCACCGAATGCCGCAAGGTGCTGGGTTCCTTCCTGTTCACCGGCGACGACGTGGAGAAGCCCGCCCGGGTGCTCTCCGGCGGGGAGAAGACCCGGCTGGCGCTGGCCATGCTGGTGGTCAGCTCCGCCAACCTGCTGCTGCTGGACGAGCCCACCAACAACCTGGATCCGGCCAGTCGCGAGGAGGTGCTGGCGGCGATTGCCACCTACACCGGCGCGATCGTGCTGGTCACGCACGATCACGGCGCCGTGGAGGCGCTGGACCCGGACCGGGTGCTGCTGCTGCCCGATGGCGACGAGGACCTGTGGAGCCAGGACTACGCCGACATCGTGGCGCTGGCCTGATCCTGGGTCATGCCGACTGGCGGCGTGGTTCCCGCCGGGCGGCCCACAGTGTGATTTGATCTTGGTCAACACCCGTCGATGATCACGACGGGCTGATGGAAGGGACCAAGCTCATGGCCATGAACCAGCAGCAGATCGCCCTGGCGCCCGGGGTGCGGATCACCGGGGAGGCCCGGGAGAAGCTCGCCGCGCAGCTGGTGGAGCGCTACCACCAGGGCGAGTCCATCCGGGCGATGGCGACCAGTCTTGGCCGCTCCTATGGCTGGGTGCAGGGCATGTTGAAGCAGGCCGGGGTGACCCTGCGTGGCCGGGGCGGCCCGACGCGTGGTGCCGCCGGCGAGCAGCGCGCCCGGGTGGCCTGGAGCGCTGGGGTGCCGGGGTCGAAGCCCACTGCCAAGACCGAGCAGGGCTCGAGCGCCACGAGGCCCGAGAAGAAGCGCGGGAACAAAAAGCCCACCGCCGACGTTGAGAAGTCGCTGCCCGAGAAGCAGCCCGAGGTGCCCGTCGAGAAGCCGAAGAAGCCCGCAAAGGCCAAGAAGGCCGAAGCCGTCGTGGCGGAGGCGAAGGCGACGCCCGAGGCGCCCGAGGCGAAGCCGACCAAGGTCAAGAAGTCGAAGTCCGACGACAAGCCGGGCAAGGACGACAAGCCCAAGAAGGCGTCCAAGCCCGACGAGATCGACAAGGACGAGCAGCCCGCCGAGGCGGCCAAGCCCGCCAAGGCCGACAAGGCCGCGAAGCCCGTCGAGGCCGACAAGGCCGTCGAGGCCGAGAAGACAGCCAAGGGCAAGGGCAAGACCAAGGACAAGACCAAGAAGGACAAGGACAAGAAGTCCAAGAAGAAGAACAAGTCGAAGTAGCCAACTGGGCACTTCGACGGATTGGGGGCCACGATGAGCGGAATGGGTGGCCCTGGCGGCCGAATGATGGGGAGCCTGAAGAAGGACCCCGAGGTCAAGAACCATGATCTTGCACCCGGCACGGTCCGCCGGGTGATTGGTTACGGCAAGCCCTACCAAGGGCTGTTGCTGATCTTTCTGGTGAGCGTGGTGCTCAGCGCCGTCGCCGGGGTGGTGCCACCGCTGCTGTTCAAGACCATCGTCGACGACGGTGTGCTGAAGGGCGACGCCGGCCTGGTACTGAAGATGGCCGGGATCGTCGCGGCGCTGGCCGTGGCGGAGGCCGCGCTGAGCATCCTGCAGCGCTGGTGCTCGGCCCGGATCGGCGAGGGGTTGATCTACGACCTGCGCACCCAGGTCTTCGACCACGTCAGTTCCATGCCGCTGGCCTTCTTCAGCCGCACCCACACCGGTAAGTTGGTCAGCCGTCTGCAGTCCGACGTGCTGGGGGCGCAGCGGGCCTTCACCACCACCTTGTCCAGCGTGCTGAGCAATGCGATCTCGCTGGTGCTGGTGCTGGCCGCGATGATCTCGCTGAGCTGGCAGCTGACCCTGGCCTCGCTGGTGCTGCTGCCGGTCTTCCTGATCCCGGCCCGGATCGTCGGCGGGCGGCTGGCCAGCCTCACCCGGGATTCGATGCAGCTCAACGGTGATCTCTCCGCGATGATGACCGAGCGTTTCACCGTCTCCGGTGCGCTGCTGGTCAAGCTCTTCGGACGGCCGCAGCAGGAGCACGACCTGTTTGCCACCAAGGCCGCGGAGTTGCGCGGCAATGGCGTCACCATCGCCATGGTGGGGCGGCTGTTCATGACCGCCATGGGCCTGGTGGCGGCGCTGGCCACCGCGCTGGTCTACGGCGCGGGCGGTTGGATGGCGATCAAGGGTTCGCTCACCGTCGGCACCCTGACCGCCCTGGCCGGCCTGCTGGCCCGGCTCTACGGGCCGCTGGTGCAGCTCACCAATGTGCGGATCGACGTGATGAGTGCGCTGGTCAGCTTCGAGCGGGTCTTCGAGGTGCTGGACCTGAAGCCCCTGATCAGCGACGCGCCGGGTGCCCGTCGGGCGTCAGGAACGGCGTCGATCGACTTCGAGCACGTCGGCTTCACCTATCCCGATCCGGAGCTGGTCTCGCTGCCGTCGCTGGAGCCGGTCACTCCGGGGCACGAGAGCAAGAACACCCCGGTGCTCACCGACGTCAGTTTCCACGCCTCACCCGGGCAGACCGTCGCGCTGGTGGGTCCGTCGGGCGCGGGCAAGACCACCGTCACCAACCTGCTGACCCGGCTCTACGACGTCACCGACGGCAGCGTGAAGATCGGCGGCGACGACGTCCGCGAACTCACCCAGGAATCCCTGCAGCAGATGGTGGGCTATGTCACGCAGGACGCGCACATGTTCCACGACACCATCCGCAACAACCTGGCCTACGGCGCGCCCGGCGCCAGCGAGCAGCAGATGCGCGACGCCCTGGCCGCGGCCCAGATCCTCGGCCTGGTGGACCGGCTGCCCGACGGCCTGGACACCATGGTGGGGGAGCGCGGCTACCGGCTCTCCGGTGGCGAGCGGCAGCGCTTCGCGATTGCGCGGCTGCTGCTGAAGGCCCCGCCGATCGTGGTGCTGGACGAGGCCACCGCCCATCTGGACAGCGAGTCCGAGGTGGCGGTGCAGCGGGCCCTGGATGCGGCGATGGCGGACCGGACGTCCGTGGTGATCGCCCACCGGCTGTCGACGGTGCGCGCCGCTGACCAGATCCTGGTGCTGGAGGCCGGCCGGATCGTCGAGCGCGGCACCCACGCCGAACTGCTCGCGGCCAATGGCCCCTACGCGGAGCTTTACCACTCCCAGTTCGAGTGAACCGTCACATCCCGGGGCGACGAAAGACGCTGAGCTGCACGTCGGCGTCGACGTCCAGGCCCGCACCGACGTCGTCGTGCTCGTGGAAGGCATTGGGGCCCATCTGCACCAGGTCGGTGAGGGCGTCGGCATCCAGCTGCATGGTCCAGCGGATCCGCTGGGACCACACCGGCTCGAAGGCGCCGGACAGGGAGCGGTTCAGCTTGGCCAGCTTGTCGTCCTGGATCCCCAACAGGCCCAGTGATTCCCGAGCCTGGGCCAGGTGCCCCTCATTGGGGGTGACCACCAGCAACAACCCACCGGGGGCGGTGATCCGGGCGAACTCGGCCGGGTTGCGGGGCGCGAAGCAGCACAGCAGCACGTCGGCGACGCCGCAGCGGACCGGCAATCCGGCCCAGGTGTCGGCGACCACGGCGCCCATCCGGTCGTGCGCCTTGGCCGCCCTGCGGCAGGCGAAACCGGAGATGTCGGTGGCCAGCCCCACCGCGTCGGGCCGGGCGTCCAGCACCCCGGCCAGGTAGTGCCCGGTGCCGGCGCCTGCCTCCACCACGCGTCGCGCAGAACGCACCCGGTTGACCAGCGCGTCGACGATCGGCCGGTAGTGCCCGGCACCCAGGAAACGCGCCCGGGCGGCCACCATCTCCGCGGTGTCCGCATTGGCCGGGGCGGCACGGCCCAGCAGGTTGACATGCCCCTGCTTGGCGATGTCGTAACGGTGCCCTTGGCGGCAGGTCAGGCTGCCGCCGTCCCGGGTCAGGGGCTGGCGGCACCTGGGGCAGGCCAACAGGCCCAACACTGGATCAATGGCCACGTCAAATGGTGCGCAGCGCGCCGCCGTCGACGGCCAGCACGCTACCGGAGACGTAGCCGGCAGCATCGGAGAGCAGGAAACACGCCACCTTGCCGAACTGCTCCGGCTCACCCAGGCGACGCAGCGGGATGTTGCGCTCATCGGCGGCGCGCGCGGCGGCCGGATCGGCGGTCTGCGAGTACAGGTAGGTCAGCCGGTCCGTGGCCACCAGGCCGGGCATCAGCCCGAAGGCGCGCCCTCCGTCGGGGCCAACCTCGTCGGCCAGCTGCTTGATCAGCATGCCCAGCCCGGGCCGCAGGCCATTGCTGGGGGCCATCTGGGGCAGCGGGGCCTTGGCGGAGGTGGAGAGCACGAAGCCCATCGTCGCGGCCGGGTTGGCGCCGAAGACGGCGCGGGCAGTGCGCAGCGCGGGCAGGAAGACCGACGCGAAGGCCTGCGTCCACTGCTCGTCGGTGGTGCCCAGCACGCTGCCCTTGGGCGGCCCGCCGACACTGACCATCGCCCCGTCCACCCGGCCGAAGCGTTCCATGGCCAGGTCCACCGCACGCTGCGGGGTCTCGGCCTCGGCCAGGTCCGCGGCCAGCGTCGCGGCGCCCAGCTCACCGGCCAGATCGTCGAGCACCTCGGCGCGGCGGGCCACCAGCACCACCTTGGCGCCCTCGGCCACCAGTTCACGCGCGGTGGCCAGCCCCAGCCCGGAGCTGGCGGCGGTCACCACGAAGACCTTGTTCTCAAGACCGAGCTGCATCGCTGTCCTCCAGAGTCTCGTTGAAGCGGTCGGTGTTCTCGGGCGCGCTCCCGGCAGTGGCTGCCCGGGCGGCCTGGGCCTTGCGTTCCTTGCGGGTCTGGGCCTTCTTGCGATCCCGCAGATCCGCCCGGATCAGCACGCCCGCGCCAGCGACGGCGATTGCGGTGAAGCAGAACCACTGGATGGCATAGGACAGGTGCGGTCCCTCGGTCAGTTCCGGCGTGGTCATCGGCTTGAGGTTGCCGCTCTGGGCGGGGGTGATCTCGGTCAGACCGACGTAGCCGTCCAGCACCTCACGGTTGAGCGCCTCGCCGATCTTGGGGGCGTTGACCAGCCGCACCATCTTGTCCTGAGGGGTGATCGCCACGTCCTTGCCGTGTTCGCTGCGACGCACATAGCCAGTGACGGTGACGGTCCCCACCGGGGGAGCGGGCAGCACGGCGACCTCCTTGCCGCCCTGTTCCCGGGGGATGAAGCCCCGGTCCACCAGCAGCCAGTCACCCTCGGTGGTGCGCAGCGGGGTGATCACCTCGCTGCCCGCCTGCTTGTCCTGGTTGCGGTACATCGCCTGGATCTGGTTCTTGGCGTCGAAGGTGCCGGTGGCGGTGACCCGCTGCCACTGGTCGTTGTCGGTGATCGGGTGGGTGAAGACCTCCCGGTACGGTTTCACCGGCTGCTGCTGGTAGGCGACGATCCGGGCATTGTTCCCCCGTCGCCAGTCCAGCCGGTGCATCTGCCACTCGCCGAGCCGGATGAACAGGGCCCCGAGCAGCACGACGAAGACCACCAGCGCAATCCAACGTAGCCACAGCTTCTTCACGCCGTCGACCCTACCCGTCGTCGCCGACAACGGTGCCCTTGATCACCGGCCCGGGTGCCAGCATCGGCATGGCCACCTCGGGCTCCTCGTCGGAAGGGTTGAGATCCTGCGGATGGGTGCGGTTCTCCCGCGCATTGGCCAGGATCACCGCAATGGCCGGCAGCACGGAGGCACCGGCCAGGCAAACCCACCGCCACAGGCCGGGGACGAAGAACATCGCGACGAAGCAGACGGTGCGGATCAGCATGGTGTAGGCGTAGCGGCGCTGCCGCATCTCGATGTCGTCGCTGCGGGCAAGCCGCGCATCGGTGATCACCACCGGCTCATCGGGCGTCGCCGGTGAGGCGGCCCGATCCGCGCTGGTGTGAGTGGCCATGGAGCCACTCTACGACTCCGGGCCACGGTCGGAATCCTCCAAAGAAGCCCAGACGACATTGTTCGCCAGCACACCGGCCGAACGGGGGGACTTGGGTAGCTTGATTGGGTGAGCCAAAACAGCGTCGACTCCCAGAATTCCGACTTCATCGCCCGCAGCGTGCTGGTCACCGGCGGCAGCAAGGGCATCGGCCGTGCCATCGCCGCGGACCTGCAGCGGGCCGGTCACAAGGTGGCCGCCACCTACCGCTCCGGTGACGTGCCCGAGGGCGTGCTGGGCGTGCAGTGCGACATCACCGATCCCGAGCAGGTGGAGGCGGCGTTCACGGCCGTCGAAGAGGCCAACGGCCCCGTGGAGATCCTGGTGGCCAATGCCGGCATCACCAAGGATGGGCTGCTGATGCGGATGTCCGACGAGGACTTCGAGGCCGTGGTGGACACCAACCTGACCGGCACTTTCCGGGTGGTGAAGCGCGCCGTGCGGCCGATGATGAAGCTGAAGCACGGCCGGATCGTGCTGATCAGCTCCGTCGTGGCCCTGCTGGGCTCGGCCGGTCAGGTCAACTACGCCTCCTCCAAGGCCGCGCTGGTGGGCATGGCCCGCAGCACGGCCCGCGAGCTGGGCAGCCGCGGGATCACCTGCAATGTGGTGGCCCCCGGCTTCATCGAGACCGACATGACCGCCGTGCTCGACGAGGAGACCATCAAGCGCTACCAGGGCCAGATCCCGGTGGGCAAGCTGGGCAGCCCCGACGACGTCGCCGCCGCCGTGCGCTACCTCACCAGCGATGCCGCCGGTTACGTGACGGGCGCCGTGGTTCCCGTCGACGGCGGCCTCGGCATGGGACACTGACCCTTCCGTCCATCCACCCGTTCCACTCGTCCGGCATCGCAAAGCCAAGCACAGAAGGCAATCCATGGGAATCCTCGAAGGCAAGAACATCCTGGTCACCGGCGTGACCCACAAGACCTCGATCGCCTACCAGGTGGCCAAGATCGCGCAGGAGCAGGGCGCGACGGTCATCGTCAGCAACTTCGGGCGGGCGCTCAGCCTCACCAACCGCGTCGTCCAGGCCCTCGACCCGGTGCCGCCGGTGATCGAGCTGAATGTCACCGACGAGGAAGCCCTGGCCGCGCTGCCCGACATGCTGCGCGCCAACGGGATGGACCGGATCGACGGCGTCGTGCACTCCATCGCCTTCGCCAACCCGGAGACCGCGCTGGGCGGTGGCTTCCTGACCACCCCGTGGGAGGACGTCGCCACCTCGCTGAAGGTCTCCAGCTACTCCTTGGCGAGCCTCACCATGGCCTGCAAGCCGCTGTTCAGCGACGACGTGTCCGTCGTCGGCCTCAGCTTCGACGGTCGGATCTCCTGGCCCACCTACGACTGGATGGGCGTCGCCAAGGCCGCGTTGGAGTCCACCAGCCGTTACCTGGCCCGCTACCTGGGCCCGGAAGGCGTGCGCTGCAACATCATCGCCGCCGGCCCGCTGGACACCATCGCCAAGAAGGCGATCCCCGGCTCCAACACCTTCAACGACGTCTGGGACGAGCGCGCCCCGCTGGGTTGGGACCTGCAGGATGCCGTTCCGACCGCCAAGGGCGTCGTCGCGCTGCTCAGCGACTGGTTCCCGAAGACCACCGGCGAGATGATCCACGTCGACGGTGGCGTGCACTCGATGGGCGCCTGAGCGACATTCCCTGTTGGGCAACGGTTTACGAGTGATCTCTAGCGTCCAGATTGACCCATCCCCATCTGGAGGCAACATGAACCACCCCATCACCCGTCGCGGCGTCTTGGGCGCCACCGCAGTCGGCGCCGCGGTGGCGGCCAGCAGTACGCTCGCCGCGCCCGCTGCCCACGCCCAGAAGCCCGAGACGCTGCGTGTCCTGGCCATCAACATCTGGTTCGGCGGCACCGTGATCGAGCCCGGTCTGGAACTCGTCACCGCGGTGATTCGCCAGACGAGAGCCGATGTCGTCCTGCTCTCCGAGTCAGGCGAATCCACCGCCAAGCTTGCCGCCCAGTTGAGCACCGCGGGTGAGTCGTGGCGGTATGCCGAGAGTTCCGACACCGGGGTGCTCTCCCGTTACCCGATCTTGGAAACCGGCCAGCTTCCGTTCATCACCAAGGCCGTGATTGATATCCGAGGGCGTCAGGTTGCCTGCTACGCAGCCCACTTCGAGTACCGCTGGTACGCCACCTACCTTCCGCGTGGCTACGGTGGCGGCTCAGCCAGCGGGCCCTTCGAGGAGTACGGATGGGGCCAGATCCCCACCGGTCCGGTGGATGATGTTGATGCGATCCTCGCGGACAACCTGCGTTCGGGCCGTCCTCGCGTGATCGACACCTTCCTGACCGATGCGGCCGACGAGCGAAGCAAGGGACGCTCCGTGCTGCTGGGTGGCGACTTCAATGAGCCCAGCGTCTTGGACTGGACCGCGGCCACCAAGGATCTGTACGACCACCATGGGTTGGTCATCCCGTGGCAGTCCACCCAGAAGCTGGCCGAGGCGGGTTTCATCGACGCTTATCGCACCATCTACCCCAACCCGGTCACGCACCCGGGAATGACCTGGCCGGCCGACAATCCGCTCGCCCGCCTGGACCAGTTGGCGTGGGCGCCCAAGGCCGACGAGCGGGATCGGATTGACTACATCTTCACCTCGCCGATGCCGGGACTGAAACTGTTGGATGCGGGCATCGTCGGGCCGGCTGGTTCCATTGTCCGCAATGAGCGCAGGCCGGACGCCACCGACGACGTCCTCAGCAGCCCGACGCCGTGGCCAACGGACCACAAGGCCGTGCTGGCGAGCTACCGGCTGACCGGCCCGAAGGCCAAGCGGCGCTGACCGCTCACACCTCCAGCACCCACTCGGGCCAAGAGGTGGCGGCACTGATCGCATCCAGGGCGGCATCTGCGAGTTCTCGCAGGTGCCGCTCTCGCGTCAGGACGGCGTGCGAGTGCAGCACCTCGTGCTGGCTTGCCAGGGCGGCGTCGACGGCCAGCAGCACCAGCCAGGCCCGATCGAGCAGGGTCTGGGAACGCGACGGGTAGCCCTCGCCCAGCACCGGGGCGTGCACCTCGCCCGGGCGGGCACCGACGGCCAGATCCAGCTCCGAGAGCACGCTCGCGGCCTGCGCCACCGTGCGGGAGAACTGCCGGGCGCACTCCCGCGGATCAGGCGGGGGCAGCGGCCGATCGGCCCGGGCCAGTCGCCACTGCACTCCACCACCGACCCGTTCCCCGAGCCAGGCCAGCGTCCCGTCGTGGGTGAGCACCACCGACTCGCACTCCAGCGCGGCCCGGGTGAAGTCCGCCGGCCCACGCAATCCGGCGGGGCGTCCCGGGCGGGGCAGCAGCAGGGCCCAGACCGGCGTCGCACCCTCCGTTGGGTTGGGAGACCCCAGGCGGCCGTGCTCCAACCGGGCCAGTGCCAGCCGGAGCGGGACAGCCCGCAAGGGGTCCAGCCCCAACAGGCCGTCGGGATCGACGACGTGGTGCGGCGTGCCGTCGCCACGCACCACCTGTTCCGCGTCGGGTGCATTGGTCCGGCCGCTGGCTAGGCGATTGAGGGTGGTGGCCAGGCGAAGGCTGACGTCGAGCATGATGTGAGGATAACGAGGGCGTCGGGCTTGGGCATGCCCCGCGACTCGGATAGGTTTCAGCCATGGCAAGTGTCGTGGATCTGTCCGGGGTTGGCGTTCGACGCGGAACGAAGTGGTTGCTGGACGACGTCACATGGGACGTCGAGGAGGGCGACCGCTGGGTGATCGTCGGGCCCAATGGCGCTGGCAAGACCACCCTGATGAACATCCTGGCCTGCCAGATGCACCCCACCACCGGCGTCGCCGGCATCCTGGGTGAGGTGTTGGGCACCGTCGACGTCTTCGAGCTGCGTCCCCGGATCGGCGTCACCTCGTCGGCCGTCGCGGATCGGATCCCGAAGAGCGAGACGGTCAGTGACATCGTGGTCTCCGCCTCCTACGCCGTGATGGGCCGCTGGCGGGAACACTACGACTCGATGGATCACGAGCGGGCCAAGGAACTGATGGCCCAGATGCACGTCGACCACTTGGCGGATCGCACCTTCGGCACCCTCAGTGAGGGGGAGCGCAAGCGGGTGCTGATTGCCCGCGCCCTGATGACCGACCCGGAGCTGCTGCTGCTGGACGAGCCGGCCGCCGGGCTGGACATCGGCGGGCGGGAGGAGCTGGTTGCCAGCCTGAGCGAGCTGTGTGACGACCTGTACGCGCCCGCCACCGTGCTGGTCACCCACCACGTCGAGGAGATTCCCGACGGGATCACCCACGCCCTGCTGCTGAAGGAGGGCAAGATCGTGGCCGCTGGCCCGGCGCACCTGGTGCTGACCTCACAGAACCTCAGCGAGACTTTCGACCTGCCCCTGCAACTGGACCGGATCGACGGTCGCCTGACCGCGCGTGCCATCCGAGCCCGCCGGGCGACCACCGAATAGAGGAGCGCAGATGATTCCGCAGGAAGGCGAGTTCGTCCACTGGGTGGGCGACAACCTGTGGGCCTTGTGGGGCGCCATCGCCCTGGTCCTGGCCAGCGCCGAGATGCTCACCCTGGACCTCACGCTGCTGATGCTCGCCTCGGGCGCCCTTGTCGGCGGAGTGGTCTCCTTCTTCCTCCCGACGATGGTCTGGCTGCAGGTGGTCGTCGCCCTGGCCGTCGCCGCCGCCATGCTCGGCTTCCTGCGCCCCACCCTGCTGCGTCGGGTGCGCAATGCCCCCGGCTACCGCTCCAGCCTGAGCAAGCTGGTGGGCTCCGAGGGTCTGGCCACCGCCGCCATCACCCGCAGCGGCGGCGAGGTGAAGGTCAACGGCGAGATCTGGACTGCGCGCAGCTTGAATGCAGACCTCCAGATCGGGGTCGGCGACCTCGTCGAGGTGTATGAAGTGGACGGGACGACGCTGGTGGTCTACCCCGTGGAACGGGAACTGGGCACGCAGCGTCGAATGCTCGAGAACTGATCAACACCCCTTGCCGGGAGGAAATCCCGGTTTCCCCTTGAGGAGGATTGATGGAAATCGGAATGATCCTGATGATCTTGCTGATCGTCTTCGTGGTCATCGCGCTGCAGCAGTCGCTGCGGATCATCAAGCAGCAGCAGATCGCGGTGGTGGAGCGGCTGGGCAAGTTCCGCCGGACGCTGGAACCGGGTCCGCACCTGCTGGTGCCGTTGGTTGACCGGGTGCGTTACACGATGGACATGCGCGAGGAGGTGCAGGCCTTCCCGCCGCAGGGCGTGATCACCGAAGAGAACCTGATGGTGAACATCGACTCGGTGATCTACTTCCAGATCGTCGATCCGGTCCGCGCCGCCTACGAGGCGCAGAACTACCGTGGCGCCATCGAGCAGCTGACCATGACCACGCTGCGCAACATCATCGGCGGCATGGATCTGGAGCGTGCGCTGACCTCCCGCGAGGAGATCAACCAGAAGCTGCGCGCCGTGCTGGACGAGGCCACCGGCAAGTGGGGCATCAAGGTGAACCGCGTCGAGCTGCGCGCCATCGAGCCGCCGGCCACCATTCGCGACGCGATGGAGAAGGGCGCCCGGGCCGAGCGCGACAAGCGGGCCCAGATCCTGCTGGCCGAGGGCCAGCGGCAGTCGCAGATTCTCTCCGCCGGCGGTGAGCGGGAATCCGCGATCCTGCGTGCCCAGGGCGATCGGGAGGCCGCGGTGCTGCGCGCCCAGGCCGACCGGCAGGCGCAGATGCTGCGCGCCGAAGGCGAGGCCCAGGCCATCACCACCGTCTTCAACGCCATCCACGCCGGCGAGCCCGACCAGGGCCTGCTGGCATACCAGTACATGCAGATGCTGCCCGCGCTGGCCCGCGGCGACTCCAACAAGGTGTGGATCGTGCCGAGCGAGCTGAACGACGCCCTCAAGGGGCTTGGTTCGGCGGTCGGCGGCACCGAATTGGCCGAGAAGCTGCAGGGTTTCAACCCCGTCGACAAGACCAAGTTCTCCGCGCCGGAGAAGGTGGACGTGATGGCCGAGATCCAGGCCCAGACGGACCAGGAGCGCGCCCAGAGCGACAAGACGGTGCAGTCGGTGATCGAGGAGGCGGAGAAGCTCTCCAATCCCGCGATCAAGCCGCGCAAGCAGAGCGCACCGCTGGATCCCTCCGCGGGTGCGGCACAGATCGGCGGCTCCACCGCGGCACCCGGGATTGGTCAGGGTCAGTCCGACGCCGTCGCCCCGGCCGACCAGCCGCAGCCGATGCAGGTTCCCGGCCAGTACCAGGACGGCAATGGCCAGGCCCCGGCTGGGCCGAGCTACCAGACCGGTTGGGAGCCCCCGCAGCAGGGCCAGTGACCAGCTGACAACCTGAAGCGTGCCCCGGTGGATGATTCCACCGGGGCACGTTGCGTTGATCTCAGTCTTCCTCGTCGTCGTGCTTGGTCACCTTGGGTGCCTGGCTGGGCTTGATCTTCACCCAGCCGCCACCGGGGATCGAGGTCGCGCCGACGGTCGGCGGCTTGACCGCGGGAGTCCGCTCGGGGCTGTTGGGCTGCGGCGGCGCTCCCGGCGCGACGGGCCGGACGGCGGCGCCGAGCGCCTTCTCCAGCGCCTGGGCGATAGGGGAGCCAGCCGACGGCTTGTGCTTTCGGATCTCTGCCATGCGCCCAGCCTAGGCGTCGACGAGTGGCTCGTCGGGCACCTGCCGGGCGTAACGGCCGGCCATGGCGCTGCAGGCCATCAGCTGAACCTGGTGGAAGACCATCAGCGGGAGCACCATCAGACCCACGTCGGGGATGTTGGCGAACAACACGGTGGCCATCGGTACGCCCGTCGCCAGCGACTTCTTGGTGCCGCAGAATTGGATGGCGATGGCGTCGGCCCGGTTGAAGCCCAGCAGGCGCGCGACGTGCCAGGTCAGCCACAGCATGAAGGCCAGCAGCACCAGACAGACCACCACGAGTTTGACGATGTCCAGCACGTGCACCTTGGTCCACATGTGGTCCCGCATGCCAGCGCTGAAGGCGGAGTAGACCACGAGCACGATCGAGCCCTGGTCCACCAGCTTCAACTTCTTGTGCCGCTTCACGAAGGCGGCGGTCCAGCGACGCGAGAGCTGGCCCAGCGCGAAGGGCACCAACAGTTGCACGACGATGTCCAGCACCGAGCTGGCGTCGATCTTCAACCCGCCGGTGGTGCTCATCAGCAGCAGCGCCAGCAGGGGAGTGACCACCACCCCGATCAGGTTGGAGAAGGAGGCGCTGACGATGGCGCCGGCCACATTGCCGCGGGCGATGGAGGTGAAGTTGATGCTGGACTGCACCGTTGACGGCACCAGACAGAGCCAGAGCATCCCGCGGTAGAGCTCCTCGCTGAGCAGGCCCGGCACCAACAGCCGCATCGCCAGGCCGATCACCGGGAAGAGCAGGTAGGTGAAGGTCAGGATCACCGAGTGCAGCCGCCAGTGCTTGAGCCCCTGCAGCGCCTCGTGCGGGCTGAGCCGGGCGCCGTAGAGGAAGAACAGAATGGCGATCATGATCTTGCTGGCCCAGCTGACGACGGGCACCAGACCGCCAGTGGCCGGGAAGATGCTGGCCACGACGGCGGCCGCGATGATGGCCAGCAGGAAGTAGTCGAGTCTGGGAAGGCGCACAGTCATGATGCGGCACAGCCTAACCGTCGTCGCCGACGCGCTTGGGGTGGCCCAGCTGGACATGGATGCCGAGTGCGCCGAGCGCGGCGTTCCAGCCCCTCAACGCGGAGGCGAGGGATCCTTCGCACGTCGCTGGCGGCTACGGTGGCCCACCGAGAAACCCGGCCTGACTAGAATCCTGCGGTGGCCACCTTCGTCGAGATCACCGACCCTGTCGACCCGCGGCTGCGGGACTACGTCGCGCTGCGGGAGACCTCGCTGCGGCACTCGATGGAGGCCGCCGAGGGGCTCTTCATCGCCGAGGGCGCCAAGGTGATTCGACGCGCCATCGAGGGCGGTTACCGGCCGCGCTCCTTCCTGCTCACCCAGCGCTGGGCCGACGAACTGCGCGACGTGCTGGATGGCTGTGACGCGGATGTCTACATCGTCGACTTCGCGCTGGCCGAACAGGTCACCGGCTTCCACGTGCACCGCGGCGCCCTGGCCTCGATCGAACGCCAGACTCGGCACCGGGTGGACGACCTGCTGGACGCCCGACGTCTTGTGGTGGTGGAGGACATCGTCGACCACACCAACATCGGCGCGATCCTGCGCTCCGCCGCCGGCCTCGGCTGGGACGGCGTGCTGCTCGCGCCCCGGGCCGCCGATCCGCTCTACCGGCGCTCGGTGAAGACCTCGATGGGCGCGGTCTTCAGCCTCCCGTGGGCGCGGATGCAGGACTGGGAGCATGACCTGGAGCGGCTCAAGCGGGCCGGCTTCACCATCGTCGCCCTGGCCCTGCGGGATGACTCGATCAGCCTGGACCAGCTGGCGGCCCGGGTGGCGCCGGGGGAGAGGCTCGCGGTGCTGATGGGCACCGAGGGTGCCGGGCTGAGTGAGCGCTGGCTGGCCCAGGCCGACGCCGTCGTGCGGATCCCGATGGGCCACGGCGTCGACTCGCTCAACGTCGCCGCCGCGACCGCCGTCGTCTGTTACGTCCTGCGCCCCTGAGCTGCCCGATCGCCCACCAGATCTCGCCATGGTCAGGTACTTGACAATATCTAGTATCTGACATGAGCATTGAGTCATGGAACACGATCCGCAGATGTTGAAGGGGGTGCTCGCGCCCCTGCTGCTCCTCCTGCTGGACCGGCGGACCGACTACGGCTATGCGGTGGTCACCCGGCTGCGGGAGGCAGGGTTTGACGACCTGGGCGAGGCGACGGTCTACCCGGCGCTGACCCGGCTGGAGAAGGCGGGAATGCTCGCCTCCGAGCTGCGCCCCTCGGCGACCGGCCCGGCGCGCAAGTACTACACCACCACTCCCGCCGGACGCGCGGAGTGCCACCGACTGCTCGGCGCCTGGCGAGAACTCGCCACCGCCGTCGAGGTGATCGTCAAGGAGGAGAGATGAGTATCCGTTCCGAGTGGCTCGACACTCGCTATGACTTCTGGCTGGACTTCTACGGCGCCCCGTGGAAGGCCCGTCGCCAGCTCCGTAGGGAACTCAAGGCCAACCTGGCCGAGGCCAGCGCGGAGGTGGGCTGGGAGCGAGCCCGCGACGGACTGGGGAGCATCCGGCTGCTGGCCAAGCAGAGCGCCGATGCGGTGCGCGACCCGCGTCGCCCGGCCTGGAATTCCGGAGCCGTTGCGGCGATGCTGGCCTTCGCGCTGATCTGCCTGCTGTCGCTGTTTGCCAGCGCCGCATTCATCGACGGGGCGATGGCGGCCGGTCTGAACGGGCGAACCGTCTCTGACCGGATCACCCTGCTGCCGGGTGTGGAGGCGACAGCGATGGACCGCGACGACAACTTCCAGCTGCAGACCCGGATCAGCCCATGGTTGCTCTTCGGGCTGCCGGCCGTGTGCTTCCTGCTGGCGTCGCGGATCTGGCGGATGTTCGGCCGTCGCTGATCCGGGTGGCGTGCTCAGCGACGACGGGTGGTGCGCCGCCGCTTGGGGGAATCATCCCCATTGGCCCAGGCGTCGTAGCTGAACTGCCCGGCGGAGGCGATCGACAGGCTGATCAGCCCGGCGATCAGGGCGGCGCTGTATTCCCAACCGCCCTTGCCAACCAGCAAGCCGTTGTGGCGGTGGATGAACCAGATGGCGCCGGCCATCTCCAGGCTCAGCAGGACGCACACCACCCAGGTGTAGGCGCCCAGCACCAGGCAGGCGCCGCCGATCACCTCCAGCGCTCCCACCAGGGGTGCGGAGATCCCCGGGTACGGGATGCCCCAGGTGGTGAACTGCTTGATGGTCGCCTGGATGGTCGGGTCGGTGAATTTGCTCCAACCGTGGGTGAAGAAGATTACGCCCAGCGCGACGCGGCAGGCGAGCAGCAGGATCGCGCGCAGGGGGTTCTCGGTGTAGGGCGTCTGGGTCGGGTGCATCAGGCGTCGTCCCGGCGTCCCTTGGGGGTGATGGGCCAGTCGTCGGGGTAGAGGTGCTTGAGTTGCTCGTGCTGTTCGTCCAGCTTGCGGCGCGATCGCGCGCTGAGCCGATCGCCGAAGACGGTGCCGCCCAGGTGATCGGTCTCGTGCTGCAGGCAACGGGCCAACAGGCCGGTGCCCACCACGGTCTGCTCATTGCCGAAGGCATCCTGGCCGGTGCAGGTGGCCTTGTCGGGCCGCGCCAGGGGCTGGTAGCCGCCCGGCCAGCTCAGGCACCCCTCCTCGCTGGCGTCCAGATTGCGCTCCTTGCCCGTCGGCAACGTGACGACGGGATTGCAGAAGACACCCACCTGCTCCCGCAGGTCCTCGTCGGGGCAGCGGTAGACGAACAGGGCCAGGTCGACGCCCACCTGGGTGGCCGCCAGGCCAACGCCCTGCGAGGCCTCCATGGTGGCGAACATGTCGCGGATCAGCTCGTGCAGCTCGTCGTCGAAGTTGGTGACGGGGCGCGTGGGGGCGTGCATCACCGGCTCACCCCAGCGGGTGATCCGCCGCAGCGTACCTCCGGTGGTGAGCTCCTCGAGACTCTTCGCGCCCATGTCCTGCCTTCCTTGCGATGGTGAACCTTCGGGGCACAACCTATCGCGTCGCGCCCGTCTGGCCGTCATCGACGGAGCCGAAGAGCAGGCTTGCCGGGCGCCGCACCTGGAGCTGCCCGACCTGCTCGAAGCCGTCGCCTCGGTGGGCCAGCATGCTGACCTCGTCGGACTCCTGATTGGCGACGAAGAGCAGCCCGCCGTGTTCGGCAAGGTCTCGCGGGCTGCGGCCGCCACAGGGTGACTCGCTGACCAGCGCCAGCGTGCCGTCGTCACCCCAGCGCACCAGCGCGATGGTGTCGGTGCCGCGATTGGCCAGCACCAGGTCATGGCCGAACCAGCGCAGCCCCGACGGTTGGGACGCGCCCGGCGTGTGGGTGGCCAGCACGTTGTGCCCCACCCACCAGCCATTGGCCCAGTCGGTGCCCTCGTGCCGGAGCCCGATCACCTGCCCGTTCAACTCACCGGCGACGGCAACCTGCTGCTCGCTCGGCGCGGTCTGCCGCAGTACCAGGTGGCGCGGGCCGGTGCCGGGCGGCAGGTTCACCGCCGTCAGCTCCTCCAGTTCGGCGCCCCCACCGGTGGCGCGCACCCGGACGACGCGCAACTGGTCGGCGCCCAGATCGCAGACCAGCAGGTGGTCGTCGTCCAGCCAGGTCACCTGATGGGCATGCGACGAATCCTGCCGCCCCGCCACCGGACCGTTGCCCTCGAAGGCCAGCACCGCCAGCGGCTCATCCAGCGACGCACTGCCGGGCGTCACGAACAGGCTGACCGAGCCCGAGCCGTAGTTGGCCACCGCGATCCACGCCCCGTCGGGGGAGACCGCCAGGTGGCAGGGATCTGCGCCCTGGGTGGGGGCGCTGCTGGCCACCCGCCACTGCTCGCCGTCGTGCCGCAGCACCGCCAGCCGCCCGGGGACCCACTCGCTGACCGCCAGCACCAGGCCATCGTGGTGCACCAGCCAGCTGGCGTTGGGCAGCTCGACGCCGGGGCCGGAGACAGTGGGGCCGCTCGGGGTCAGGTGGGTGGGCAGGATTCCGTCGGTGCCGGACTCATCGGTGTAGCACCCGATCAGCAAGTGGACGTGCGGCTGCGCGTTTTCGCTCATGCGTGAAATCTAGACTTGCGGCATGCCAGCAGCCAGCTCTTCGCCCGAGGATTCCGCTCCCCAGCTCACGCTGAGCGCGGAATCGCGTTCCGTGCTGGACGAGTTCACCGTCTGGCTGAGCCAGGAACGCGGCAACTCGACCCATACCGTGCGCGCCTATCGTGGCGATGTCACGGCGCTGCTGACCCACCTGCTCGCCCGGGGGATCCCCGGGGTGGCCGGGGTGGAATTGCGTGACCTGCGCGGCTGGCTGGCGGCGATGCAGGCCGACGGTGCCAGCCCGGCGACACTTCAGCGACGCAGCGGCGTGGCGCGGGTCTTCTTCGCCTGGGCCGCCCGGGAGGGTCTGGTCGCCAGCGACCCGGCGGCCGGCCTGAAGTCGCCACGGGTGCCCCGGCGGCTGCCGCTCGACCTGGCCAGGGCCGATGTGGACGAGCTCTTTGCCGCGGCCACCGCCCGGGCCGCGGAGGGCGATGGGCCGCTGCCCATCCGCGACGTCGCCATCCTGGAGGTGCTCTACGGCTGCGGGATCCGGGTCAGTGAATTGTGCGGGCTGGATCTGGCGGATCTGGACTTCGCCCGTCGCACCGCCCGGGTGCTGGGCAAGGGCAACAAGGAACGCACCGTCCCGCTGGGCGAGCCCGCCATCGCCGCGGTGGAGCGTTGGCTGCGGGCCCGCGGCCAGCTGCAGGGTGGGGTCACGACCAATGCGCTCTTCTTGGGGGCTCGTGGCGACCGGATCGATCCCCGGGTGGCCCGACGGGTGGTGCACCACGCGCTGGAGGCGGTGCCCCAGGCGCCGGATCTGGGCCCACACGGCCTGCGGCACGCGATGGCCACCCACCTGCTGGAGGGGGGCGCCGATCTGCGCAGCGTGCAGGAGATGCTGGGGCACGCCTCACTGGCCACCACCCAGATCTACACCCATGTCAGCAATGAGCGCCTGCGGGCCGCCTTCAACCAGGCCCACCCGCGCGCCTGAGTTGTGCGCCCCAAGTGCCAGCTCGGGTCAGATCAGATGCGGGGCGAGCTTCCGGGCGACCAACAGATCAGGTTTGGTGGGCGCCCACAGGCCACCCTCTGCCAGACCGGTGCGAGCCCGACAAATGAGGAAGGCGGCTGGCCTGCCCGAGAGTTTCCCCCCGGTGGGCTGGCTGCCGCCTTCGTGTCAAATTCTAGTCGATAGCTCCACAGAAGGCCACGGCGCGAGTCTTGTCGAGGACGTTCAGCCGCCTGATCCGCTTCTGTCCTTGCAAACGCCGTACGCACTGTGCGACGGCCAAAGCGTCGGGGAGGCCGCACCGTTGTAGGTCGATCACCACTCTGGGCGACTGGTGCTGAGCTCGCTTGAACTGGCTGGCGATCGTGCTCCTGAGCGAGGAGTCGGTGGGTGACTTGAACTCCCACACCTCGCCGTTGATCTTCACGTCTGGGCTCCTGCGGCCCTCTTCATGAACCAGTGGAAGGAAGAAGACACCAACACAGTGGGCCGCGAGAGCCTCAGCCGTGGCGCGTTCATGAGGCGCGATGACCAGGCCCGGCGGTACTAGAACGGAACCGCTCTGCTGGGGAACGTGTTTGCACAATTCTCACCGCACCCACCCGGCCGGGTTGGTGAGGCCGCCATTGGCCCAGACCATGAAGTGCAGGTGGCAGCCCGTCGAGTAGCCGGTGCTGCCCACCTGGCCCACGGACTGGTTCTGGGCCACGGTCTGCCCGGTGGTCACGGCGATGGAACTGAGGTGGTTGTAGGAGGTGCGCACCGATCTCCCGCCGATGCTGCCATGCTCCACGATCACCCGGTTGCCGTAGGCGACGTTGAACTCGGTCAGCACCACCCGCCCCGCTGCCGCCGACCGCACCGGGGTGCCACAGGGGGCGCCGAAGTCCATCCCGTCGTGCAGCTTCCAGACGTGCAGCACCGGGTGGAAGCGTTGCCCAAAGGGCGAGGTGACCGGGCCCGACGCCGGCCGGACCAGCCCGCCGGATGCCGCCGGCAGCGGGGGTGACGTGAGGGTCTGCAGCAAAGCTCCGGTGGCGGCCGGGGGAGGCGCCGCCACTCGCGCATCTTCGGGCAACAGCCGCACCCCGGTGGTGGCCAGGTAGCGCATCGGGTCCAGGTACTGCTCGCCCAGTTTCAGCCCCCAGTGCAGGCAGCCGTCGGGGCATTCCGTGCCGGCCATCACGTAGCCGATCACGTCGCCGG
The DNA here is from genome assembly GCF_038433135.1 of Luteococcus sp. H91. NCBI lineage: Bacteria > Bacillati > Actinomycetota > Actinomycetes > Propionibacteriales > Propionibacteriaceae > Luteococcus > Luteococcus sp. H91. Next base: position 7,777 of record NZ_JBCDMV010000005.1, on the reverse strand, counting down.
CCCGCACCCGCTGGCCGACCGTCACCGTCGCGTGTACCGGCTCGTGCGTCGTGCGGTAGCCACCGGCATGGGTGAGTGAGAGCACCTCCCGGTCCACCACCCGCCCGACGAAGGCGACGACACCGTCCGCAGAGGCCAGCACGGCCTCGCCGGGGCGCGCCGCCAGGTCGACCCCGCGATGCCCCCGGCCCCACTTCTGCTTCGGCCCATCGAAGGCCCTGCCCACCTCGCCCTCCACGGGGCGCAGCAGGGGCGGGGGAGGTGCGGGCGCGGCGATGGCCGCGGGGGCGCTCAGCCGCACCGGGTCCGGGTGGGTCCACAGCCCCAGAACCAGCAGCACGAGCAGCAACAAGCGCAGGCCTCGGTTCACGGATTCCGTCATGCCCAGAGTGTGTGCAAAACGCGTCCGTTCGCGTCAGGCCATCCGGGGCCTGTGGACAATTCTTCCGGAGCCTCCAACCTGTGGACAACTCCGCCCGGGAGGGGCCGCAACAGGGCCGGATCAGCCGGTTTGGTTGCCGGATGCCGGAGCCCATAGAATGCAGGCGCAGCTCGAACCGATTCGGGCTGACTTCGCATGCGCTCATCCCCCTCGGGGGTCGGGTCTCCTGCGGTCCCGTGGCAACGCGGGCGGAGGCCGGACGGCGCATCAGGTGGGCAACGAAGAGTTCGTTGCTTCTTTGGAACCGTGTGGGCGCCGTTGCGTCCACGACTGAAAGGACCGGCCATGGCCGTCGTCACCACTCGCCAGCTGCTCGAGAGCGGTGTCCACTTCGGACACCAGACCCGTCGCTGGAACCCCAAGATGAAGCGCTTCATCTTCACCGAGCGCAATGGCATCTACATCATTGACCTGCAGCAGTCGCTGACCTACATCGACAAGGCCTACGCCTTCGTCAAGGAGACCGTCGCCCGCGGCGGCCAGGTGCTCTTCGTCGGCACCAAGAAGCAGGCGCAGGAGACCATCGCCGAGCAGGCCACCCGCGTCGGCATGCCCTACGTGAACCAGCGTTGGCTGGGCGGCATGCTCACCAACTACCAGACCGTCATCAAGCGCGTGCAGCGCCTGAAGGAGCTCGAGGTCATGGACTTCGAGAACGTGGCCGCCTCCGGCCTCACCAAGAAGGAACTGCTGGGTCTCAAGCGCGAGAAGGACAAGCTGGAGAAGACCCTTGGCGGCATCCGTGACATGGCCCGCGCCCCGCAGGCCGTGTGGATCGTCGACACCAAGAAGGAGCACCTGGCCATCGACGAGGCGCGCAAGCTGCGCATCCCCGTCGTCGCCATCCTGGACACCAACTGTGATCCCGACGAGGTCGACTTCCCGATCCCGGGCAACGACGACGCGATCCGCTCCGTCTCGCTGCTGACCCGGATCATCGCCGACGCCGCCGCCGACGGCCTGTTGCAGCGTTCCGGTGGCAATGCCGCCGACGCCGACGCTCCCGCCGCCGAGCCGCTGGCCGACTGGGAGAAGGAGCTGCTGGCCGGCGACGCCAAGGCCCCCGAGGCCGAGGCCAAGACCGAGGCTCCCGCCGAGGCTGAGGCTCCCGCCGTCGAGGCTGAGGCCCCCGCCGCTGAGGCTGCCCCCGCCGTCGAGGCCGAGGCTCCCGCCGTCGACGCTGCCGAGGCCCCGGCTGAGGCTGCTGCCGCCACCGAAGCCAACTGAATCCGTCCCGCAACAACTTCCAAGAACGGAAATTGACATGGCAATCACTGCTGCCGATGTGAAGAAGCTCCGCGACGCCACCGGCGCCGGAATGATGGATGCCAAGAAGGCCCTGACCGAGGCGGAGGGCGACTTCGAGCGCGCCGTCGAGATCCTGCGGGTCACCGGCCAGGCCAAGATGGCCAAGCGTTCGGATCGCGAGGCCAGCAATGGCATCGTCGCCTCGAGCGGCAAGAGCCTGATCCAGCTGGGCTCCGAGACCGACTTCGTCGCCAAGAACGCCGAGTTCATCGCCCTTGCCGACAAGATCGTCGCCGCCGTGGCCGCCGCTGGCGCCAATGGTGTCGAGGCCGCCAATGCGGTCGCCCTGGAGGACGGCACCGTCCAGTCCGCCGTCGAGGCGCTGGCCACCAAGATCGGTGAGAAGCTCGAGCTCAAGGAAGCCGTGAGCTACGAGGGTGAGACCCACACCTACCTGCACCGCCGCTCGCAGGACCTGCCGCCGCAGGTCGGCGTGATCGTGGAGTACGAGGGTGCGGACGAGGCCCTGGTGCACTCGGTCGCCCTGCAGATCGCCTCCATGCAGCCCCAGTTCGTCAGCCGCGAGGACGTCCCCGCCGAGCTGGTCGAGAAGGAGGCCCGCATCGCCAAGGAGACCGCTCTGGAGGAGGGCAAGCCCGAGAAGATCCTGGATCGGATCGTCGAGGGTCGCCTGGGTGGCTTCTACAAGGATGTCTGCCTGGTGGAGCAGCCCGCTGTCTCCGACGACAAGAAGACCGTCGGCCAGCTGCTGGATGCTGCCGGCGTCAAGGTCACCCGCTTCGCGCGGCTGTCCGCCGGCCACTGAGCCGGTTGCCGCTCCGGCGGCGCTGACCGGTGGTTGATGGGGAGGGTTCCATCCGGAACCCTCCCCATCGTCGTGTCCGCAGCCTCCCGAGCCGACGTGGCACGCAAAGTTCAGTAGAGTGGCAGACGCTACGCCTCGGCGTGGCTGCCACAAGCCCGGTCGGGGGGACTGGGCGATCCATAAGGAGAAATACGTGAGCAAGCCCTACAAGCGAGTGCTGCTGAAGCTGTCCGGTGAGGTCTTCGGCGGTGGCAAGGTCGGCGTCGACCCGGCAGTCGTGGCCAACATCGCCCGTCAGGTGGCCGACGTCGCCAAGAGCGGCGTGGAGGTGGCGATCGTCGTGGGCGGCGGCAACTTCTTCCGCGGTGCCGAGCTCAGCCAGAACGGCATGGAACGCGAACGCGCCGACTACATGGGCATGCTGGGCACCGTGATGAATGCCATCGCCCTGCAGGACTTCTGCGAGAAGGCCGGCGTCCCCACCCGCGTCCAGAGCGCCATCACCATGACCCAGGTTGCCGAACCGTACATTCCCCGGCGCGCCGTGCGTCACCTGGAGAAGGGCCGGATCGTGATCTTCGGTGCCGGAGCGGGCATGCCCTACTTCTCCACTGACACCGTCAGCGCCCAGCGCGCGCTGGAGATCGGCTGCGAGGCGCTGTTGATGGGCAAGCAGGGCGTCGACGGCGTCTTCGACTCCGATCCCAAGACCAATCCCGACGCCAAGATGTTCGATGAGCTCAGCTACGACGACTATCTGGCCAAGGACCTGAAGGTGGCCGACGCCGCCGCCATCTCGTTGGCCCGGGACAACAACCTGAAGATGGTCTTCTTCAACCTGACCGTCGACGGCAACATCGCCAAGGCCGCCACCGGCGAGCAGATCGGCACCACCATCCACCGCTGAGCAAGTCACCCTTTCACTGAAGAAGTCCCAACACCACCTAAGGAACAATCGTGATCACCGACATCATCAAGGACGCCGAGAAGAAGATGGCCTCCGCCGTCGACTTCGCCCGCGAGGAGTTCGCTGGGATCCGCACCGGGCGCGCCCATCCCGCCATGTTCAACAAGCTGATGGCGGACTACTACGGCGCCCCGACCCCGCTGCAGCAGCTGGCCACCTTCCAGGTGCCGGAGGCCCGCACCATCCTGATCACCCCCTTCGATCGCTCCGCACTGAATGCCGTCGAGAAGGCCATTCGGGACTCCGATCTGGGCGTGAATCCGTCGAATGACGGCAACATGATCCGCTGCATCCTGCCGGCCCTGACCGAGGACCGGCGCAAGGAGTACATCAAGATGGCCAAGCACAAGGCCGAAGAGGGCCGGGTCAGCGTGCGCAATGTGCGCCGCCACGCCAACGACGCCATCAAGCGCCTGGAGAAGGACAAGGAGATCGGCGAGGACGAGGCCACTCGCGCCGAGAAGGCCCTGGACGCCTCCACCAAGAAGTTCGTCGAGCAGATCGACGAGCTGCTCAAGAGCAAGGAAGCCGAACTGCTCGAGGTCTGAGCAGCACGTCACCCATGAGCCAGGAGAAGATCGCCCCGTCCGACCTCACCCCACCGCCGAAGCCGTCCCGCGCAGGCCGAAACCTGCCGGCGGCAATCGCGGTCGGCGTGGGGTTGTTCGGTTCTGTCGTCGTCACCCTGGCCTGGTGGAACTGGGGTTTCATCCTGCTGGTGGCCATGGCGCTCAGCCTGGGCGCCATGGAGATCCACCACGCACTGGAGCGGCTGGGTGCCCGCTCGGAGATCGTGCCGATCGTGATCGGCACGGCTGCGACGGTGATCGGCTCCTACTATGCCGGTCAGCACCCGGCGCAACACATGCCGTCGAACACCCTGATCATCGGGCTGTTGGCGGTCACCACGCTGGTCTGTCTGGTGCTGCGGCTGCGGGGCGGTGCGGAGGGCTTCATCCGGGACACCTCGGCCAGCCTGTTCACCATCGCCTACATTCCGCTGCTGGGCTCCACCGTCGCGCTGATGCTGGCCGACGACAACGGCCGGCAACGGATCATCACCTTCCTGCTGTGCGTGATCGCCTCCGACACCGGCGGCTACATCGCGGGGGTGCTCTTCGGCAAGCATCCGATGGCGCCGCGGGTGAGCCCCAAGAAGACCTGGGAGGGTTTCGCTGGGTCGGTGCTGGCGGCGATGCTGTTGGGTGCCGGTTGCGCACACTGGCTGCTGCACGCGCCGTGGCCGGTGGGGGCGGTGCTCGGGCTGCTGCTGGTGGCCTTCGGCACCGCCGGTGACCTGGTGGAATCCATGATCAAGAGAGATGTGGGCATCAAGGACATGAGCTCCTTCCTGCCCGGACACGGAGGCGTGATGGACCGGCTCGACTCGCTGTTGGTGGCAGCCCCGGTGGCGTGGTTCGCCATGTTCGTGATGGTGCCCGGACTGTGAGCGCCCCCGACGGCCGCAATCACGCGGCCCCCAAGACCCTCGCCATGCCCGCCGAGCCGCTGGCCGAGCCGGGCAAGGAATTGCCGCTGGTCTTCGCCGCGCCCCGACGCGGAAAGCCGGCCAAGCACTGGATCGACCTGACCGTCGACGAACGCGTCGAGGCCGTCAAGGAGCTGGGCCTGCCCGCCTTCCGGGCGCAGCAGATCTCCAAGCACTTCTTCGAACGCTTCGAGACCGACCCGACCACCTGGAGCGACCTGCCCAGGAGTGCCCGGGACGAGGTGGCCGAGCGCTTCTTCCCCGAGCTGGTCACTCCGATGAGCGAGCAGCGCTGCGACGGGGACACCACCGTCAAGACCCTGTGGCGGCTGCACGACGGCTCCTTGGTGGAGTCGGTGCTGATGCGCTACGGCGTCAAGCGTGGCCTGCCCGACGACCAGCAAAGCCACGTCCGCTCCACCCTGTGCATCAGCTCCCAGGCGGGCTGCGGCATGGCCTGCCCCTTCTGCGCCACCGGCCAGGGCGGGCTGCAGCGCAACATGTCCACCGGCGAGATCGTCGCCCAGGTGATGAAGGCGGAGCAGGTGCTGGCGTCGGGGCAGCTGCCCGGCGGCGTCGGCCAGGTGAACAACATCGTCTTCATGGGGATGGGGGAGCCGCTGGCCAACTACAAGGCCGTGCTGGGCGCGGTGCGGGCCATCAGCGACCCGACCCCCAATGGCCTGGGGATGAGCAAGCGCGGGATCACCGTCTCCACCGTCGGTCTGGTGCCGAAGATCCAGCAACTGACCGCCGAGGGACTGCCGGTTACGCTGGCGATCAGCCTGCACGCTCCCGATGACGAGCTGCGCGACGAGCTGGTGCCGATCAACAACCGGTACAAGATCGACGAGGTACTGGACGCGGCCTGGGAGTACGCCAGGACCACCCGGCGCCGGGTCAGCATCGAATACATCATGATCAAGGACATCAATGACCAGGCCGAGCGGGCGGCGCTGCTGGCCAAGCGGCTCAAGGCCCGCGGTGACTGGGGTTGGGTGCACGTCAACCTGATTCCGTTGAATCCCACCCCGGGGTCGAAGTGGACCGCCTCACGCAAGAGTGACGAGCAGGCCTTCGTGAAGACCTTGGAGAATTGGGGAATCCCGGTCACCGTGCGCGACACCCGCGGTCAGGAGATCGACGGTGCCTGCGGCCAGCTCGCCGCAACGATGAATTGATCCGGTGACTGAAAGAGCCATTCACATGGTGGCCGATGTGTGTCAGCTTCGGAGCTCTCTGTAATGTGCAGCTGGGTGCTGCGGCATGCGGCGCCCAGTCCGGGCGTGGTTCGGCCTCCAATCTGGAGTCGTGACCGCGCCGGGCCAGCCAACCGCAGTGCACGCATTGAGCGTGCCCGGAAGAAGGAGTCCCCATGGCTGATCTGGAACTCGTCTACGAGACCGTCGTGAAGCGCAATCCCGGTGAGGTGGAATTCCATCAGGCCGTCAAGGAGGTGCTCGACAGCCTGAGCCCCGTCCTCAAGCGCAACCCCCAGTACACCGAGGCCAATGTGCTTGAGCGGATGTGCGAGCCCGAGCGGCAGATCATCTTCCGCGTCCCGTGGATGGACGACAAGGGCAAGGTGCAGATCAACCGTGGCTTCCGGGTCGAGTACAACTCGGCCCTCGGCCCGTACAAGGGTGGCCTGCGCTTCCACCCTTCCGTCTACCTGGGCATCGTGAAGTTCCTGGGCTTCGAGCAGGTCTTCAAGAACTCCCTGACCGGCATGCCCATCGGCGGCGGCAAGGGCGGCTCGGACTTCGACCCGCATGGCAAGTCCGACGCCGAGGTGATGCGCTTCTGCCAGTCCTTCATGACCGAGCTGTACCGCCACCTGGGCGAGTACACCGACGTCCCCGCCGGTGACATCGGCGTGGGTGGTCGCGAGATCGGCTACCTGTTCGGCCAGTACAAGCGCATCACCAACCGCTACGAGGCGGGCGTGCTCACCGGCAAGGGCCTCACCTGGGGCGGCTCGCTGGTGCGTACCGAGGCCACCGGTTACGGCACCGTGCTGTTCGCCAACCGGATGATGGAGCAGAAGGGTTCCAGCTTCGACGGCCAGCGCGTCACGGTCTCCGGCGGCGGCAATGTGGCGATCTACGCCATCGAGAAGGCTCAGGCGCTGGGTGCCAAGGTGCACTCCTTCAGCGACTCGTCGGGCTACGTCTACGACGCCGAGGGGATCGACCTGGAGCTGCTGAAGCAGGTCAAGGAGGTCGAGCGTGGACGCGCTGCGGACTACGTCGCTCGTCGCTCCGGTGCCGAGCTGCGTACCGAGGGGAGCGTGTGGGACATTCCCACCGACGTCGCCCTGCCCTGCGCCACCCAGAATGAGCTGCCCGGCGATTCCGCCAAGACCCTGGTGAAGAACGGCGTCAAGGTGGTGGCGGAGGGCGCCAACATGCCCACCACCCCCGAGGGCATCGAGATCTTCCGCGCCGCTGGCGTCGCCTACGCTCCCGGCAAGGCCGCCAATGCGGGTGGCGTGGCCACCTCCGCGCTGGAGATGCAGCAGAACGCGTCGCGTGACTCCTGGAGCTTCGAGTACACCGAGGAGCGGCTGGCGCAGATCATGGAGAACATCCACGACAACTGCATCAACACCGCCGAGGAGTACGGCGCCCCCGGCGACTACGTCCTGGGCGCGAACATCGCCGGCTTCGTCAAGGTTGCCGACGCGATGATCGCCATGGGTCTGGTCTGAGCCTCAGCCCAACCAACACGGCGCTGACCGCCCCAGGAAAAAAGGAGGGAAGTACCACCTTGATTGGTGGCCAGGCCGGCCGGCCAAGACCTGTT
>NZ_JBCDMV010000004.1:0-126606 GCF_038433135.1 Luteococcus sp. H91 | reverse complement strand
CCCCCCCCCCCCCCCCCCCCCCCCCCCCCCCCCCCCCCCCCCCCCACCCCCCCCCCCCCCCCCCCTCCGCTGTCGTTGGTGGCACGGCTGACCGGCCGAGCCCTGTCAGGGGGTCAGCCCAGCAACACCTCGGCGGCCTCTTCGACATGGTCCACCAGGTGCAGCCGGGTTCCCATCTGCCGGTCCCGGCCCAGGGCCTCCAGCAAGGGCCAGGCCGGGAGTTTGTGGGTCCAGTACTCGCGGCCCACCAGCACCATCGGCGTGGTGGGGGAGCCCAGCGGGGTGTAGTAGTTGCCCGTCGCGGCTTGGAAGATCTCCTGCACGGTGCCCGCGGCCCCTTGCAGGTAGACGATCCCGCCGCGGCAGCGCTGCAGCAGCGTGTCCTCCCGGATGGCATTGCTGAAGTACTTGGGGATCACCGTCGCGAAGCCATTGGGCGGCTCGTGGCCATAGAACCAGGTGGGGATTCCCGCGGATTCGCCCGACGGTTGCCAGCGACGCCGCACCTCCACCATGGCATGCGCCCAGGCGGTGAGGTTGGCATGGAAGTCGGCGGCCGCCGCCAGCACCTCGATCGCATCGTCCAGGGCCTCCGGCTCCCCGGCCAGGTAGGCGCCCAGGTTGCTGGCCTCCATCGCGCCCGGGCCGCCGCCGGTCATCACCAACCGACCGCCCCGGGTCAGGGCCCCGGCCAGCCGGGCGGCCTGCCGGAAGGTCTCGGTGCCCCGCGCCGCGGCGTGGCCGCCCATGATCCCGATGGTGGTCTGCGGCGGACGGCTGGCGCACCAGTCGTCCAGGGATTCACTCATCGAATGGTCGTGCAGGCTCATCGACAACGTGGCGCCCAGACTGGGCTGGATGCCCTGAGCCCGGTGCCAGGCGTAGATCCGGGCGTCGTGGCAGTCGGCATAGTCGCCGCCGGTCAGTACGGCGTCGAAGAGGTCCGGCGTCTCGTACATCCGCGGCCGGTAGGGGTTGAAGGGCAGTTCCGGTAGCCGGGGGAAGACCAGCGCGCCGCGGTCGCGCAGCGAGTCGTCGATGCCGGGCCGCATCAGGCATCCCAGGAAGATCGCCGCCTCGACGGGGGTGCGCTTCAGCTGCTCGCTGCGCTCGGTGAGGTCCACCGACTGCACCACGCACCGGTCCAGCCGCAGGCCGGCCGCCAGGTGGGCGTCGAAGGCCGCCAGCGAGTCGATCTCGTGATCCGCCGTCATCATGGTTGCCAGCCTAGTTGGGCCGCGCTGTCACCCGCTGGATGGGACAGGAGCTGGGCGTAGGCTCGATCCATGGGCGAGTTCTGGCACACCACGGGCGATGGTGTTCGGCTGTGGGGGAGGTTCGGCGGGCCCCAGGCCGGCGCGGTGACGGTGGTGCTCACCCACGGCTACGCCCAGGCCCACGGCTGCTGGCATGCCCAGGCCGCAGCGCTCGCCGACGCGGGCCTGCGGGTCCTGGAATGGGACCTGCGCGGTCACGGACGCTCCGCCAATCCCGATCTTCGGGGCTGCACGATTGACCAGGTGGCCGATGACCTGGCCGAACTTGTGGTGCTACACACGGCGGGCCCGGTGGTGTTGGTGGGGCATTCGATGGGCGGGATGGCCCTGATGGCCCTGGCTGAGCGTCATCCCGAACTGGTGCAGGAGCGGGTGGGCGGCGTCGCCTTCGTCGCCACCTCGGCCAACGGCGATGGTCTGGGTTTCCTGGGGCTCGGGCTGCGCGGTGCACACCTGGTGCAGGCCACCGGCAACGTTCTGTTCGGCCGGATGGCGCGCCACCCCAACAGCTGGCGGCTGGTCACCGCGCTCGGTCCGGCGCTGACCGCCGGGCTGTGGGTGAGCTGCTGCGGCTGGCGCACGTCGCGGGCCGATGTCCGGCTGACCGGTGAGATGGCAGGTGACGCTGGTTTTGCCACCATGGCCGCCTTCCTGCCCAGCCTGTCGACCCACCACCGGGAACCGGCCTTGGCGGGCTATCGTGGCCTGCCCAGCCTGGTGCTGAACGGCAGCCTTGACCTGGTGGTGCCGCCCAAGGATTCGGAGGCGATCGCCAGGGAACTGCCCGGCTGCCGCCGCGTCGTGGTTCCGCGCGCCGGGCACAACGTGATGCTGGCCGCGCCCCAGCGGGTCAGCGACGAGTTGCTGCGGCTTGCGGACCAGTGCCGCCGCTATTGACCGCAGTTGGCACCGTAGTCGGTGCCAAATGCGGTCAATGTCAAGGTCAGACCATTGGGTGCGGCGCAAGAGTTTCGCTTGCTGACGCTACGGTGCCTGCAGGGGAGAATTGTCAGTGGCCTGTGTCAGGATGAAAGGCGTGGCAGACGAACAGCTTCGCAATGTGGTGATCCTGGGCAGCACCGGATCCATCGGAACCCAGGCGCTGGAGGTCATCTCCAGCCGACGCGACCGCTTCCGGGTTGTGGGGCTCGCGGCCGGCGGCTCCGACGTCGCGCTCTTCGCCGCGCAGATCCTTGACTTCCAGCCCGACGTCGTTGCCCTGGCCAAGGCCACCGCGGGACAGGACCTGCAGCTCGCCCTCTACGCCCAGGCCAAGCAGCGCGGCTGGAATGTGGGCGATGTCCGTTTGCCGAAGATCCTGCTGGGGCCCGATGCCGCCACCGAGCTGGCCAAGCACCCCTGCGACGTCGTGCTGAACGGCATCACCGGTGCCGCCGGGCTCAAGCCCACCCTGGCGACGCTGGCAGCCGGCACCACGCTTGCCCTTGCCAACAAGGAATCCCTGGTGATCGGCGGGCGACTGGTCACCGAGGCCGCCGCCCCCGGCCAGATGGTCGCCGTGGACAGCGAACACTCCGCCTTCGCCCAGTGCCTGCGCGCCGGCCGCGCCGACGAGGTGCGCCGGTTGATCCTCACCTGCTCCGGCGGACCCTTCCGTGGCCGCAGCCGGGACGAGCTGACCGACGTCGCGCCCGCGCAGGCCATGGCGCACCCCAGCTGGGACATGGGGCGGGTGATCACCATCAACTCCTCGACGCTGGTCAACAAGGGGCTCGAGCTCCTGGAGGCCGGGCTGCTCTATGGGGTGGATCTGGATGACATCACCGTCGTGATCCACCCGGGCTCGGTGGTGCACTCCATGGTGGAATTCCATGATGGCGCCACCATCGCCCAGCTCAGCCCGCCGGACATGAAGCTTCCGATCGCCCTGGGGCTGGATTGGCCCAACCGGATGGCCGACGCATCTGCGCCCAACGACTGGTCCGCACCGGTGAGCCTGCACTTCGAGCCTCTGGACGACGACGCCTTCCCGGCCGTCGAACTGGCGCGGCGCTGCGGCAAGCTGGGCGGCTCCGCCCCGGCCGTGTTCAACGCGGCCAATGAGGTCTGCGTCGACGCCTTCTGCGCCGGAAAGATCGGTTTCCTGGCCATCGTGGACACCATCGCCACCGTCGTCGATGAGCACATCGCCTTGGCCGGACAGCCCGGGGGACACCTCACCGATGAACAGATGACCGTCGACGGCGTCCTGGCCGTCGACGCCTGGGCCCGCCAGCGCGCCGCGGAGGTCTCCGGCGCATGACCCTGCTCGTCACCGTGCTGGCCGCGATCGGCTTCTTCGCCCTGATCATGGCCTCCATCGCGCTGCACGAGATCGGGCACCTGCTGCCCGCCAAGCTCTTCGGCGTGAAGGTGACGCAGTACTTCGTGGGTTTCGGCCGCAACCTGTGGGCCACCCGACGCGGGGAGACCGAATACGGCATCAAACTGTTGCCGCTGGGCGGTTATGTCCGCCTGATCGGGATGTACCCGCCGCACCGGGCCGGCGACGCCGAGACCCGCAGCCCGCTGGCGCGGCTGGCCGACGACGCCCGGGCCGTCGAGTACGAGACCATCACCGCGGCCGACGACGGCCGGCTGTTCTACCAGAAGCCCGCCTGGCAGAAGATCATCATCATGGCGGGTGGACCGCTGATGAACCTGTTGCTGGCCTTCATCATCCTGGCCGGAGTGAACGCGCTGCACGGCCAGTACCGCGCCCAACCCGTCGCCCAAGCAGTCAGTGAATGCGTCGTGCCCATCACCCGCGCAGAGCGCACCTGTCAGCCCGGCGACCCCGCCTCGCCCGCCAAGAAGGCCGGGGTGCTACCCGGCGACCGGTTGCTCAGTTTCAACGGCACCGCACTGACCGGTTGGGATCAGCTCAGCGAACTGATCCGCGCCAACCGCGACCGGCCGGCGCAGCTGGTGGTGGAGCGCAATGGCGAGCGGATCACCCTGCCCAGCACGCCCACCATCATCACCGGTGTGCGCGACCGACTGGATCCGACGAAGACCGTCGAGGCGGGTTTCCTCGGCGTCACCCCGCGCACCGAACTGGTCCGCGGCGGCCTGGACGACACCGGGCGCGATCTGTGGCTGCAGACCCGGCAGTCGGTGACCGCGCTGGCCGCCTTCCCGGTGAAGGTGTGGAATGTGGCCGCCGATCTGGTCACCGGGCAGAAGCGAGACGCGAACGGCCCGATCTCCATCATCGGCGCCAGTCAGGTGGCCGGCCAGATTGCCGGCAGCGAGCAACTGGGCATGGGGGACAAGATTGCCTCCTGGTTCTCCATGTTGGCGTCGGTCAACCTGTTCGTCTGCCTGCTTAACTGCGTCCCCTTGCCCCCGCTCGACGGCGGCCACATCGCCGGCGCCCTGTACGAGGCACTCAAACGCGGGTTCGCCCGACTGCTCGGCCGACCCGACCCGGGGCACGTCGACACCGCCCGGATGCTGCCTGTGGCCTACGCAGTGGGCGCCTTCTTGGCCGTCGCCGGCCTGGTGCTGGTGTTGGCCGACCTGATCACGCCGATCAAATTGCTCTGATGCTGTCCGCCTCCGGCTTGCTCGTTGGACGGTTGCCCTGCCCGGGTTGGGGTTGGCTTGCTCGTTGGACGGTTGCCTTCCGATGGTTATTTCTCTCGCAGGGCGACGGTTGGGTCAGCAGGGCGACAGTTGGACGCGCAGAGCGGGTGACATTCCGGTGAACAGTGAACTACCCCCACGCTGAGGGGCTTCCTCAGCCTGCTCTCAGCTGGATAGCGTGTCGGTGGCATCCGCCATCCCTCTCGTTCCCCACTGGAGATTCCCCATGTCCCACAGTATTTCCGGGTCCTGGCGTCGCGGGCTGACCGCGGCCGCGCTGGGCCTCGGCCTCGTTGCGCAGGGCCTCGGCGCCCTGCCCGCCCAGGCAGCCACCGACCACCTCGTGATCGACGAGGTCTACGGCGGTGGCGGCAATTCCGGCGCCCCGTACACCCATGACTTCGTCGAGCTGTTCAACGGCACCGCCTCGGCCATCGACGTCACCGGCTGGAAGCTGAACTACTACTCGGCCGCCGGCAACCCGGGCAATTCCTGCACCCTGAGCGGCAGCGTCCAGCCCGGCAAGCACTTCCTGGTGCAGCAGGCCAAGGGCACCGCGGGCACCGAGGCGCTCCCGACCCCCGACGCCACCTGTTCCGCCGCCATGAGCGGCACCGCGGGCAGCGTCGAGATCGTCGACGCCACTGGCGCCGTGGTCGACCTGGTGGGCTACGGCACCGCCACCAAGGTCGAGGGCGCCGCCGCCCCCGCGCCGTCGAACACCACTTCGGTCAGCCGCACCGCCGGCGCTGACACCGACAACAACCAGGCCGACTTCACCAAGGGTGCGCCGAAGCCGGAGAATCAGGGCGCCGTCACGGATCCGACGCCGGACCCGACGCCGGAGCCCACCCCCGACCCCACTCCGGATCCGACGCCCGAGCCCACCCCGGAGCCCACCCCCGCCGTGGAGAAGACCATCGCGGAGATCCAGGGCACCGGCACTGCCACCCCGCTGGCCGGCCAGAGCGTCACCACCAAGGGCGTCGTCACCGCCAGCTACCCGACGGGCGGCTTCAACGGCTTCTACCTGCAGACCCCCGGCAGCGGCGGCAGCGCCAAGGCCGCGGGTCAGGCCTCGGACGGCATCTTCGTGTACACGGGCGCCGCCCCCACCGCGAAGCCCGGCGAGTGCTACACCGTCACCGGCATCCCCGCCGAGTACAACAACCTCACCCAGCTCACCAAGCCGGTGCTGACCCCCGCCACCGACTGCGCCGAGGTGAAGCCCACCGAACTGGCCACCCTGCCGGAGACCGACGCCGACAAGGAGGCCTACGAGGGCATGCTGGTGCAGCCCTTGGGCAACTACACCATCACCAACAACTACAACCTGAACAACTACGGTCAGGTTGGCCTGGCCGTGGGTGACAAGCCGCTGTGGACCCCCACCGATCGCGTCGCCCCCGCCGAGGCGCAGGCCTTCGAGGCGGAACAGGTCAAGAAGTACATCACCCTGGACGACGGCTCCAGCTGGGATTACATGCGCAATGCCACCGCGCAGAACAGCCCGCTGCCGTACCTGAGCCAGGACGAGCCGATGCGCACCGATTCCAAGGTCACCTTCGCCAAGCCGGTGATCCTGGACTACCGCTTCCAGTGGAACTACCAGCCGGTTGACCAGATCGTCGGCGCCACCGACGACAATGACCCGGTCACCACGGAGAACACCCGTCCGACCGCCGCCCCGGCGGTTGGCGGCGAGCTGAAGCTGGGCGCGATGAATGTGCTCAACTACTTCACCGATCTTGGTCAGGACGAGGCGGGTTGCTCGGCCTACAAGGACATGGACGGCAATCCCGTCACCGCCAATGGCTGCACCGTCCGTGGCGCCTACACCCCGGCCGCGCTGAAGGACCAGCAGACCAAGATCATTGCGGCGCTGGAGATGCTGGACGCCGACGTGGTCGGCCTGATGGAGATCGAGAACGCGGCCCGCTTCGGCCATGACCGCGACGCCGCGCTGAAGACCCTGGTGGATGCGCTCAATGCCAAGGTGGGCGCAGGTATCTACGACTACGTTCGCAGCCCGCTGGCCCGTCCGGTGAGCGAGGACGTGATCCGCACGGCCTTCATCTACAAGAGCGCCAAGGTCAAGCCGGTGGACGCCTCGGTGATCCTGGACAGCCCGGCCTTCGCCAATGCCCGCCAGCCGCTCGGCCAGAAGTTCGAGTCCCTGGCCAGCGGCAAGACCTTCGTCGCCGTCGCCAACCACTTCAAGAGCAAGGGCTCCGGCGTCGACGACGGCACCGGTCAGGGCAATTCCAACCCGTCGCGGGAGGAGCAGGCGCGCGACGTGACCGCCTGGACCAAGCAGCTGTGGCCCGACGAGGCCGTCTTCATGGTCGGCGACTTCAACGCCTACAGCCGGGAGACCCCGGTGCAGATCATCGAAGCGGCGGGCTTCACCAACCTGGTGCGCAAGTTCAGCCCCGAATCCACCAGCTACCAGTTCGGTGGCCGGCTGGGCTCGCTGGACCACGCCTTCGCCAATGAGAAGGCCCTGGCGATGGTCACCGGCGCCGACGACCTGAACATCAACGGCGACGAGTCGGTGGCGATGCAGTACTCGCGTCGCAACTACAACATCACCGACTTCTACGCCCCGACGCCGTATGCCTCCAGCGACCACGATCCGGTGCTGGTGGGCCTGTCCGACGCCAAGCCGGCGCCCAAGACCCCGGTGCTCAGCCCCTACCAGAGCTGTGACTCCTTCGGCTTCAAGGCCACCGACGTCGCCCCCGGTGACCAGCTGCGGGTTGACGGCCACTGGAATGGTCAGGCGCAGTACACCACCGTCAACCTCACTGAGGCCGGCTGGTGGAGTGGCAAGAAGCCCAGCTGGACCGATGCGACCGCCGTCGTGATCCGCGACGGCAAGGCCCTGGAGGAGACCCGCGTCTCCATCGCCAAGGACGCCTCCTGCACCCCGCCGGTGATCACCGGCAAGGCCGAGAAGAAGAACTTCAGCTTCAGCGTGCAGGATGCCCAGCCCGGCGACGAACTGCTGGTGACCGCCGTCTGGAAGGATCGCACCTGGACCTTCACGGTGGATGCGGCCGACGGCTACCGCTCCCCGCGCCAGCCGTCCTGGCAGACCGCGTCCGCGGTTGTGGTCCGCGACGGCAAGGCGCTCGAGGAGACCCGGGTGAACATAAAGAACCCGGCCAAGTGACGCCATCGGCATGACCTGTCAGGGGCCGGCCCCGTTCCTCTTCAGCGAGGAGCGGGGCCGGTTCCTTGCCCGTCCACTAGGCTGGGAGCCATGACCGTCGCCCTTGGTATGCCCGCACTTCCCGCACCCGTCCTGGCTCCCCGCCGCAAGACCCGCCAGATCCACGTCGGCAAGGTGCAGGTCGGCAGCGAGGCCCCCATCTCGGTGCAGTCCATGACCACCACCAAGACGACCGACATCAACGCCACGCTGCAGCAGATCGCGCAGCTGACCGCCGCCGGCTGTGATATCGTGCGCGTCGCCTGCCCCAGCCAGGATGATGCCGAGGCGCTGCCGATCATCGCCAGGAAGAGCGCCATTCCGGTGATCGCCGACATCCACTTCCAGCCCAAGTACGTCTTTGCCGCCATCGACGCGGGCTGCGCGGCCGTCCGGGTGAACCCGGGCAACATCAAGAAGTTCGACGACAAGGTGGCCGAGATCGCCAAGGCCGCCACCGACGCCGGGGTGAGCCTGCGGATCGGCGTCAATGCCGGATCGCTGGATCCGCGGTTGCTGAAGAAGTACGGCTCCGCCACCCCCGAGGCCCTGGTGGAGTCGGCGTTGTGGGAGGCCAGCCTGTTCGAGGAGGTCGGCTTCAAGGACTACAAGATCAGCGTGAAGCACAACGACCCCATCACCATGGTGCAGACCTACCGGCTGCTGGCCGCGCAGACCGACGTGCCGCTGCACCTGGGCGTCACCGAGGCCGGGCCCGCCTTCCAGGGCACCATCAAGTCCACCGCCGCCTTCGGCATCCTGCTGGCGGAGGGCATTGGCGACACCATCCGGGTCTCCCTGTCGGCCGATCCGGTCGAGGAGGTGAAGGTGGGCACCAAGCTGCTGGAGGTGCTCAATCTGCGCCCCCGCAAGCTCGACGTGGTCAGCTGCCCCGGTTGTGGCCGCGCCCAAGTGGACATCTGGGGGCTGGCGGAGAAGGTCAGCGACGGCCTGGAGGGCATGGAGGCCCCGCTGCGGGTGGCCGTGATGGGTTGCGTCGTGAACGGCCCCGGTGAGGCGCGCGAAGCCGACCTTGGTGTGGCCGCCGGCAATGGCAAGGGGCAGATCTTCATCCGTGGCGAGGTGGTCAAGACCGTGCCGGAGGACCAGATCGTCCAGACGCTGATCGAGGAGGCCAACCGTCTTGCTGCAGAAACTTTCGAGGTGGGTTCGCCCGAGGTCAAGGTCAGCTGAGACGCCGGTGACACTGGCGGAGCCGACGGCCGAGGGGGAGTCCTCCGGATCCCTGCGGATCCTGGGCAATGACGACCTCGACGAGGTGATGGGCCTGCTGATGGCCAGCCCGCTGGAGAATGTCTTCGTCGCCTCCCGGGTGAAGGGCGCCGGGCTGGACCCCTTCATGCTGGGCTGCCAGGTGGTCGGCTTCGAGCGCGACCAACAACTGGTGAGCTTGTGCCATGCCGGCTCCAACCTGGTGCCGGTCAATGCCGACGACGAGGCGCTGGCCGCCTACATCCGCTACCTGGGGCCGCGGCGCCGGGCCGCGTCGATCATGGGCGTCGCCGAACCCACCCTGAGACTCTGGGAGGGGCTCAGCCAGGCCTATGGCGGGGATTGGTCAAAGGTGCGGGACCTGCGCCCCGAACAACCTTTGATGTCGATCAGCGAGGACAGCCCCCTGCGGGCCGATCCGCGGGTGCAGCAGATCACCATGGCGGATTTCGACGCCTATTTTGAGGCCGCGGTGCAGATGTACACCGAGGAGGTGGGCGTCAGCCCCTTGGAGGCCACGGGCAGCTATCGCAACCACGTGCGCCGCACCATCCAGCAGGGCAGGGCCTTCGGCATCGTCGAGGGTGGCCGGGTGATCTTCAAGTCCGACGTCGGCTGCGCTGCGGGGATGTTCTGCCAGGTGCAGGGAGTCTGGATCGATCCCGCACTGCGCGGTCGGGGCCTCTCCGTACCGGCGATGGCGGCCGTCGTCGCGCTCTGCCGCAGGCGCTGGCCGGTGGTCAGCCTGTACGTGAACGACTACAACACCCCGGCCGTCCGGCTCTACGAGCGGGTCGGTTTCAGCACGGTGGGGCGCTTCGCCACGGTCCTGTACTGACGG
The DNA here is from genome assembly GCF_038433135.1 of Luteococcus sp. H91. Classification (NCBI taxonomy): domain Bacteria; kingdom Bacillati; phylum Actinomycetota; class Actinomycetes; order Propionibacteriales; family Propionibacteriaceae; genus Luteococcus; species Luteococcus sp. H91. The sequence goes on along the minus strand of NZ_JBCDMV010000004.1, from coordinate 116,453 downwards.
CAGGCCCAACCCTGGGGCGACCGGCTCCGGACATGAAGGAAGCACTTGCGCGATCTCGGGGGTTACCGCGCAAGTGCTCTGCCACCATGATGCCCGAGCATGTGGGAAATGTGCAAGTCAATCGAACAAGATCCGGCTGACAAGCCACTGAGCCCTTTGGTGTGGGATGTCGGTGGGGGCGGATAGTCTTGGCACCGCACTCCGACGCCAGGCTGAAGGGCAGCCGAGGGCGTTCCTCGCGGTGCAGGAAGTTGACCATGATCACTCGTCTGAGTTCCCTGTTCGTCCGCACGCTGCGCGACGATCCTGCCGACGCCGAGGTGCCCAGCCACCGTTGGCTGGTGCGCGCCGGCTACATCCGTCGCGTCGCCCCCGGCATCTACTCCTGGCTGCCGCTGGGTCTGAAGGTGCTGCACAAGGTGGAGACCATCGTCCGGGATGAGATGGACGCCATTGGCGCGCAGGAGGTGCACTTCCCGGCGCTGCTGCCGCGGGAACCCTACGAGTCCACCAACCGATGGACCGAGTACGGCGACAACCTCTTCCGGCTCAAGGATCGCAAGGGCGCCGACCTGCTGCTCGGCCCCACCCATGAGGAGATGTTCACCCTCATGGTCAAGGACCTCTACAGCTCCTACAAGGATCTGCCGCTCAGCCTCTACCAGATCCAGAACAAGTACCGCGACGAGGCGCGTCCCCGCGCCGGCATCCTGCGCGGCCGCGAATTCGTGATGAAGGACTCCTACTCCTTCGACGTCGACGACGCCGGCCTGGAGGCCAGCTACCAGAAGCACCGCGAGGCCTACATCAAGATCTTCGACCGGCTGGGCTTCGACTACGTGATCGTGCAGGCGATGGCCGGGGCGATGGGCGGCTCCAAGAGCGAGGAATTCCTGGCCGTCGCGCCCAATGGTGAGGACACCTTCGTCCGTTCGCCCGGGGGTTACGCCGCCAATGTGGAGGCCGTACGAATTCCCGCTCCCGAGGCCGTGGACTGGGCCGACGCGCCCGCCGCACACGTCGAGGACACCCCCGACTCGGAGACCATCGAGACCCTGGTTGCCCTGCTGAACAAGGATTTCCCGCGCAGCGACCGGGAGTGGACCGGGGCTGACACCCTGAAGAATGTGGTCTTCAAGCTGCGCCACCCCGACGGCAAGGAAGAGGCGCTGGCGATCGGCCTGCCCGGTGACCGCGCCGTCGACGAGAAGCGGCTGGAGGCCGCGATGGAGCCGGCCGAGGTGCTGGACTTCACCGACGCCGACTTCGAGAACTTCCCCAACCTGAAGAAGGGCTACATCGGCCCCGAGGTGCTGGGTGAGAAGAATGTCAGCAAGGTGCGCTACCTGTGCGATCCGCGCGTCGTGCCCGGCACCCGTTGGGTGACGGGCGCCAATGAGCCCGGCCACCACGTGATCGATCTGGTGTGCGGGCGGGACTTCACCCCCGATGGCGTGATCGACGTCGCCGAGGTGCGCGAGGGCGATCCGGCACCCGACGGTTCCGGGCCGCTGACCCTGGCCCGCGGCATCGAGATGGGCCACATCTTCCAGCTGGGCCGCAAGTACGCCGAGTCGCTGGGGCTGAAGGTGCTGGACCAGAACGGCAAGCTGGTCACGGTCACCATGGGCTCCTATGGCGTGGGCGTCTCCCGCGCGGTGGCGGCCGTCGCCGAGGGAACCTGCGATGACAAGGGCCTGTGCTGGCCCCGCGGCCTGGCGCCCTTCGACGTGGAGATCGTCGCCACCGGGAAGGGCGAGGAGATCTTCGCCGCCGCCGAGAAGCTGGCCACCGAGCTGGACGATGCCGGCGTCGCGGTGCTCTACGACGACCGCAAGGCCAGCCCGGGCGTGAAGTTCGCCGATCAGGAGATCCTGGGCATGCCCACTGCTGTGGTGGTGGGCCGGGATCTGGCCAATGGCCTGGTGGAGATCCGCGACCGCAAGAGTGGCGAGAAGCGCTCGGTGGTGGTCGAGGATGCGCTGGCCGAGGTGCTCAAGGAGATCCACGGCAACTGACGATGCCAACCGACCGCTCCCGCGACCCAGGAGGAACTGTGACCACCGACCTACCCGCCGCCTTGTTTTGGGATTTTGACGGCACGACGGTTGATTCCGAGGGCTCCTGGGAGCGGGCCGAGCTGCGCTGGCTGGCGCAGCTCGGCGGCCCGCGGCCCGGAGTGGTGTTGGACCGCAATCCGGGCGCAAGCCTGGACGGCACCATCGACTGGATCCATGCCGCGGCCGGCGTGCCGGTGGGGGACCGGGGCCAGGTGCGTGAGCAGCTCAGCCGGCTGGCGATCGAGGAGTACCGCGCCGATGGCCCCGTGGTGCTGCCGGGGGTGCGCGAGCTGCATGCCGAGGCTTTCCGTGCCGGGATCGCCAACCTGGTGGTCTCCGCGAACGAGACCTGGGTGCTGCGCGAGATCGTCGACGGCATCGACGGCCTGGCCTACCGGGCGCTGGTGGGGGAGGACCAGGTGGCGCGCTCCAAGCCGGAGCCCGACCTCTACCTGGAGGCCTGCCGCCAGCTGGGCGCCGACCCGCGGGACTGCATCGCCTTCGAGGATTCGGTCACGGGCGCGACGGCCGCCGTTGCCGCCGGTTGCTTCACCGTGGCCGTGACCGGGCAGGACACGGCCGCGGTGGACGGTGTCGGGATGCGCGTCGACGGCCTGGCCGACACCTCGCTGGAGGACGTGCTGCAGGCCTGGCGCTCCTGGCGCTGACTCTTCACCTCTGGGCCATCATCACTCTTCATGCTCGCATGCTAGCATCTGAGCATGAAGGCAAAACCTCCCTCCTGGTTGCTCGGTGCCGCGATGGTGGTGCTCGAGCTGCTGGCGGGCATGCAGGCCTACGTGTCGTCCACGGTGACCCCGTTGCTGGCTGCCGAGCTGGGTGGAACACGCCTGTACGGCAGGGCGATGGCGGCGGTGCAGGCGGCGGTCTTCCTTGCCCTCCCACTCAGCCCGGCCCTGATCCGTCGCTGGTCAGGTGCGCGAGTGCTGGTCTGGCTCACCCCGATCACGGTCCTGTGCGCAGTGGTGGCGGCGGCCGCGCCCTCGATGGAGGTCTACATCGGCGCCCGTTTCGTCGGCGCGTTGGGCTCGGGAGCGATGGCTGGCGTGGGGATGGGCATCATCGCGACCCAGCTGACAGGCCGGGTCCGGCAGCTGGTGCTGGCGGCGGGTAGCGCGATGTGGGTGGTCTCGTCGCTGGTCGGCCCCGGCTATGCGGCCTGGATCTCGGCTGTCTTCTCCTGGCGCTGGGCCCTGGTCGCCTACCTGCCGGTGCTGGTGGCCGCGCGGTGGGTGATCGTGCGCGAACTGCGCGGCCGGGAGTTGGGCGTCGGCGAGCAGGGTGCCCTAGCCGGTGGGGCCGAAGCCCCGGTGCTGGGCGCCCTCGTCCTGGCCGGCTCCGTGCTGGTCCTCGGGCTGCGCCCGCCGATCGATGCCGTCGGGGCGGTGCTGGCCCTGCTCGCACTGGTCGGCGTCGGGGTCGGGCTGCGGCGGGTGCTGCCCCGGCCAGTCCTGACCCGACGCCCGCACGGCGCCCCCGCGGCCGTCCGGCTGCTGTTCTGGCTGTCCATGGCGCACTATGGCGCGGACGGGGTCATCTCGATCGTGGCGCACGACCTGATGGGCTTCGACGCCGTCCGGCTGGGCGGCCTGTTGATGGTGGGTGGTGTGGCCTGGGCCCTGCTCGGCGTCGCCACCGGTGCCCGGCCCGCCAGCGCCGCTCGGGCCGGCTGGCAGCTCCCGTCGGGCCTTCTGATGGTCTTCACCGGGCTGGTCCTGCTGGCGGTGGCCTGTCAGACCGGACGCGCGTGGTTGTGGGTCGGCTGGGTGGTGGTCAACCTCGGGATGGGTGCGGTCTACCTGGATTGCCTCAACCTGGCCTTCGGGCCTGTCCCCGTGCCGGGAATGGACGCCGCGGACGCGGGAATGGTGGTGGTGATGGTGGAATCGGTGGCCGGGGCGGTAGCAGGAACGCTGGGCGCCAGCCTGCTCTCCGGGCGTCCGGAGCTGGCCTGGCTGGTCTTCGCCCTGCTTGCCGTCGCCGTGCTCCCCGGCCTGGGCGAAGTGCGTCGCGCTAGCATCACGGCATGAGCCCGAGCGAAGCGGCCAAGAAGGTGCAGTTCAATGTCTACCTGCCACCGGAGCTGGTCAAACAGGTCAAGCACCGCGCCATCGACGAGGGGGAGAGCCTCTCGGCCCTGGTGGAGCGTGTCCTGAGCGACTACCTCACCAAGGAGCCGAAGTGATCACCCGCGTCCTGCCCTACCGCTTCACCGACGACCCGCCCGCCATGGTGGCCTTCCTGGAAACTCTGGGGCTCGCTCGGGAGATCAGCGCTCCCGACGGCGGCTTCGCCGTCCTCGGGGCAGCCAGCGGCGGAGTCGGCGTGCACCACGTCTCGACGGACAATGTTGCCGGTGAGACCCACCTGGTGCTGGAGGTGGCCAGCGCCGACGTTCTGACCGGCCTGGACGGCGTCGTGGTCTGGGACGAGGCCTGGGGCAAGCAGGCGGGCATCGCCGATCCGCTGGGCGGCGGGATCTGGCTCGACGAGGTGCAGACCGATCTCTACGGCTACGTCGCGCACCACGGGACACCGCACGACGGGCTGGTGGTCGATGCGATCCGCTTCAGCACCGACTTCGCCGCGGACCAGGCCTTCTTCGCCCACTTCGGGCTGGTCCCGGTCGGCCATCACGACGAGTACTGGACGCCGCTGCAGGCCAGCAGCAGCTCCGGCACGCTCGCGCTGCACCGCAATACCGGCGAGGCCGTGACCCGGCCCGCCCCCGGCAACCCGGTTGGGGATCACAGTCTGTGCATCCTCGGTTTCGAGACCACCGAGGCGCTGGAGGACGTGTGTGACCGGCTGGTGGCTGCCGGCCACCCCGCCGAACTCATCGAGGGCGAGCGGCGCGCCGTGCACGTCGTGGACCCGGACGGCCAGGAGATCCAGATCCACGAGCTCGGCGGATGCTGATCGCCACGCACCTGCTGGTGCTGCTGGTGCTGGCCGCCTTCGTTGCCGGCTGGGTGGATGCCGTCGTCGGCGGGGGAGGGCTGATCCAGCTGCCGGCCCTGCTGATCGGGCTGCCGTCGGATACTCCCGTCGCCACCATCGCCGGCACCAACAAGGTGCCCGCCGCGGCGGGGACGCTGATGGCCACCGCCACCTACCTGCGCAATGTCCGGGTGGACTGGCGAAGTGCCCTGCCTCTGATGGCCACCGCCTGGCTGGGCTCCACGGCGGGCGCCAACCTGGCCCACCACATGCCGCGCGAATGGTTCACCCCGCTGGTGCTGGTGGTGATCCTGGTGGTGGGCGGCTACACAGTGCGCCGCCCGCAGCTGGGTCTGCAGCAGAAACTGCGTCACGACGGCCGCTCGCACCTGGGGCGGCTGCTGGGGATCGGCGGGGGAGTCGGGCTCTACGACGGGCTGGTCGGGCCCGGCACCGGCACCTTCTTCGTGATCGCCCTGGTCTCGGTGATGGGCTACGGCTTCCTGGAGGCCTCCGCGCTGACCAAGCTGGCCAACCTGACCACCAATCTGGCCGCGATCAGCGTCTTCGTGCTGCACGGCAGCATCCTGTGGCGGGTGGCCCTGTGCATGGCCGTGGCCAACCTGACCGGCGGTCTGCTCGGCGCCCGGACGGCGGTTCGCCGCGGCAATGCCTTTGTCCGCAAGGTCTTCCTGGTGGTGATCTTCGCCCTGGCCGTGAAACTGGCCTGGGACACCCTGCAGTTGGTGCTCTGACTCAAACCCAGCCCGGCCAGTGGCTGACCGGCGATCCCGCGGGATGGGCGACGACGGCCTGCGCGGCCATCGCATCCAGTGCTGCGGCGCGCTCCTTGCCCGTCGAGGCGGCAGTCAGCCGAGCCCACGCGGCGAAGACCGCCGATTCCAGGGCGCGCCAGGTGGTGGCGATCTGCGCCGGTGAGCCAAAGCCCCCCGGCATCTGGTAGTTCAGCTCCGCCGGCGGCACCTCGCCCTTGGCCGCGCGCAAGGCCTGCTCGGTCTGGTCCCGCTGGGTCCACACCGCCGCCAGCCGCAGCTTGCCCGGGGCAATCGCCTTGTCCTGATTGGGCAGCTGGCCGATCCCGATCTCCAAACCCTCCGCCAGGGCGCGCAGTCGGCTGAGCAGCACCTGCAGTGCCTCGGGCCGGCTGCCCACCTCCACCCGGGCGGGGGTGGTCTTCCCGGCGGAGATTGCCCTGCCCGGGGTGGTGTTCAGCCCGGCAAAGGTGGCCAGCGACGCGTAGAGCAGGGCCATCGGGCCATCGGTGGCGGCCAGGGCGGCGGCGCGATGGTGCTGCTGGGCGGTTTTCTCCAGCGCAGCGATCTGGGCGGCCAGCGCCGCCCAGTCAGCGGATTTCGCCGTGGCCGGGGAGGTTGCGGCCGTGGGCTCCGGGGTGGCGCCGGCCTGCAGAGGGTCGGTGCGGCCCAGAACCACCAGGTGCGCGGTGTGGGCGGCCAGCAGTTGCTTCACGGTGGTGACCTGGGCCGGTGTCAGTGTGCCCGTTGCGGCGACTGCAGCGCCCAGCAGCGCCACCAGGCCGCCCTCATCGGTCCGGGCCTGCACCAGCGCGGTATCCGGGGTGGGGGGCGCCACCGGGGTTGCGCCGTCATGCGGGCCCCGCACCGTCGGTGAGGTACAGCTCACCAGGGCCAGACTTCCAACCGAGCCCAGCAGCAGTCCGCGTCGAGTCAGGGCAGAGGAAGGCATGCAGCGATTCTAGGGAATCGTGGATCGGCCGAGCCCGGAGAGGGCGTGTCGCGGCGAGCAACCGCGCGTGGTGCCACCACCATCGGGAGTTCGGTAGGCTTGTCCGGATCTCGACGCCCACCGGCGTCGGGTGGACAATTGATCACACAACTGGATCACAACTGAAAGGGGGCAGCGATCATGCAGGAACGCATCGTGAAGCCCATCATCATGCCGATCCTCGAGGCGCACGGCCTCGAACTGGACAAGCTGGACATCATTCCCGCCGGCAAGCGCAAGGTGCTGCGGATCACCGTGGACGGTGACGGCCCCAAGGGGCGCGGCCCGCTGCTGGACGACATCGCCTCCGCCACCCGTGACATCTCCGACGCCCTGGACGAGGCCCCTGAGCTGGGCCAGGCCCCCTTCACCCTTGAAGTGAGTTCCCGCGGCGTCGGCAAGCCGTTGGAGGAGCCCAAGCACTTCCGGCGCAATACCGGCCGGCTGGTGCTGGCCATCCTGCTGGATGGCGGCCAGCTGCGCGGCCGGATCACCGAGGCCAACGACCAGAGCGTCACCATCACCGTCGAGCCCGAGCCGGGCAAGAAGCTGCCCAAGGGCACCGATCCGGTGCACGTGCTGGGCTACGACGAGATCACCAAGGCCACCATCCAGGTGGAGATGAACCGCAAGCACGATCCGGAACTCGACGAGATCGGTGACGACTCCGAGGACGAGGACGACGACTTCGAGGCCGACGACGAGTCGGGCCATGGGAATGAGGAGAACTGATGGACATCGACATGGCTGCACTGCGGGCAATCGAGCGGGAGAAGGAAATTCCGCTGGACTACCTGATCGAGTCGCTCGAGGTGGCGATGCTGAACGCCTACGACAAGACCGAGCACCCCATCCGCGGTGCCCGGGTTGAGCTGGATCGCAAGACCGGCAAGTTCGCCGTGATGGTGCCCGAGCGCGACGAGGAGAACCAGGTTGTCGGCTGGTACGACGACACCCCCGCGGACTTCGGCCGGGTTGCCGCCTCCACCGCCCGCCAGGTGATCTTCCAGCGGCTGCGGGAGGCCGAGGACGAGCAGAAGTTCGGCCACTTCGCCGCCAGCGAGGGCGACATCATCCTGGGCACCGTGCAGCAGGATCGCGATTCACGAACCATCCGGCTGGACATCGGCAACAAGATGGAAGCCATCATGCCGCTGGCCGAGCAGGCCCCCGGTGAGCAGTACACCCACGGCAAGCGGCTGCGGGTCTTCGTCGTCAGCGTCCGCAAGGAGGCCAAGGGCCCGCAGGTGATCGTCTCCCGCACCCACCCCGGTCTGGTGAAGAAGATGTTCGCACTTGAGGTGCCGGAGATCGAGCAGGGCATTGTGGAGATCAAGGAGATCGCCCGCGAGGCCGGCCACCGCACCAAGATCGCCATCGTCAGCCACAATCCCGACGTCTCCGCCAAGGGCGCCTGCATCGGCCCGATGGGGCAGCGGGTGCGCGCCGTGATGCGCGAGCTGAATGAGGAGAAGATCGACATCATCGACTGGTCCGAGGATCCGGCCGAATTCGTCGCCCAGGCCCTCAGCCCGGCCAAGGTCAGCAAGGTCACCGTCGTCGACGCCGCGGCCCGCGCCGCCCGCGTCGTGGTGCCCGACTACCAGCTAAGCCTGGCGATCGGCCGCGAGGGCCAGAATGCTCGGCTGGCGGCCCGGCTCACCGGTTGGCGGATCGACATCCGTTCCGACGCGGCGGAATAGGCAGCTCGCGCGCTTCGCTCCTCGCAGGCTCGGAGCTGCGCTCGTGTCAGGAAGTAGGTGGCAGTGAGTTCTCCCTTGAGGACGTGTCAGGGGTGCCGCCTGGTTGATGACCAGGCGGCGCTGCTGCGCTACGTGCTGGTGGCCGGCGTGGTCACCGCCGATCCCGCGCGACGGCTGCCCGGCCGGGGCGTCTGGGTGCATCCCGACGCCGACTGCCAACAGTTGGTGCTGCGCCGCGGTGGCTTCGCCCGCGGATTCCGTCGCTCCGTGAAGGTGCCCGACGGGGTCTTCGGGGCGGCCTCCTCGACTCGTCGGTTCGACCACAACGGGGCTTAACCGTTAAGGTAGAACTTGCGCGTCCGTCCGGAATCCCCGCGACGGATCTACCAACCGGCCCTGCCAGCTCTGGCGGGGCGAACCAGAAAGTGGGCTAACGCTCATGACCACTCGATGAGTAATCACCAATGAGCATCAACACCAACTAACTGGTCCGGTAGCCGCGAATAGGCCCGGACCTGAAGGAGAGTAGTGGCCAAGGTCCGTGTCTACGAGCTCGCAAAAGAGCTTGGACTCGAAAGCAAAGACGTCCTCAAGACGCTGAACGACATGGGCGAATTCGTTCGCTCCGCGTCGTCCACCATCGAAGCGCCGGTCGTTCGCCGACTGCGCGACAAGCTGAGCAGTGATGCCGGCGGCAGCAAGCCCGCCGCCAAGCCGTCCGCGGCCCCGCGTCCCGCCAGCCCCAGCCCGCGCCCCGCCGGCAACGGGCCCAAGCCCGGTGCCCCGCGCCCGGCCAGCCCCGCCCCCCGCCCAGCCGCGGCCCCGGCGCCCGCCGCGCCCGTTTCCGAGGCCCCTGCGGCTCCGAAGACTCCGGAAGCGCCCAAGGCTCCCGCGGCCCCGGCCGCCAGCCAGCAGGCGCCCGCCGCGCCGAGCGCGCCGGCCGTGCCCAGCCAGCCGACCGCGCCGTCCGCGACGCCCGGCCAGAAGCCCGGTCCGCAGGCCACCCCCGGCGCCCGTCCCGGCGCGCCCCGGCCCGGCCAGCAGGCCCGTCCGGGCGCCCCGCGCCCGAACACGCCGAACACCCCGGCCTCGTCGGGGCCGATCACCAGCAGCACCCCGCCCGCCCGCGGCCCGCGCCCCGGTGGCGCCCCGCGTCCGGGTGGCGCGCCGCGCCCCGGTGGTACCGGTGGTCTGCCCAGCAGCACACCCGGCGGTGCCCCCGGCCAGCGTCGCCCCGGCGGCGCCCCGCGGCCCAGCAACAACCCCTACGGCCCGCAGGGCATGGGCGCGCGTCGCCCGCGCCCCGAGGGCCAGGGTGGCGGTGCGCCGCGTCCCGGTGCTCCCGCCGGCGCGCGTCCCGGTGCGCCCCGTCCGGGTGCCCCGGCCGGTGGCGACAGCCGGATGCCGCGTCCGGGTGGCACGGGCGGACTGCCCGGCATGCCGCGCCCGAACCCGGCGATGATGCCCAAGCAGCAGAATGCCGCCGTCGGCAGCGCCCCCGCTCGTGGCGGACGCCCCGGTGGTCCCGGTCGGGGACGCCCCGGTGGCGGCCCCGGTGCCGGTGGCGGCCGTCCCGGAATGGGTGGCGGCCCCGGCGGCCCGCCCACCGGTGGCGGTCGCGGCGGCCGTGGTGGTCGCGGTGGCTCCGGCACCCAGGGTGCCTTCGGTCGCGGCGGTCAGTCGCGTCGTGGACGCAAGAGCAAGAAGCAGCGCAGGCAAGAGTTCAATGAGATGGAGGCGCCGTCGATTGGTGGCGTGCGCATCCGTCAGGGCGACGGCCAGACCGTTCGCCTGCGTCGCGGTGCGTCGCTGACCGACCTGGCCGAGAAGATCAATGTCGAGCCGGCACAGTTGGTGCAGGTGCTGTTCAACCTCGGTGAGATGGTCACCGCCACCCAGTCTGTGGCGGACGACACCCTCGAGGTGCTGGGCGCCGAGCTGAACTACAAGATCGAGGTTGTCTCCCCGGAGGACGAGGACCGCGAGCTGCTGGCCGGCTTCGACCTGGAGTTCGGTGAGGACGATGGCGACGACGAGGACCTGTTCCCGCGTTCCCCGGCCGTCACCGTGATGGGTCACGTCGACCACGGCAAGACCAAGCTGCTGGATGCGCTGCGCCACGCCAATGTGCAGGGCGGCGAGGCCGGTGGCATCACCCAGGCGATCGGTGCCTACCAGGTGGAGACCACCGTCGACGAGGAGGATCGCAAGATCACCTTCATCGACACCCCGGGTCACGAGGCCTTCACGGCCATGCGTGCCCGTGGCGCCAAGGCCACCGACATCGCGGTGCTCGTCGTGGCCGCCGATGACGGTGTGATGCCGCAGACCATCGAGGCGCTCAACCACGCCAAGGCGGCCGAGCTGCCTGTCGTGGTGGCGGTCAACAAGGTGGACAAGCCGGATGCGGACCCGACCAAGGTTCGCGGCCAGCTCACCGAGTACGGCCTGGTGCCGGAGGAGTACGGCGGCGACACGATGTTCGTCGACGTCTCCGCCACCGCCAAGACCGGCCTGGACGACCTGCTGGAGGCGATCGTGCTGACCGCCGACGCCGAGCTGGACCTGCGCGCCAATCCGGACATGCCCGCTCAGGGCGTGGCCATCGAGGCGCACCTCGACCAGGGCCGCGGCCCCGTCGCCACCGTGCTGATCCAGCGCGGCACCCTGAAGAAGGGCGACTCGATCGTCGCCGGATCGGCCCACGGCCGCGTCCGCGCCATGATCAATGACAAGGGCGAGAACGTCACCGAGGCACCGCCCTCGATGCCGGTCCAGGTGCTCGGTCTGACCTCGGTGCCCGGCGCCGGTGACAACTTCCTGGTCGTCGAGGACGACCGGATGGCTCGCCAGATCGCCGACAAGCGCGAGGCCCGGATGCGTGCCGCCGCCCAGGCCAAGGGTTCACGTCGCAAGACGCTGGATCAGCTCTTCGAGCAGTTGGAGAAGGGCGAGACCCAGGAGCTGCTGCTCATCCTCAAGGGCGACGGTGCTGGTTCCGTCGAGGCCCTCGAGGATGCCCTGTCCAAGATCGACGTGGGCGACGAAGTGGATCTGCGCGTCATCGACCGCGGTGTCGGTGCCATCACCGAGACCAATGTCTCGCTGGCCGCCGCCTCGAAGGCTGTCATCATCGGCTTCAATGTGCGGCCCACACCGCACGCCGCCAAGATGGCCGACAACGAGAACGTCGACCTGCGCTACTACTCGGTCATCTACGACGCAATCGACGAGATCGAGGCCGCGCTCAAGGGCATGCTCAAGCCGATCTACGAGGAGAAGGCGATGGGTTCCGCGGAGATCCGCGAGATCTTCCGCAGCTCCAAGTTCGGCAACATCGCAGGCTGCATGGTCATGTCCGGCACCATGAAGCGCAATGCCAAGGCGCGCCTGGTGCGCGACGGTGTCGTGATTCGGGAGACCTCCATCGCCTCGCTGCGACGGGAGAAGGACGACGCCACCGAGGTGCGTGAGGGTTACGAGTGCGGTATGACGCTCGCCAACTACAACGACATCCAGGTGGGCGACATGGTTGAGACCTTCGAGATGGTCGAAAAGCCGCGCGACTGATCAAACGCAACGCAGTACCGTGGGCGGTGACCCCCTGCAGAGGGGGTGCCGCCCACGGCGCTGTTCCAACACAACTGAAGGGAGCCACCATGACCAACCCTCGTGTGGCAAAACTGGCCGACCAGATCAAGATGATCACGGCCGAAATGCTGGAACGCCGAATCAAGGATCCCCGCCTGGGCTTCGTCACCGTCACCGACGTGCGGCTCACCGGTGACTCGCGGGAGGCGACGGTCTTCTACACCGTGCTCAGCGAGGAGGAGACCGGTGGCACCGCCGCGGCGCTGGAATCCGCCAAGGGGCTGATCCGCTCCACCATCGGCAAGAAGCTGGGCCTGCGCTTCGCCCCCAGCATCGCCTTCATCCCCGACGCCACGCCGGAGGCCGCTGCCGCCATCGACGACCTGCTGGCCCGGGCCCAGGCCGCCGACGCCGAGGTGGCCAAGCAGCGCGAGGGCAAGACCTTCGCCGGCGAGGCCGACCCGTACAAGCACGACGACGAGGACCAGACCGACGAGGACTGACCCTCCCACACGGACCGTGCCCGGTCATCGGATATCTCCGATGGCCGGGCACGTGCTTTTGGGGGCCAGGTTTGGGTGGGTGGGTCAGCTCCACAGGCCGCCGGGGGCGAAGGTTTCCTCGACGATCTCGTCGAACCAGCCAGCCTCGCGGGCGACGTCCAGCACGGTGTAGCGGGAGCGGTAGTACATCGCCTTGGGGAAGGTCGCCTTGACCTCGGCCGCGGTCAGGCCGATGTCCTCGGGCTTCGACGGGGCGCCGGCGCGGGCCAGCATCTCCTGCAGCGAGGCCGCGGGAACCAGCTGCTCCTCCAACCGACGCCGGGTGGTGGGCCAGCTGTCGACCAGCCGCTGCAGCCGCTGGCGCAGGCCGTCGGCGTCGACATACTTCTCCTTGGTCTGCTCGATTCCGCGCTGCACCAAGGCGCCGGTCGAGACCCGTTCGATGTCGGCCACCACCTCATCCCAACTGGGCCAGGCGGCGACAGCGGCGTCGATGTCCAGGCTGCCGAGGTCCCGGGCCATGAAGCGCTCGTAGAAGCCCAGCATCGCCAGGGTGCCGATCGCCACCTTGGCCCCGTGGGAGAGCGGCGGCTGCAGGTCGGCGCCCAGATGGGCCAGCTCCCACAGGTGGCTGAAGTAGTGCTCGGCGCCCGACGCGGGCCGGGTTCCCCCGTTGACCTGCATCGCCAGACCGGAGAGCACCAGCCCGTCCACCAGGCCCTGGTACGCGTCCGGCGAACCCGCGGCCAGTCGCTGCGGCTGGGACAGGGCATCGCGCACCCCGGTCTGGACCAGCCGCCAGGCCTCCTGGTCGATCGGGTCGACGCCCGCGGCATCGGCCAGGATCCAGTCCGCGCCGGCCGGGATCTTGGCCGAAAGATCGCCATAGCCGCTGGCGGTCATCGACGATGGTGCGCTGGCCGCCACCTCTAGGTCGAAGATCACCACGGCGGGTGCGGGGCAGGGCATGGTGATCTTGACCCCGTCGGTCTCCATCGGGGCGCCGAAACCGGTGTAGCCGTCCATGCTGGCAGCGGTTCCGACCACGGCATAGGGCTGCTCCAGCTCGCCGGAGGCCAACTTCACCAGGTCATTCAGGGTGCCCGAGCCGATGGCCACCCCCAAGGCCTCGTGTGCGGCCAGGGACTCGCGAATCTCCTGACAGTGGTCATAGGAGGCGTACAGGTAGGGCATGGCGGGGTAGACGAGCGGGCGGATCACGTCGGCACCGGCGGCGGAGAGTTGATCCTGCACCTGCTGACCTGCGACGGCCCAGGTGCGCTCGTCGGCGATCAGCTGGAAGGGCTGGTCCATGCCCAGGGCATCGGCGATGATCTGGCCGCTGTGCTGCAGCACGCCACGGCCCACCTCCACCACCCGGGTGTCGTGGGCCTGGGCCACCGCGTCGGTGATCATCTGCTGGCTGGTCTCGGTCATGGACCCGACGCTAACAGCCACCCGGGGCGGCGGGGAGGTGGCAAGGGGCCGTCGCTTTTCCGTGTCGGCGCAAACGTCAGCGACAATGGAGCCCATGACCTCTCCGAGCGACTCCGGCCTGCTGATCTGCGACAAGCCCCAGGGCTGGACCTCCCACCAGGTGGTGGGCCGGGTGCGACGGCTGATGGGCACCCGCAAGGTGGGGCACGCCGGCACCCTGGATCCGATGGCCACCGGGGTGCTGATCGTCGGGGTGAATCGGGCCACCCGCTTGCTGGGGCACCTGGCCCTGCACGACAAGCGCTATGAGGCCACCATCCGGCTGGGCCAGTCCACCACCACCGACGACGCCGAGGGCGAGCCCAGCGGCGGAGCGGACGCCTCGCAGCTCACTCGCGAGCTGGTGGAGGCCCAACTGCCCGCCTTCCGCGGCGTGATCCAGCAGGTACCGAGCTCCGTCAGCGCGATCAAGGTCAACGGGCAGCGGGCCTACAAGCTGGTCCGCGACGGTGAACAGGTGGAACTCGCGGCCCGTGAGGTGACCATCACCCGCTACCAGATCCTTGCCCTACGGCAGGTTGATCATGGCCCCGGCCAGCGCTTCTGCGATGTTGATGTGGAAGTGGAAAGCAGCTCGGGCACCTACATCCGCGCCCTCGCTCGTGATCTTGGAAAGGCCCTGGGGGTGGGTGGCCACCTGACGTCGCTGCGCCGCACCCGGATCGGCGGCTACAACCTGACCGACCTGCGCGTCGTTGATCTTGAATCCGACGACCGACCGGAACTGCTGGGCATGGCCGATGCCGCCCGGCTCAGCTTCCCCGTCGTCCAGCTGGACGAGGAGCAGACCAGCGACGTCGGTTACGGCCGCAGCCTCAAGGGCCTGACCGTCCCCGGCAATCCCACCGGCGTGCTCTCGCCCGACGGTGACCTGCTGGCGCTCTACCGCCCCGACGAGGACGACCCGGGCATCGCCCGGCCGATCGCCGTCCTGGCCTGAGTCTCAAGCCTCCGGACAGAGCACCGCGACCACCGCGGCGAGCGCCGCAACCTCGTCCCGGCCGTCGGTGACGACGGTCACCTCGCTGCCCTCGGTGAGCCCCAGCGCGAGCAGGTCGATGGTTCGCGCCAGACTGACGGCGCGGGGAGCGAGCAGAAAGACCGAACTGACATGCGCCGCAGCAATCCGGGCCAGCTGGGTCGCGATCCGGGCGTGCACCCCGCCCGGCACCGTCACCGTCACACGTCGCTGCTGCATCGCGGCGTCCCTTCGCTCGTCGAGGCCGACGTCCCATCGTGTCACGCCCGGGGCCACGGTGTCGGAGTGTTGCGCACGCTGCGCAGAGCAGTGGTCGATTCCGACAGGACGCGGCCCCAATGCCTGATCTACCGTTCCAGAGACCACCAACGAAGGGGGAATGATGCAGCGGCCCGCCGTCATCCTGCACCAGCTCGAGACCAGCCTGTCGGTTGCTCCCGAACAGCTGGCGCGGTTGTTGGGCGTCGGCCAGCGCACCGTCGCCAACGAGATCACCAGCCTGAACCAGCTGCTGGAGGGCGCCGCCCAGGTGCGGCTGGTCAACGGCCGCTATCGGCTGCGGGTGCTGGACACCCTCTCCTTCGAGGAGAGCCGGCGTCAGATCACCGGCATCCGGGATTCCTTCAATGACCCCGAACACCGGGTGGCGCACATCCTGGCCCAGCTGGTGCTGAGCCCCGTTCCGGTACGGATCGAGACCTTGGCCCGCGGGATGAATGTGGGCCGGACCACGGTGAACGCCGACGTGGCCGTGCTGCGTCGCCTGCTGGTGCCGCTGCAGGTGCAGGTGGAGGGTCGTCCACACGTCGGGCTGCGGCTGGTGGGCGAGGAACTCGCCATTCGGCTGGCGGTCCTGCGGCATGCCTACCGGCAGGCCTACGGCAGCTACCCGCTGGGTTCCGCCCTGCTGGACGTGCTGGACGAAACCTGCGTGCAGTACGACTTCGACGAGGCGGTGGCGATGGAGGTCTCCCGCTGGCTGACCGTCGCCCTGGACCGTCGGCTGGCCGGCAACGAACTGGTCGAGCTGACCGGAAATCTGGCCCAGTTGGAGGGCACCGAGGCGCACGTCTTCGCGCAGCGCCTGGCCGAGCGAGTGGAGGCGGTCACCGGTGAGCGGTTGGCGCCGGGGGAGGTCTGCTACCTGGCCATTCCCGCGTCGGGCCGGCGCACCCCGGTGAACCTGGGCCTGCCGAGTGCGCAGGGAGTGGGGGAGCAGACCCGGCTGCTGGTGGCCGCCATGTTCGCCCGGATCTCGGAGACGCTGGAGATCGAGGTGCAGCCGGGCGACCTGCTGCCGGAATTCAGCCAGCATGTCGGTTTCATGGTCAACCGAATCCGCTTTGGACTGGGCGTCGACACCGAGGCCGACATCCCCGAGTTGCGGGAGAGCTTCCCGCTGGCGGTGCGGATGGCCGAGGTGGCCGCCGACGTCGTGGCGGAACACACCGGGCTGCGGATGGATGACTCCGAACTGTCGTTGACCGCCACCTACTTCCAGGTCTTCCTGAACAACAGTGAACAGCTGCGGCGCCGCCCCTTCCGGATCGGCATCCACACCCGTCGCGGGCCGGCGGCCGCCAGCCTGCTCAAGGGCCAGCTGGACCGGGCCCTGTCCGTGCCCACCGAATACCTGCCGGTGTCCAGCGCCGCCGATGCCGTGGAGAAGAGGGTCGACCTGGTGGTGACCTCGCCGGGCAGCAGCCTGGAGAGCACCCTGCCCACCATCGAGCTCTCCCCGCTCTTCGACCGCGGCGAGCTGATCAACCGGCTCTCCCGGATGCACTTCCCGGATTTCGGCCCGCTGCTGGGCGACGCCAATGGTGGCTCCATGCTGGTGCTGCTGCTGGCCGCCGACCGCGTCGTGTCCCTGCCCGCCGGCTGCGGGCATGACGAGGCCGCCACCCGGCTGGCCTCGCACCTGGCCGATCTGGGTGAGGTGGACGCCGCCTTCGTCGAGACCATGCGGGAACGACTGGCGGTGACCGAACCCGTCCTGATCGGGGACCGGCTGGCCTTTCCGCACGCCAGTTCCCCGGGCATCCAGGCCGTCAGCTGTGCGCTGGGCCTGGTTCCCGCCGCCGGAGACCGGCCGTCGTCGGCCGTCTTCCTGATGGCCGTGCCGGAGAAGGACAACTACGACGACCAGATCCTCATCCGCACCTATGAGGAGCTCATTCGGGTGGGGACCACGCCCCACCTGATCAACCAGCTGTGCACCATCACGTCCTATGCCGATCTGCTCGGTCTGCTGGACGACCTTCGAGATCAGGGGAACTGACATGTTCTGGCCCATCATCATCGCCTTCGGCATCTTCTACGTCGTGCAGACCTTCCTGGCGCTGCGCCAGGCCAATGCCTACGCCCGCACCTTCGGCGCCCTGCGACGCCGTGGCCGGGTGGCCATCGGCAAGCAGAAGAACCTGGTGGTCAGCGGTGCCATCGTGATGTTCCTGTTGGACGACGACGACGTGATCGTCGAGGCCAGTCGGCTGAGCGGCGTCACCGTTTTCTCCCGCTTCCGCGCGCTGGAGGGCTTCACCGGGCAGCGGATGGCCGACGTCGATCCCGACGGCCACCGGGAGCTCAGCAAGAGCCTGCGCGCCGCCATCGGGAATGCCCGGGACAACTTCCTGCTGGTCTCCGAGGGCCGGATCCCGCCGGAACCGCCGGGCCCCATCACCAAACTCTTCTCCCGTCGCGCGGAGCAGGCAGTCGCCTGATTCCTGGCCCCACCAGGGCCTTGTCCGCACCACCCCGGTTCTTGACATTCACCAGAACCTTTCACGAAAGGAATCACCATGCAGTTCTTTGCCGATGCAGCCACCTGGTTCATCGGGCTGTTCCGGGCCGGAGGCGAGACCTTCATCAGCTGGATGACCGGCATTGTGCCGCTCGTGCTGATGCTGCTGATCGCCATGAACTCGCTGATCCAGATGATCGGCGAGGACCGGATCAATGCCGTCGCGCGTCGTACCGCCGGCAACCCCGTCAGCCGCTACCTGATCCTGCCCTTCCTGGGCTTCTTCATGCTCGCCAACCCGATGGGCTTCACCCTGGGGCGTTTCCTGCCCGAGAAGTACAAGCCCAGCTACTACGCCAGTGGCGCACAGTTCTGCCACACCTCCAGCGGCATCTTCCCGCACATCAACGCCGGGGAGCTGTTCATCTGGCTGGGCATCGCCAAGGGCATCGAGCAGCTGGGGCTGAACAGCGCCGAGCTGGCCGTGCGCTACCTGGTGCTGGGCGTCGTGCTCAACTTCATCGGTGGTTGGACCACCGACTTCATCACCCCCTGGGTCGCCAAGCAGCAGGGTGTCACCCTCAGCTCCGAAGTGAAGGTGTCGGCATGAGCGAGTACAAGAGTGTCGTCGTGGAGAAGGGACAGGGTGGCTGGGGCGGCCCGCTGACGATCACCCCGACGCCTGAGAAGAACAAGATCGTCTACATCGTCGGTGGTGGCAGCAAGCCAGACGTCGTCGACAAGCTGGTGGAGCTGACCGGCTGTGAGGCCGTCAACGGCTTCCAGACCTCGGTTCCGGACGACCAGATCGCCATGGTGGTCATCGACTGCGGCGGCACCCTGCGCTGCGGCATCTACCCCAAGAAGAACATCCCGACGATCAACATCATCAACACCGGCAAGACCGGCCCCTTGGCCCAGTTCATCCACGAGGGCATCTACGTCTCCGCCGTCAGCCCCGCCCAGGTGCGCCTGGCCGATGGCGCTGAGACCCAGGCCAAGGCCGTCGCCGTCGGAGCCGCCGCCGACGAGGCCGCCAAGGTGAAGTTCACCGCCGACAAGAAGGTCTCCGAGACCCTGGCGGCGCAGAAGAAGCAGACCCTGATGATGAAGATCGGTCTGGGCGCCGGCAAGGTGGTCGCCATCTTCTACCAGGCGGGTCGTGACGCCATCCAGACCATGATCAACACGATCCTGCCCTTCATGGCCTTCATCTCCATGCTGATCGGCATCATCAACGCCTCGGGCTTCGGCAAGTGGTTCACCCACTTCCTCACCCCGCTGGCCGGCTCCGGTTGGGGCCTGATGGTGCTGGGCTTCATCTGCTCCATCCCGTTCCTGTCGCCGTTGCTCGGCCCGGGAGCCGTGATCGGCCAGATCATCGGTACCCTGATCGGTGTCGAGATCGGCAAGGGCAATGTGGCTCCGCACCTCGCGCTGCCCGCGCTGTTCGCGATCAACACGCAGAATGCCTGTGACTTCATTCCCGTCGGTCTCGGTCTGGCCGAGGCGGATCCGGAGACCGTCGAGGTGGGCGTGCCGGCAGTGCTGTACTCCCGCTTCCTGAACGGCGTTCCCCGCGTGGCGATCGCCTGGCTGGCCAGCATTGGCCTCTATTCCTGATTGGAGCTGTCATGACCGAGATCTTCCGCACCACCGTCCGCGACGCCGGCAGCATGGCCGGAGCCTTCATCTCCGACGGACTGTTCGTGACCTTCGGGGAGAATGCGCCCGAAGCCCTGAAGGACTACTGCTTCATCATCGAGATGGGCCAGACCACCGCCGATCTGGCGGTGGGGCAGACCTTCCTCGTGGACGGCAAGCCCTTCCCGATCACCGCGGTGGGGGAGGCCGCCCAGAAGAACCTCAACGGGCTGGGGCACCTCACCGTGAATGTCGACGGCGGTTCGCAGGCGAGCCTGTCCGGCGCCATCCACATCCTCTGCGAGGACGGCTCCCCGCAGGTTGAGGTGGGCAGCGTCCTGACGATCGAGGCGTGAGCCCGGTCATGACCGACGTCGCAGCGGCCCGCGCATGGGCTCCGTACCTGCGCGGGCTGCTGGCCGACGACCGGGGGCTGCCGCGCCTCAGCCTGCTCTGCGACCAGGAGGAGGGCGCGGCCACCCACCGGCTGACGCTTGCCGTCAGCCCCGACGATGAACTGCCCCGGGCCCGCGATCAGCTGGCCCGGCTGGGGGACTGCCCCGACGGTGCGGTGCTGGAACTGTCCGGCATCGCCCGTTTTCGGGTCGAGCGGCCGGTTTCCAGCATCGGGGGCGGGCGACTGACCGGCCGGGTGGCGCTGGTCACCGGCGCCGCCCAGGGATTCGGCCGGGAGATCGCCCGGGAACTGGCGGAGCTGGGCTGTTGGGTGGTGCTGGCCGATCTGAACGACGACGGGGCGCGCGAGGCCGCCCGACAGATTGACGCGGCCCACGGTGCCGGACGCGCTCTGGCCGTGCGGCTGGACGTGGCCGATGTCGACTCCTTCGCCGACGCCGTCGGCCGGGTGCTGGATGGTTTCGGGGGCATCGACCTGCTGGTCAGCAATGCCGGGATCGCCCGCGCCGGTTCCCTGAGCAGTCTTGGCCCTGACGACTTCGACCTGGTCACCCGGGTCAACTACCGCGGCTACTACGTGGCGGTGCGCAGCGTCGCGCCGGTGATGGCCGCGCAGCACGCCGCCGCACCCGAGCACTGGTTCGACATCGTCGAGATCAACTCCAAGTCCGGCCTGGCCGGCTCCAAACGCAACTTTGCCTATGCCGGCAGCAAGTTCGGCGGGATCGGGCTCACCCAGAGCTTCGCGCTGGAACTGGTTGAGCAGGGCATCAAGGTGAACGCGGTCTGCCCGGGCAACTACCTGGACGGGCCGCTGTGGACCGATCCGGAGCGCGGCCTGCTGCGGCAGTACCTCGACGCGGGCAAGGTGCCCGGCGCCACCACCACCGACGATGTTCGCCGGCACTACGAGGCGCAGGTACCGATGGGCCGCGGCTGCCTGCCCGTCGACGTCATGCGCGCCGTCCGCTACTGCGTCGAGCAGGGCTACGAGACCGGTCAGGCCATCCCTGTGACCGGCGGCCAGACCATGCTGAACTGAACCTCACAGGAAGGAACCCACATGCCCAGCGACACCCTTGCGGGCCAGCCGGTGCCGATCCGGATCCTGGTGGATTCGGCCATCCGCGCCGAGGCCGAGCCATGGCTGGCCACGGGAATCGCCCACGGCGTCACCACCAACCCCACCCTGCTCAAGCGCGCCGGTCTTGGCCTGGCCGACCTGCCCGAGGTGGCCCGCTGGGCAGGCGGTGACGGTGAGCGTGAGGTCTGCTTCCAGACCTGGGGCGAGACCGTCGAGGAACAGTATGCGTCGGCCATGCGCCTTCGGGAACTGGCTCCGACGGCCACCATGAAGGTTCCGGTGACCCCGGTGGGGGCCACGGTGATCAGCAGGCTGCACGCCCAGGGTGTGCCCGTGCTGATGACCGCCGTGTATTCCGCCAAGCAGGTGAGCGTCGCCTCCGCCCTGGGAGTGCGCTACCTGGCGCCCTATTTCAACCGGATGAACCTGGCCGGTCGCGATGCGTTGGCCGAGATCCGGGCGATGACTCAGGCCGTGCCGCAGGACGGCGGCGGCCCGCTGGTGATGGCGGCCTCGGTGAAGAGCGCCGAGCAGGTGATGCAGCTGGTCGGGGTCGGGGTGCGGGTCTTCACGCTGCCGCCGTCGGTGATCGCCGAGCTGTTCGACGACGAGCTGACCTGTCGGGCCGTGCTGGACTTCGAGGCGGACATGGCCGAGGTGCGGCGGGCCTGACGACGGGTGGACACCCCACCCTGCGCGCCGAAGGTGCGGCCTGCGGCTCGAGCCGTCGCCTTGCGGGCCCAACCGTCGGCTTGCGAGGGAAATAACCATCGGAGGGCGACCGTCCATTGAGCAGGGCAACTGTCCAATAAGCAGGGCGACCGGCCGACGAGCAGGGCGACCGGCCGACGAGCAGGGTGGGTGGCTCAGGCCATGCCCGCCAGCCGGGCCAGGGCGGCGGCGACGGCACCCAACAGCACCACCACCAGGTAGGGAGCCCCACGCCACAGCGCGGCGGCGGCCACCGCCAGGGCCACCAGCCGGGCGTCGAGCACCAGCTGCTGCCCGGAACCCACCGCGTTCAGCATCACCAGCGAGCTCAGCAGGCCGATGGTCATCGCGGACGTGAGCTGCATCACCCGCGGCCGCTCCACCCACTCGGTGGGCAGCAGGTAGCCCACCAACTTGGTGGCAAAGGCGATCAGGCTGGCCGCCAGCACCCATCCCCACAGGCTCATCGCGCGCCCCGTCGTCCCAGCCACACCGACGTCCCGGCGGCGACGGCGGCCGCTACCAGCAACGGCAGACCGGGGACCAGCACCGGCACCAGCAGCAGGGTCACGAAGGCGGCCGCCACCCCGATCGCCACCGTGTCCCGGTTGTGCAGCCGAGGCCACAGCAAACCCAGGAAGGCGGCCACGGCGGCGCCGTCCAGCCCCCACGCCTTCGGGTCGCCCAGCGCATTGCCCAGTAGTGCACCCACCAGGGTGAACAGGTTCCACAGGGCGAAGACGCCCAGCCCGGCGGTCCAGAAACCGCGGTGCTGTTCCTCGTAGGAATCCTGACCGACGGCGGTGGCCACCGACTCGTCGATGGTGACGTGCGCGTGCAGCAGCTTCAGCGGCCCGGTGGGGTGGAAGACGGCATTCATCTGCGCACCGTAGATCAAGTTGCGCAGGCCCAGCAGGCTGGCGGAGACCAGCGCCGCCGCCCCACCGCCGGCAATCGCGCCGACGAAGGCGAATTGCGACCCACCGGTGAACATCACCGCGCTGAGCGCCTGGCTCTGCAGCACCGAGAGCCCCGCGGCCGTGCTCAGCGCGCCGAAGGAGATTCCGTACAGGCCGGTGGCCACCGAGACCGACAGGCCCATCCGGATTGCTGGTGTGATCTGCATGGTGCGCTCGATGCTAGGGCCGCGGGGTGCGCGGACATGACCGAGTCCGGTGCGCGAACTAGACTCACGTCCCGGTGCCACCGAGTGCGTGGCGCAGACAGTCGTGCAGGGACAGGGGCAGTGACCGGTGAGCAAGTCCGTAGTGGTGATCGGCAATTTCGACGGCGTGCATTCCGGTCACGTGGAGGTGCTGCGGCACGCCCAGTCGCTGGCGCCAGACCAGCCCGTCGTCGTGGTCACCTTCTGGCCGCATCCGATGCAGGTCCTGCGGCCGGAGAAGGCACCCCAGCTGTTGACCGGGCTGAATGACCGGATCCGACTGCTGAAGCAGGCCGGCGCGGCGGAGGTGCGGGTGGTGCAGTTCACCCGCGACGTCTCCACCTGGAGCCCCGAGGAATTCGTCGCCCGGGTGGTTGCGCCGCTGGATCCGTCGCACGTGGTGGTGGGGGAGAACTTCCGCTTCGGCTACCGCGCCAGCGGCACCGTCGCAACCCTGCGGCAGTTGGGGGAGGGCAGCTTCGTCGTCGACGCGATGCCGCTGGTGCAGGTGGACGGCGAATCCACCTGTTCGACGCTGGTGCGCACCGCACTGGACAGCGGCGACGTGGAACTGGCCGCCAAGCACCTGGGCCGGATGTTCCGGGTGCAGGGCGTGGTGGTGATGGGCGACCAGCGCGGCCGTGACCTGGGATTCCCGACGGCCAACCTGCCCGTGCCGCCGGGGATGGCGGTGCCCGCCGACGGCGTCTATGCCGGTTGGCTCACTCGGCTGGACGACGGCTCCCAGCCGATGCCGGCCGCGATCTCCGTCGGATCCAATCCCACCTTCCAGGGCCTGGAGCGACGGGTGGAAACCTATGTGCTGGACCGGACCGATCTGGAGCTCTACGGCGTGGAGATCGCCGTCGACTTCGTCGCCCGGCTGCGCGGCCAGATCACCTTCACCGGCATTGAGGGCCTGGTGGTGCAGATGAATGCCGACGTGCAACGCACCCGCGAAGTCCTGGGCCTCGTCCCTTGAGCCGAGCCTGTTGAGGGGGTCTTTGAGGGGGTCGTCCCCCTCAACTCAGGAATACGCCTGCAGGCTCTTGCTGTAGATGGCGTAGTGGTTGCTGACCTGGTCGGGGTCCGCGACGACGTGCGTCGACGGGTTCTCGATGAACAGGTGGTCACCGGTGGGGGCGTAGCCCAGCTGCAGGAAGAGCGAGATGGCCTTGGCATTGTCCGGGGCCACCGAGAGGAAGACCTCCTTGTAGCCGGCTTCGCGGGCCTGACCCTCCAGCCAGGTCCACAGGGTCTGGCCGGCGCCCAGGCGACGGTGCTCGGGGTAGATCCAGAGGTTCTTCACCTCGGGCTGCAGATCCTCGTCGATGAAGTCCAGGAAGCCACTGCCAACGATCTGGCCCTCGTACTCGGCCACGGCAAGCACCCCGGTGCCATCCTGCATCTCCTGGAAGCGCTGACCCACCAGATCGACCTCCGGGCGGGGCTGGTGCTGACGCAGGTTCTCCAGGTCGCGCTCCTCGGCGCGACGGGCGGTGACGTTGCTCATGGCTGACTCCTCTTGGTGCAGTCGTAGACAGGCCCAACCCTAGTCGGCAGCGGGCTCCGTGGGCATCAGTCCACGGTCTGGTACATCCGTGCCCGCAGGTGCCTGGGCGCGGGGCGGGTCTGCGTCGTGCTGCTGGTCGATTGGGTGGTCCAGGGCGTCGGCTGTTATCGTTGACCGTTGCCGTTTGATCGGCCGCGGCCCACAAAGAGCTCCCACTGCACCGGCACGGGGGCGCCGCGCAACGGGAAACCGAGAGGAGAGCATCGTCATGGACGCTGCCACCAAGAAGAAGATCATCGAAGAGTACGCGACCGCCCCCGGCGACACCGGCTCTCCCGACGTGCAGATCGCGCTGCTCAGCAAGCGGATCTCCCACCTGACCGAGCACCTCAAGGAGCACAAGGGCGACCACCACAGCCGTCGTGGCCTGATGCTGATGGTCGGCCAGCGCCGCCGTCTGCTCAACTACGTCATGAAGAATGACGTCGAGCACTACCGTGAGCTCATCAAGCGTCTGGGTCTGCGTCGCTGATCGCAGCCCAGGACTGAGGGGGAGTGGCCTTCGTGGCCGCTCCCCTTCGTCACATCCGGCGCCGGACGGTGCGGGACTCCTCGACAGGCTCGGGGATCGTGGTTCCGTGGGCATTCCCGGCTAGGCTGGGCCACAGCACAACTGAACAACCAAGCACCACGTATTTCGCGGAACACCCAGACCGTCGGTCATCGTCGTCTGGTCCTCGGTAGTGGTTCTCGGGTCGGGCGTCCATGTCGACGCCGTCGCCCCGCGAGCCTCGATCGAAGACCGGCAACAGCCGGCCGGCAGCACGAGGCTGCCACTGGTGTGGGTGCGTCCGCGCCAAGAGAAAGGAGTCCCCATGGAGGGACCCGATGTGAAGTTCACCGAAGCCGTCATTGACAACGGCACCTATGGCAAGCACACCGTTCGTTTCGAGGCCGGGCTGCTGGCCCAGCAGGCCGACGGCGCCGCCGCGGTCTACCTCAACGGCGACACCATGCTGCTGAGCGCCACGACCGCCCAGAAGACCCCCCGCGACTCGATCGACTTCTTCCCGTTGACGGTGGACGTCGAGGAGCGGATGTACGCCGCCGGCCGCATTCCCGGCAGCTTCTTCCGTCGCGAGGGGCGCCCGAGCGAGGGCGCCATCCTGGCCGCCCGCCTGACCGACCGCCCGCTGCGCCCGTCCTTCGTGAAGGGCCTGCGCAATGAGGTCCAGGTCGTCGTGACCGTCATGGCCCTCAACCCCGAGGTCTTCTACGACGTGCTGACGATCAACGCCGCGTCGATGAGCACCCAGATCGCCGGCCTGCCGTTCAGCGGCCCGATCGGTGGCGTGCGGATCGCCCTGATCGACGACCAGTGGGTCTGCTTCCCGACCGTCGCGCAGATGCAGGACGCCACCTTCGCCATGGCCGTTGCCGGCCGGGTGCTGGAGGACGGCGACGTCGCCATCATGATGGTGGAGGCCGGCGGCACCGAGGCCACCTGGGAACTGGTGCGCTCCGGCAAGACCGCTCCCACCGAGGAGGTTGTCGCCCAGGGCCTGGAGGCCGCCAAGCCCTTCATCAAGGCGCTGTGCGATGCCCAGGCCGAGCTGGCCAGCCAGCTGCCCAAGGAGACCTTCGACTTCCCGGTCTTCGCCGAGTACACCGACGCCGCCTGGGAGGCCGTGCAGTCCGTCAAGGACGAGCTGGCCCAAGCCATGACCATCGCCGGCAAGCAGGAGCGCGACGACGCCACCCACGGTCTGCGCCAGCGGGTGACCGAGGAGCACGAGGAGCTCGAGCCCACCGACGTCTCGGCCGCCTTCAAGGCCCTGACCAAGAAGATCGTGCGGCACCGCACCCTCACCGAGCAGGTCCGGATCGACGGCCGTGGCGTGCGGGACATCCGCACCCTGTCCGCCGAGGTCGGCGTGATCCCGCGCGTGCACGGTTCCGCACTCTTCCAGCGTGGCGAGACCCAGATCCTGGGCGTCTCCACCCTGAACATGTTGGACATGGAGCAGAAGCTGGACACTCTGAATCCGGAGACCACCAAGCGCTACATGCACAACTACAACTTCCCGCCCTACTCCACCGGTGAGACCGGCCGGGTGGGTTCCCCCAAGCGTCGTGAGATCGGCCACGGAGCGCTCGCCGAGCGCGCCCTGGTGCCGGTGATCCCGCCGCGCGAGGAATTCCCCTACGCCATCCGCCAGGTGAGCGAGGCGCTGGGCTCCAACGGCTCCACGTCGATGGGCTCCGTCTGCGCCTCCACCATGAGCCTGCTGAACGCCGGTGTGCCGCTGAAGGCCCCCGTCGCCGGCATCGCCATGGGCCTGATGAGCGAGGAGATCGACGGCGAGACCAAGTACGTCGCGCTGACCGACATCCTGGGTGCGGAGGACGCGCTGGGTGACATGGACTTCAAGGTCACCGGCACCAGCGAGTTCGTCACCGCCCTGCAGCTGGACACCAAGCTGAAGGGCATCCCGGCCGACGTGCTGGCCGGTGCCCTGCTGCAGGCCCGCGAGGCCCGCCACACCCTGCTGGAGGTCATGGGCGAGGCCATCGACGGCCCCGACGAGATGAACCCCTACGCCCCGCGGATCATCACGGTGAAGATCCCCGTCGACAAGATCGGCGAGGTCATCGGCCCGAAGGGCAAGATGATCAACCAGATGCAGGACGAGACCGGCGCCAACATCTCGATCGAGGACGACGGCACCATCTACATCGGTGCCGACAATGGCGAGGCCGCCGAGGCCGCGCGCAGCATGATCAACTCGATCGCGAACCCGACCATGCCGGAGAAGGGCGAGCGGTACCTGGGTACCGTCGTCAAGCTCACCGCCTTCGGTGCCTTCGTCAGCCTGCTGCCCGGCAAGGACGGCCTGCTGCACATCTCCAAGCTGAAGCCGCTGAACAACAACCAGCGTGTCGAGGCCGTCGAGGACGTGCTGAGCGTCGGCCAGAAGCTGCAGGTGGAGATCAACGAGGTGGACGAGCGCGGCAAGCTCTCGCTGATCCCCGTCGTCGAGGAGCAGGCCACCGAGGCTCCCGCCGAGGACGCCCCGGCCGCCGAGTGACCTCACCCGTCGTCTGACACGGACACACGGCCACGCCACCCACCGGGGTGGCGTGGCCGTGATCCTTTCCCGTCAGCGACCACCACGGGGGTCAAACGGCCCAACAGCATCCAGAGGAAACCCCATGAACCCGATTCGTCGCAGCACCCTGGCCAACGGCCTGCGGGTGGTCACCGAGCATGTCCCCGGGGCCAAGGCCTTCAACGTCGGTATCTTCGTCGGCGTCGGCTCGCGCGACGAAGAGCCCGGCGAACACGGGTGCAGCCACTTCCTGGAGCACGTGTTGTTCAAGGGCACGCCCACCCGCGACGCTGAACAGATCTCCGCAGAGATCGAGCGCTTCGGCGGTGACCTGAATGCCTACACCACCCGCGAGTACACCTGCTTCCATGCCCGGGTGTTGCAGAGCCAGGCGTCGGTCGCGGTGGACGTGCTGACCGACATCCTGGCCAACTCCCTGATCCGCCCCGGTGACGTCGGCACCGAACGTGATGTGATCCTGGATGAGATCGCCATGCACGACGACGACCCGGGTGAGGTGGCGATCGAGGGCGCCATCGCGGCCCTCTTTGCCGGCACCAGGCTGGGGCCGACGGTGATCGGGTCAGCCACCTCGATTCGTCGGATGCCCACGGCGCGGATCGTCGACTACTGGCGTCGGCACTACACCAGTGACCGAATGGTGGTCTCGGCCGTGGGGGACCTGGATCATGACGAGTTGTGTACCCGGCTGGCGGCCTTCGACGCCGACCTGGCGCCGCGGGGTACCGGCGCCGTCTCCCGACCGGCTTCCAGCCCCGGCAGCACGGCGGGGGTTCGGCGGCGCACCACCGAGCTGGCCCAGACGTCGTTCGTGCTGGCCTTCCCCGCCTTCGGGGTGCTGGACCCGCGACGGGAAGCCTTGGCCCTGCTGGCCGTGGCGCTGGGCGGAGGGATGAGTTCGCGGCTCTTCCAGGAGGTGCGGGAGCGGCGTGCGCTGGCCTACACAATCGACTGCAGCGAGGCGGCCTGGCAGGACACCGGGCTGCTGACCATCGACTGGCAGGCGCTTCCCGAACGCACCGGCGAGATCCTGGACGTGGTCCGGCGGATAGTCCGCGACGTTCGGGAGCACGGGATCACCGCCGATGAGCTGGACGCGGCCAAGGGGCAGTTGGTGGGGCAGAGCATCCTGCACTACGAGAACCCCAGCTCCCGAATGAGCCGGCTGGGCAGTGCGGAGTTGGCCGGGGACCTGCGTCCGGTGGATGCGGTGCTGGCGACCTACCGTGCGGCAACGCTGGATGCGGTCAATTCCGTGGCTCGTGAGGTGCTGAACCGGGTGCCCACTGCCAGCATGGCGGGCGCGCCAGGGCCACGGACTGCGGTCTTGCGGATGCAGCGCGGCTGGTGAGTGGTGGCGGCCATTGGCCGTTGTCCCGATGCTTGGCATGTCGCCCGGCATCGTTCACCTTGACTGGGCATACTCCGCTTGGTGAGCCTTGCAGAACCCGCACCATCCGTCCCCTCGTCACTGACCCGTGGTGCCCAGGCGCCCAGCGCCCGAACCCTGGTGGACGTCTTCCTCCAGATCGTCGACGAGTGCGGTGACCAGCCCGCGCTGGATGCCGGCGGACAGCAGCTCACCTACGACGAATTCCACGAGACCGCCAGTGACCTGGCCGCACAGCTGGCCGGGCTCGGCATCGGTCGGGGTGACAAGGTGGGGGTCCGGGTGCCGTCGGGCACCGCCGACCTGTACGTCGCCATCATGGGGATCCTGCTGGCTGGCGCCGCCTACGTGCCCGTCGACGCCGATGACCCGGACGAGCGGGCCCGCACCGTCTTCGAGGAGTCCGCGGCCGCCGCGGTGATCGGCACCGACCTGGTGGTCAGCAGCCGGCTGGGCACCCCGCGGGAGCCGATGGATGCCGAGACGCCCCGGTTGGGCGACGACTGCTGGGTGATCTTCACCTCCGGCTCCACCGGCAAGCCCAAGGGGGTGGCGGTCAGCCATCGCAGCGCCGCCGCCTTCGTCGACGCCGAATCCCGGCTCTTCCTGCAGGGTCAGGAGATCGGCCCGGGGGATCGGGTGATGGCCGGGCTGAGCGTCGCCTTCGACGCCAGCTGCGAAGAGATGTGGCTGGCCTGGGCGCATGGCGCCTGCCTGGTGCCCGCCCCGCGCAGCCTGGTCAAGTCGGGGGTGGATCTGGGGCCCTGGCTGATTGCCAACCAGATCAGCGTCGTCTCCACCGTGCCGACGCTGGTCAGCCTGTGGCCCGCCGACGCACTCGACCGGGTACGGCTGCTGATCGTCGGCGGCGAGGCCTGTCCGCCCGAGCTGGGCGCCCGTTTCGCCACCCCCACCCGGGAGGTGTGGAACACCTACGGCCCCACCGAGGCCACCGTCGTCGCCTGCGCCGCGCAGCTGGACGGCACGCCGCCGGTGCGGATTGGCCTGCCGCTGGACGGTTGGGACCTGGCCGTGGTGGATGCCGACGGCAACCCGGTGCCCGAGGGCGAACAGGGGGAATTGATCATCGGCGGCGTCGGTCTGGCCCGCTACCTGGACCCGGCCAAGGACGCCGAGAAGTACGCCCCGATGCCCACCCTGGGCTGGGAACGCGCCTACCGCTCCGGTGACGTGGTGGTCAACGACCCCACCGGGCTGCTCTTCCGTGGCCGCGCCGATGACCAGGTGAAGGTGGGCGGCCGTCGGATCGAGCTGGGGGAGATCGACTCCGCCCTGCTGCAACTGCCCGGCGTGCGAGGTGCCGCCGCCGCGGTCCGCAAGACCGCCAGCGGCAATGCGTTGATCGTCGGCTACCTCACCGTCGACGAGGGTTTCGACCAGGCGGCCAGCCTGGCCCGCCTGCGCGCCGACATGCCCGCCGCGCTGGTGCCCCGGTTGGCCGTCGTCGATGACCTGCCCACCCGCACCAGCGGCAAGATCGACCGCGACGCCCTGCCCTGGCCGCTGCCGGAGAGCGACACCGACGACTCGGCCCTGACCGAGACCGGCCGCTGGGTGGCCGAGATCTGGCGCGATGTGCTGGGCAGTCGCCCCACCGCCCCGGACGAGGACTTCTTCGCGCTCGGTGGCGGATCGCTGACCGCGGCGCAGATTGTCGCCCGGGTGCGCCAGCAGCACCCCACCGCCACCGTCGCCGATGTCTACGAGCACCCCACCGTCGGCGGCTTCGCGGACTGGCTGGAGACGCTGACCGCCCCGTCCGGACGGCTGAACGAGCCGGTCCACCCGGTACCGCACAAGACCCAGACCGGGCAGCTGCTGGCCCTGCTGGGGCTGCGCACCATCAGCGCGCTGCGCTGGCTCTTCTGGCTGGCGCTCGGGTGCCGGGTGGCCGGCCTGTTGGGCTGGGAGCTGCCGGTGACCGCCCTGCCCGTGGCCCCGTGGTGGGTGCTGGGGCTGGCCTGGGTGCTGCTGGTCTTCCCGGCCGGCCGACTGGCGCTGAGCGCCCTGGCCTCGCGGATCATCCTGGCCGGTGTGCAGCCCGGCAGCTACCCGCGCGGCGGCAAGGTGCACCTGCGGCTGTGGCTGGCCGAACGGGTGGCCGACGAGTTGGGCGCCGGGATGATCGCCGGTGCCGGGCTGGTGCGCTGGTATGCCCGGATGCTGGGCTGCCGGGTGGGCCGCTATGTGGACCTGCACGCCATGCCGCCGGTCACCGGCCACCTCAACCTGGGCGACGGCTGCGCAATCGAGCCCGAGGTGGACCTGACCGGCCACTGGATCGACGGCGGCACCCTGCACCTGGGGCACGTCGAGGTGGGTGCCGACGCCCGGGTGGGCGCCCGCTCCACGCTGCTGGCCGGTGCGCGGATCGGCGTCGGGGCGGAGATCGCGCCCGGCTCGGCCGTCTTCGGCCAGGTGCCGGCGGGGGAGCGCTGGTCGGGCTCGCCCGCGGTGCGGATCGGTGAGGCCCGCGGCCCGTGGGAGGAACGTCCCCCGGCCCGGCCACTGTGGACCGGCCTGTACGCCCTGACCGCGGTCGGCATCTCCCTGCTGCCGATTGCCGCGGTGCTGGTGGGCGCCGCCGTGGCCTGGCCCGCGATGTCCGCCACCACCAGCCTGGCCGACGCGCTGCGCACCGCCGCCCGGTGGCTGCCGCTGGCCGGCCTGGCCGGTTACGCCAGCCTGATCGTGCTGGTCTGGGCCTGGGTGCGGCTCCTGGGTATCGGCCTGCGTGCCGGGCACCACGCCGTGCAGGGTCGTCAGGCGCTGCAGGCCTGGGCCACCATGCGGCTGATGGACGAGGCCCGCACCTGGCTCTTCCCGCTCTACGCCGGCGCCGCCACCACCTGGTGGCTGCGGGCGCTGGGGGCCGAGATCGGCAAGGACGCGGAGGCCTCCACGGTGCTGATGATCCCGTCGCTGACCAGCGTCGGGGCCGGGGCCTTCCTGGCCGACGACACCCTGATCGGTGGCTACGAGCTGGTGGGCGGCTGGCTGCGGGTGGATCGGGTGAAGATCGGCAAGGGCGCCTTCGTCGGCAATTCCGGCATGACCGCGCCCGGCCGCAAGGTGCCCAAGCGATCCCTGGTGGCGGTGCTCTCGGCCGCCCCGCGACGCAAGAAGGCCAAGGCCGGTTCCTCCTGGGTGGGTTCCCCGCCGGAGAAGCTGCGTCGGGTGAGCAACGACGTCGACGACTCCCGCACCTACGCCCCGCCGCGCAGCCTGCGGATCGCCCGCGGCCTGGTGGAGACCTGCCGGGTGTTGGCGCTGCTGGCCCATCTGGTGCTGCACCTGGCGGGCGCCGCGGTGATCTTCTGGCTGGCCCAGCGCTTCGGCTGGTGGCTGGCGGCGCTGGTCTCCGGCCTGGTGCTGCTGGCCGTCGGTGCCGTCGCGGTCGGGGTGGCGGTCGCGGCCAAATGGCTGCTGGTTGGGCGCTGGAAGCGTTCCGAACACCCGCTGTGGTCCGGCTTCGTCTGGCGCGGTGAGCTGGCCGACGCCTTCGTCGAGTCCGTGGCCGTGCCATGGCTGCTGCGTCACGTGCCGGGCACGCCCCTGCTGAACAGCTACTTCCGCTCGATGGGCGCCCGGATCGGCAAGGGCGTGTGGTGCGAGACCTACTGGCTGCCCGAACACGACCTGATCACCCTGGCCGACGGTGCCACCGTCAACCAGGGCTGCGTGGTGCAGACCCACCTCTTCCATGACCGGGTGCTGGCGATGGACTCGGTCACGCTGAATGCCGGCGCCACGCTGGGCCCCAATTCGGTGATCCTGCCCGCCTCCACCCTGGGGCGGCACGCCACCGTCGGGCCGGTCTCGCTGGTGATGCGCGGCGAGTCGGTGCCGGACAAGACCCGCTGGATCGGCAACCCGATCGGGCCGTGGGAGGACGAGGACGACGGCCACGTGTGACTAGTCTGGTCCCTGCCCCTCAACAGATCTAGGAGATTCCCCGCATGGCGACGCCCGATCCGTACCTGCCCGGGCACGGTGACACCCGCTACCGGGTGCGCCACTACGACCTGCGGTTGGACTACAAGGTGACCACCAACCGGCTGGACGAGGTGGCCCGACTGGAGCTGGTGATCACGGAGGCCACCGAGCGGATCGAGCTGGACCTCAGTGGCCTGCAGGTCTCCAAGCTGAGCGTCGACGGACGCAAGGCGCGCTTTCGGCAGCGCAACCGCAAGGTCGTCGTCGATCTGCCCGGGGCCCAGCCCGGCGACGAGCACAGCCTGCGGATCACCTGCGGCGGCAAGCCCCGTCCGGTTCCCGGAATCCACGGCGCGGCCGGCTGGGAGGAGCTCACGGACGGCGTGCTGGTGGGATCGCAACCCAATGGCGCGCCCAGCTGGTTCCCGTGCAATGACGACGCTGCCAACAAGGCCAGCTACCGGATCCAGCTGGATGTGGCCGCCAGCTACCACGTCGTCGCCAATGGCACCCTGACCGAGCACAGCCAGCACGGTGGCCAGACCCGCTGGGTCTACGAGATGGACCAGCCGATGGCGCCCTACCTGGCCACCGTGCAGATCGGCCGTTATGTGGCCGACCGGCGGGCCAGCGTGGTGCCGGTGGAGCTGGTGCACCCGGCCAACCTGGGCGTCGGGGCGGGCACCGCCTTTGAATTCCAGGCGGAGATGGTCAGCCATTTCTCCGAGCTCTTCGGGCCCTACCCCTTTGCCGAATACCGCGCGGTGGTGGCCGACGACGTGTTGGAGATCCCGCTGGAAGCCCAGGGGCTGAGCTCCTTTGGCCGCAACTTTGCCCAGCCCACCTGGGACAATGAGCGGCTGGTGGCGCACGAACTCTCCCACCAGTGGTTCGGCAACAGCGTCACCGCCCAGCAGCTGTGTGACATCTGGCTGCACGAGGGTTTTGCTTGTTATGCCGAATGGCTCTGGTCGGATCACTGCGCGGCCTCGGGGCGCACCCCCACCGTGCAGGAGCAGGCCCGGCGCCACCACGAGCAGCTGGCCCGCAAGAAGCAGGATCTGGTGCTCAGCGCCCCCGGCATGCCGGACATGTTCGACGACCGGGTCTACAAGCGCGGCGCGCTGACCCTGCACGCCGTGCGCTGCGTGCTGGGGGAGCGGGCCTTCTTCCAGATGCTGCGCTCCTGGGCCACCGAGAATGCGGGGGCCGTGGTCACCAGTCGGCAGTTCGTGACGCACTGCATGCAGTTCACCTCCGACGACGGATTCGACGTCGCCGCCACCCTGGACACCTGGCTCAACCAGCCGAGGCTGCCCGCCCTCCCCGTGCTCCGCTGAGGAAGCCCGCGCCGACGCCCCTACTGACGGCGACGGTGCACTGCCAGGCCGGGCCAAGATCCACGTCGCGCCACGCGACGTCGGGCAGGTCGGCCAGCGTGATGGTGCGCGGATCGGTGGCCAGGCCGGTCCCGCGCGCCTTGAGGACCGCTTCCTTGCGCACCCACACTGCAGTTCGCGCGACGGGCGTCCAGGGGCCGGTGGCACGCTCGTCGGGGTGCAGCACCAGCTCGTCGAAGCCGCCGAAGTCCGCGGCGCCCGCCGCCTCCACGTCGACGCCAACCGGGGCGTCGCGGCACAGGGCCACCACCGCCAGCTCGCCCGACCGATCCCGGCCGAGCGAGACGTGTACCGGCCCCGAGCCCACCAGTACGGGGCAGCCCAGCAGCACTGGCCGACCATGATCGCCACTGCCACACTGCGGGCAGGCATGGCCCAGCCGCAGCCGCCGGGCCTCTTCCGGCAGGAGTTCCAGCACCCGGGCGGCCAGGGCCAGCAGCAGGGCGTGGGCGTCGTCGGCCGGTCCGCTGCTCAGCCAGACCGGCACCGCGTCCAGCCGAATCGGCCGGCTCACGGCAGATGGTTGAAGACGGCCACGGTGCGGGCCGGCACCTCGAAGGCCTCCCCGTCGAAGTGGGCGCGCTGGATCACCGGGTAGACATCCTGCGGCTGCAGCGGGGAGACGACGAAGCGCTCCCCGGCCAGGGCGGGGATCTCCTGCCGGACGTCCTCGCCGCGGGAATTGAAGACCACCACCAGACCCTGCAGGTCCGGATCCACCCGGACCCCTTCCCGGTCGTCGATGTGCATGGTGACCACGCCCGGGCGCGCCGCATCGGTGCCGGACAAGGGGAAGTGCACCTTGGTGATGATCTGCTCGGTATTGCCCAGCCGGAACAGCCGCGACGAGCGGCGCACCTTGAGCAGCATGTGCGCCTGGTGCGCGGCGGCGGCCACCTGCGCCGCCGAGGGCTTGAGCGAACGGTCGCCCAGCAGCGGCTTGAGCCAGTGCCAGCGGGTCATGTTGTCGTCGGCGCTGGGCAGGCCGTGGCCAAAACCATTGTCCGTGCCGGTCCAGTCCAGCCGGTTGAACCAGTCACCGGAATTGAAGGAATTGCGATCCAGCGACTTGCTGCGCAGCAGGTCGGCGCCCGCATGCCAGAGGAAGGGGGCCTGCCCGAAGGTCACCGTCGCCAGGCAGAGCGTGTTCATCAGGATCCGCTGGTCCATCGGCAGGTCCTGCGGCAGCTTCATGGTCAGCGCATCCCACAGGGTCTCGTTGTCGTGCGCATCGACGTAGTTGATCACCTCGAAGGGCTCGGTGGCATAACCGGCCGGCCACCCGTTGTAGTCGATCTCGTCACCGCGGCGTCGCCGGCCATCGGTGCAGGGCAGTTCGTAGTCCCGCAGGTTGCCCACCAGCCCCAGCATCAGTAGGTCGGTGTCGTGCGCCAACTGGCGCTCCGGCTCCCGGTTGCCGGGGGCATGGTTCAGGTCGGTGGCCAGGCCGGAGCCGAAGCCCTGTCGCCGCGGATCCTCGTCAAAGGGACGCCCACCGCGCACCGCATCGCGCAGCCGGTCATTGAAGGTGCTGATCCGGGTGCCCTCCAGCTGGCCCTGGATGGCCTGGCGGAAGAGCGCATTGTCGGCCACCTCGCCGAAGTTCCAGCCCTCGCCGTAGAGGTAGACGCCGTGCCCGTCGATCCCGTCCTCGGCCAGGGTCAGCTCGTCCAGGGCGTCGCGTACCCGGGCCATGTTCTGCGCGCTGGAATGGCCCATCAGGTCAAAGCGGAAGCCGTCGACGTGGTAGTGCCGGGCCCAGCGCACCACCATGTCCACCATGATCTTCTCCGCCATCAATCGCTCGGTGGCCACATTGTTGCCGGCGGCCGAGCCCTGCGGATCACCGTTGCGGTCCAGCCGGTGGTGGTAGCCGGGCACGATCCGGTCCAGCACGCTGAACGGGCTCTGGCCCGACGCGCCGGTGTGGGTGAAGACCTGGTCCAGCACCACCCGTAGGCCCAGATTGTGCAGGGCGTGGACCATCTGGCGGAACTCGAAGACCCGGTGCACCCCGTCGGCGGCCTGGGGGGTGGAGGTGTACGAGCCCTCCGGGACACCCCAGTGGAAGGGGTCATAGCCCCAGTTGAAGGCGTCGTGGGCGGCCCCCCGGGCCACCAGTCGCTGCTGTTCGTGGCTGTCCGGCGGGTAGCTGGCCAGCTCGGCCCGCGACGGCTGGGGCTGCGGGTGCTTCTCCGGAATGCTGGTCACGTCGAAGCAGGGCAGCAGGTGCACGGTGTTCAGCCCGGCCCGGGCCAGCCGTCGCAGGTGCTGCGCCCCGTGGCCATCGACGCCGAAGGCCAGGTAGCTGCCGCGCAGCGGCTGCGGCACCAGCTGGTCACTCATGGAGAAGTCCCGCACGTGCAACTCGTAGACGGCGGCATCCACCAGGGTCACCAGCCGGGGCCCGAAGGAGCTGCTCCAGCCCTCGGGCAGCCACTGCGGATCGGCCAGGTCCACCAGCACCGAACGCTGCGAGTCGACGGTCAGGCCGGTGGAATAGGGATCGGTAACCACATTGGTCTCCAGCCGACGTGTGCTGGGGGAGTAGACCTGAACCTCGTACAGGTAGCGACCCCCGGTCATCTCCCGCCCCAGCCGGGCCTTCCACGTGCCATTGGCATTGCGCAGCATGGTGCGTCGCCGGGCGGTCTCCAGCGGGGGCGCCTCGCCCGCGTCGGGCGGCCAGCTCAGCAGCGTGACGCGCTGGGCGGTGGGCGCCCACACCCGCAGCGTGATCCGCTCGTCCTCGAAAACCGGGCCGAGCTGTTCGGTCTGGGCATTGCGGCCGTGCACCGCGTCCAGCACCGGGCCGATCTGCAGGCCGGTCAGGTCGGCCAGCGTTCCCTGGGAGCGACGGGCCACCAGCAGTTGACCGGTGAGCATCTCGGGCACGCTGCGGCGCCAGGGCACCGGCACCCGCAGCACGGTGTGGCCGGTGGCAAGGTCGGGGTGCAGCTCCTGTTGGCTCTCGTCGAGCCCTTCGTCGCGCATCGGAAGCTCGATGGTGACCAGATCGGGCGCGTGCAGGTGGCCATCGTGCAGGCGGATCTGCGCGGAGGAGGACCAGAGCAGCACCCACTGGGAGACGTCCTGCCCGCGCCAGGTGCGCCGGCCCCGGGAGGCGTCGTCCATGCTGCGCGGCACCACGATGGTGCGCTGGTCCACCCAGATGGCGCGGGCCCCCTGGATCTGCAGATTCGACAGGGTCGGCTGACTGACGTCGTCGCGCGCTTCGAAGAGGGGGGCCACGCCACGAGGATAGTGCCCAATGTTCATCTGGGTTTGCCACAATGACGGTGCACCGGGCTGGAACCACCGGCTCATTGACGACAGGGAGTGGACGTGACGCGAGTCGCAGTGTTTGGAGCCAATGGGCGAATGGGCGGCGAGGTGTGCCGCGCGGTGCAACTGACGCCCGGTCTTGAGCTGGTTGCCGCGGTCGATGTCGGTGATCCGCACGTCGAGGCGGAGAAGGCGGACGTGGTGGTGGACTTCACCCACCCCGATGCCGTGATGGACAACCTCAAGTGGTGCATCGACCACGACAAGCACGCCGTGGTGGGCACCACCGGCTTCACCCCCGAGCGACTGGAGACGCTGCGCGGGTGGCTCGCCGACAAGCCGGGGGTGGGCATCACCATCGCCTCCAACTTCTCGATCGGCGCCGTGCTGCTCATGCACTTCGCGAAGAAGGCGGCCGAGTACTACCCGAGCGTGGAGATCATCGAGCTGCACCACCCGCAGAAGGCCGACGCCCCCTCCGGCACCGCCGCCACCACGGCGCAGATGATCGCCGAGGGGCGGGCCGCCGCCGGGCTGGGCGAGGTGCCGGATGCCACCGAGATCGATCCAGACGGTGCCCGCGGCGCGACGGTGGACGGCATCCACGTGCACGCCGTGCGGCTGCAGGGCCTGATCGCCCACCAGGAGGTGCTCTTCGGCCAGGACGGCGAGACCCTCACCCTGCGGCACGACTCCATGAACCGCGCCTCCTACATGCCCGGCGTGATGATGGCCGTGCAGGCCGTCGAGGAGCATCCCGGCCTGACGATGGGCATCGAGGCGCTGCTGGGCCTGGAGTGATCCGGGCCCTGCGACGCCTGTTGGTCACGCTGCTGGTGCTCGGCGCCTGCCTGGCCGGGGTGGATGCCCTGGCCAGGTTCGTCGTACAGGATCAGGCGGCGTCCCGGCTGCAGCCCCATCTGGGCGCCAAGCCACAGGTCCGTGTTCACGGCTGGCCCTTCCTGCTGGTGCTGGCGACGCAGCGGCTGGACGGCGTCGAGCTGAGCCTGCCGCAGGCCCGGGTGGAGCTGGCGGGAAAACCCACCACCATCGACGAGCTGGTGGTGCGCGGTGACGATGTCTCCGGCGTCTTCGATCCCGGGACGGCGCGCGTCTCCAGCCTGGTGGCCAGCGCCCGGTTGAGCCATGCCCAGGCCTCCCGGATCTTTGGGGCGCGGGTCTCATCGGCGGGGCAGGGGCGGATCACCATCCGCTCCTCCACCCTGCCCGGGGCCCATGGCGACGTCACCGTCACCGGCCGCCCCGAGGTGGTTGCCGGGCGACTGGTGATCGGTGACCCGTCGGCCAGCGTCGACGGACAGACGGTCTCCGACCAGCAGGCCGTCGCCTACGCGGGGCAGGTCTCCGACCTGGTGGCCCTGCCCAACCACGTCGGGCTGAAGGTCAGCTCGTTGACCGTCGACGAGGCCGGGGTCCGGCTCGGGGTGAGCGGAACCGACCTCTCGGTGGCCAGACTGCGGTGAGACGCGCTCGTGCTCAGTCGACGGAGATGTCGGTGTGCAGCCGGATCTGCTTCACCCGGAGCACGCCGTCGGGGGTGCCCACCTCGCGGTGCGCACCGTCCGGGGCCCAACCGACCTCGGTCAGCCACTGGCGCAGCTCGTCGTCGGTGCTGCGCAGCCACCAGGTGGCGCGCTGGTAGCCGTCGGCCTGCATGGTGTTCACTGCGGCGTGCATCAGCCGGTCCTCGTGACCCTGGCCGGTCAACAGCGGATCCACACAGAATTCCGCGACCAGGGAGTCGGTCGGATCGGCGTCGGGATCATCGCTGGGGCCGATCGCGACGAAGCCGCACACCTTGGTGCGCTGCCGGGTGCTGCCCTGTTCGCTGCCCGGCTCGGCCTGGCCATAGGCCTGGGTGGCCACCAGCACCCGGAAGTGCGCCAGCGGCGGGCGGGTGATCGCCTGGTGCCAGACCTCGGCCATCTGGTCGGCGTCGATCTCGTCCAGGGCGCGCCGCTCCATCTCGTCGGCTGCCCAGACGCGACGCTGGATCTCGGCGATCTGCAGGGCCTCGGCCGGCATGGCGAGTCGGACGCTGGGGGCGGTGGGCGGTGTGGGGTCGGCCATGCCGACATCCTAGGTGGCATTCCCTTGGTGAAGTGAAAAAGCGCCCGCCGATGTGACTATCCAACTTGCGTCGTGGTGTGTGACAATGGGCTCAGGTTTGGGTTGCCCGATCCCCCGGCGGGCGGCTCAAACCCTTTTCTGTCTCCGCTCCGGGTTCTGTCGGCAGCGACGACTAGGGTGGCGGTGTGACAGCGCAGCTGATGACGCCCCCCAGCCTGGCCCCCGGGACCCTGCGGATCATCCCGTTGGGCGGTCTGGGCGACGTGGGGCGCAACATGACCTGCTTCGAGATCGACGGCGAGATCCTGCTGGTGGATTGTGGGGTGCTCTTCCCCGAGGACGACCATCCCGGCGTCGACCTGATCCTGCCGGGCCTGGACCATCTCACCGACCGGCTGGACGACATCATCGGCATGGTGCTCACCCACGGCCACGAGGACCACATTGGCGCCGTGCCCTACCTGCTGCGC
The DNA here is from genome assembly GCF_038433135.1 of Luteococcus sp. H91. Lineage (NCBI taxonomy): Bacteria > Bacillati > Actinomycetota > Actinomycetes > Propionibacteriales > Propionibacteriaceae > Luteococcus > Luteococcus sp. H91. The sequence goes on along the minus strand of NZ_JBCDMV010000004.1, from coordinate 76,394 downwards.
CGCCGCAGCGACATCCCGATCTGGGGTTCAAAGCTGACCCTTGCCCTGGTGGAGGGCAAGCTGCGCGAACACCGGATCCGCAATACCGACCTGCAGGAGGTGGCGGAGGGGGATCGCGCCAAGGTCAGCGAGCACTTCGACCTGGAATTCCTGGCGGTCAACCACTCCATCCCCGACGCGCTGGCGGTCTGCATCCGCACTGCTGGCGGCACGGTGCTGGCCACCGGCGACTTCAAGATGGACCAGTTGCCGCTGGATGGCCGGATCACCGACCTGCGCGGCTTCGCCCGGCTGGGAGAGGAGGGCGTCGACCTGTTCATGGCCGACTCCACCAATGCCGAGGTGCCCGGCTTCACCACCCCGGAGAAGGACATCGTGCCCGCGCTGGAGCGGGTCTTCGAGCGCGCCGAGAACAAGTTGATCGTCGCCTGCTTCGCCTCCCACGTCCACCGCGTGCAGCAGGTGCTCAACCTGGCCGTCAAGCACCAGCGCAAGGTGCTCTACGTCGGCCGCTCGATGGTGCGCAACATGAGCGTTGCAAGGGATCTGGGCTTCCTGAAGGTGCCGGGTGACACCCTGATCGAGCTCAAGGACATCGACGACTACCGCGATGACCAGGTGGTGGTCATCTCCACCGGATCACAGGGTGAGCCGCTCAGCGCGTTGAGCCGGATCGCCAACCGGGAGCACCCGGTGATCGAGGTGGGGGAGCACGACACGGTGCTGCTGGCCTCCAGTCTGATCCCGGGCAATGAGAATGCCGTCCACCGCGTCATCAACGGCCTGTCCCGACTGGGTGCCACGGTGGTGCACAAGGGCAATGCGCTGGTGCACGTCTCCGGCCACGCGTCGGCCGGCGAACTGCTCTACTGCTACAACGTGATCCGGCCGCGCAATGTGATGCCGATCCACGGCGAGATCCGGCATCTGATTGCCAACGCCAAGCTGGCCGAGGCCACCGGCGTACCCGCCGAGAACTGCCTGGTGGTGGAGGATGGCGCGGTGGTGGACCTGGCCGACGGCCAGGCCAGCGTGGTGGGCCAGATCGACGCCGGCTACATCTTCGTCGACGGCTCCACGGTGGGCGACATCACCACCAGCGAGCTCACCGACCGCAAGATCCTGGGGGAGGAGGGCTTCATCTCCGTCGTCGCCGCCGTCAACCTGCACACGCAGAGCCTGGTCAGCGGGCCCGACATCCACGCCCGGGGCTTCAGCGAGAATGACGAGGCCTTCGCCCAGATCCGGGAGCAGATCGCCGCCGAGCTCACCAAGGCGCTCGAGGACGGGGTGGACGACACCCACCGCTTGCAGCAGGTGATCCGACGCACCATTGGCCGCTGGGTCTCCAACACCTATCGTCGACGCCCAATGATCGTGCCCGTGGTGGTCGCCACCTAGATTCGGAGGCCTCGACAGGCTCGGCCATCGTGGTTGCGCCGGCGGGGTCGTGGGCAACGGCCCTCGAGCATCAGCGCAACCCCGGTCCCCGAGCTTGTCGAGGGGTGGGGAAGGGGTTTCCCGCCTCGCGGTTTGGCCACGACGGCCCCGGCGGGCTATCATTCTCGGGTTGCCCATTCTGGGCTGACCGACCGGGGACTCGTCCCCACACCTGATCCATCTATTCGAGGAGTACTCCAATGGCTGCCGTGTGCGATGTCTGCGCCAAGCGCCCGGGCTTCGGCCACAACGTGCCGTGGTCGAAGAAGAAGACCAACCGTCGTTGGAACCCGAACATCCAGCGTGTTCGTGCCCTGATCAACGGCACCCCGAAGCGCGTCAACGTGTGCACCTCCTGCCTGAAGGCCGGCAAGGTCACCCGCTGACCCCCTCCGGCCCCGGCCGGACACTTGCAGGCCATCGTCCCTTGTGGGCGGTGGCCTTCTTGCGTTCGACCACGTCCCACTACGACGCCCAGGGCGCACTGTGACCCCTTCCGGGGCACTCGGACCCCCGCCCGCCGGGGTCGCAGCATCCCGGCTGGGGTCAGACTGCTCCCTGGGGGGGGCACGAGTCACCTGACCCGACGCCCGAGGAAGTGTCAGAGCCCACTAGTAGGCTCGCGAGCGTGGCAGTGAGCAATGCGTGGCAACCCCAGTGGCGAACCGAGACCTTTGCCGAGCTGAACCGCCCCCTGAAGCAGGTGGTCGGGGACAAGTCGGCGAAGATCCTGGCCAGCAAGCTGCGCCTGAACACCGTCGGGGATCTGCTGCGTCACCTGCCGCGACGCTATCTCTCCGGCACCGAGAACAGTTCCCTGGCCGAGCTCGTCGTCGGCGAGGAGGCCGCGGTGCTGGCCACCGTGGCCGGCGTCCGGGTGGGCGGGGCGCCGCCGCGTCAACGGCTGGAGGTCACCCTCACCGACGGGCAGGGCACTCTGGCCTGCACCTTCTTCGGCAAGCCCCACCTGATCAAGTACTGGGAGAGTCACCTGGTCAAGGGGGCGCGGGGGATCTTCGTCGGCAAGGTGGGCTCCTTCATGGATCGCCCGCAGCTGACCCATCCCAACTATGTGGTCTTCGACGCCTCCGGGAAGGTTGTGGGCAAGAAGGACAAGGAGACGATGGTGCAGCAGGTCACCCGCTCCGGGTTGGTGGGGATCTACCCCGCCACCAGCCAGATGCCCACCTGGGAGATCGGTGAGACCGTGCAGCTGGTGCAGACCCAGCTGGGGACCCTGGCCGAGCCGCTGCCGGAATGGCTGGTCACCGAGGAGGGGCTGATGACGCTGGACGAGGCCCTGGTGCAGGCCCACCAGCCGGTCACCCGGGAACATGCCGAGGCCGCCGCCGATCGGCTGCTCTTCGACGAGGCGCTGCAGATGCAACTCACCATGGCCTACCGCCGGCACGACAATGCGCACTTCCGGGCCGCGCCGCTGCCCGGCGTCGAGGGCGGGCTGCTGGACCTCTTCGACGAACAGCTGCCCTTCACCCTGACCGATGGGCAGCGCAGCGTGGGGGAGGAGATCTTCACCGACATCGCCGGGACCTCCCCGATGCAGCGGCTGCTGCAGGGCGAGGTGGGTTCGGGCAAGACGCTGGTCGCGCTGCGGGCGATGCTGCGGGCCGTCGACTCGGGCAAGCAGGCGGTGCTGCTGGCGCCGACGGAAGTGCTGGCCGGGCAGCACTTCGACTCCATCCGGGAACAGTTGGGGGAGCTGGCCGCCGGCCGGACCCTGGGTGCCCCGGAGAATGCCACCGAGGTGGCGCTGCTCACCGGATCCATGGCGGCGGTGGCCCGGCGCAATGCCATGCTCAAGATCGCCTCCGGCGAGGCCGGGATCATCATCGGCACCCATGCCCTGCTGGGGGACAAGGTCAGTTTTGCCGATCTGGGGCTGGTGGTGGTGGACGAGCAGCACCGCTTCGGCGTCGAGCAGCGTGCGGTGCTGAACGAGAAGGCAGAGCTACGCCCGCACGTACTGGTGATGACCGCCACCCCGATTCCCCGCTCGGTGGCGATGACCGTCTTCGGTGACCTGGTGGTCTCGACGCTGACCGAGGTGCCCGCCGGGCGGCAGGAGGTGCAGACCTCGCTGGTGAACTCGTTGCAGCACCCCGGTTGGGTGGATCGGGCCTGGCAGCGGATCCGGGAGGAGGTGGCGCAGGGGCGGCAGGCCTTCGTCGTGTGCCCCCGGATCGATCCGGCGGACAAGGAGGAGCTGGAGGCCGGGGCCACGCCGTCGGCCACCGTCAACGACGTCTTCGACGAACTGCGCACCGGCCCGCTGCACGGACTGCGGCTGGAGATGCTGCACGGGCGGCTCAGCCCGGAACAGAAGGATGCGGCGATGGCACGTTTTGCCCGCGGGGAGGTGGACGTGCTGGTGGCGACGACGGTGATCGAGGTGGGCGTGGATGTGCCCAATGCCACCGTGATGGTGGTGATGGACTCCGACCGTTTCGGCGTCAGCCAGCTGCACCAGTTGCGTGGCCGGATCGGCCGTGGTGGCCATGCCGGGTTGTGCCTGCTGATGACCAGCGTGCCGCCGGACTCGTCGTCGCTGGAGCGGCTGCGGGCAGTGGAGAAGACCCGGGACGGCTTCCAGCTGGCCGAACTGGATCTGGCCCAACGCCGCGAAGGCAATGTGCTGGGCGCCACCCAGTCGGGCGGGCGCAGCAACCTGCGCCTGTTGAAGGTGATCGAGCACGCCGAGCTGATCGCCCATTGCCGCGGGCTGGCCGAACGGCTCGTCGCCGAGGACCCGGACCGGGTGAATCCCTATCTGGCGGACATGGTGACCCAGACCGAGCTGCTCGCCGCGGGGGACTGGCTGGAGAGGTCCTGACTAGCATGGGATACGTGACCACGCCCTCCGAGCAGCTCGCCCACCTGCGAGCCGACGCCGAATCCGGTGCGCTGGCAGGGCTGTGCGAACGGCTGGGCATCGGGCTCCTGGTGGTCTTCGGCAGCGTCCTGGCGCGTCCGGAATCCGCCGGGGACCTCGACTTGGCCTGTGCCGCGGCCGATGGCTCGCGCCTCGACCGGATGCGCGTCCTCGACGCGCTGGAGCAGCGCTATGGCATCGGGCTCGACCTGATGCCGCTCGACCAGGCCGGGCCAGTCGCCCGCTATGCCGCGCTGGGGCCGGGAGAACTGCTGTACGAGAGCGAACCCGGTCGGTTCGCGCGCGCCCAGATGGCGGCCTTCGGGATCTACCGGGACACGCAGAAGATGCGGGACCTCCAGCTGGAGGTGCTGCTCGGATGAGTCCGCGATCCCTGTCTCCCCAGGTGGTGCTGCAGAAGCTCACCCAGATGGCCAAGCTCCTTGACGCCCTGGACGACATCGGCCCTGTCGATCGTCAGCGGCTCGATGCCGATCCGATCCTGCGCCTGGCGCTGGAGCGCGTGGTGACGCAGCTCGTGGATCTCGCCATCGACGTGAACATGCACGTCGTCACCTCCGCAGGCCACGGCAGCGTGGTGCCGGCCGACGGCAAGGAGTCCTTCGCTGCAGCCGCGCGCGTCGGCCTGCTGGACGAGCCACTGGCAAGCCAGCTGTCCCTCAGCGTCGGCCTGCGCAATGTCGTCGTGCACGACTACCTCGCGCTGGACGAGCAGCTCTTCCTCACCGGTGTCCATCTCGCGCGGGAGCAGTACCGCGACTACGTGCGGCAGGTGTCCACCTGGATCCAGCGGGCCTGATCAGCCCAGCAACTCCACCGGGCGGCGGCGCAGGACGGGCCAGGCCGCGACGAGCGTGATCAGCGTCGCGCACAGGACCAGCAGGCCGACGAGCGAGCACACCAGCCCCACCGAGGTGGTCACGTCGAAGCGGGAGATGCCCAGGGAGGCCAGCGCACTGGTCAACAGCTCGGGCACCAGCACGATCCCCAGACCGGTGCCGAGCGCCGATCCCAGCAGCACCAGGGGCAGGTGGGAGGCCAGCACCTGGGCCAACAGCTGGCGTCGGGAATGACCCATGGCGGACAGCACCCCGAGCCCGGAGCGCTGCCGACGCAGCATCGTGGTGGTCATCAGGGCCAGTACCAGGGCTGTCACCACGACGCTCAGCACCAGCACGCCGTGGGCCAGCTGCCCGATCATCCGCATGTAGACGCCGAGCTGGGAGTCGATGGACTCGCGTTGGTTCTGCACGCTGGTGAAGGGCTTCCCGTCGAGCTCGCGGATGGACTGCGCGAGGGTGTCCAGGTTCGCCTCCGGTGTGCCGAGGGCCTCCAGGTCGGTGAGCTGGTGGCCCGGAACCAGGCGACGGTAGCCGTCGGTGGTCAGGTCCACCCGGAAGCCGCCGTACTGGATGGTGGACAGCTCGCCCACCACCAGGTATCGCGCGCTGCGGGCGCCGAAGTCCAGCGTGATCTCCTGCCCGACGGCCAGGCCGGTGGCCTGCAGCACCTGGCTGCCGACCGCCACCTCGTTGGGATGGCGCGGTTCGCGGCCGGTGTGCACGCTGCTGTGCGCCTGCTGCCCGAAGTCGTCGGTCACCACGAAGGCGCTCTGCCGGCCCGCCACACTGCCCTGCAGGTAGTCCATGTAGTAGGCGCGCTCGACGCCGGGCAGCCGGGAGACCTCGTCCCGGACGGCTTCCCGGTCCACGCCGGGGCGCAGCTGGCTGGTGATGTCACCGACCTCGCCGATCAGGTTGCGGGCGAAGGCCTGCCGGTTGTCCAGCACATTGGTGGTCAGGGTGGCGGAGAAGATCGCCGACAGGCACACGACCGCCATGGTGACGCTCACCATCAGTGACGGGCCGGGGTGGGCGAGGGCAGACTTCACCCCGAGCAGGTGGGGCAGGGGGCCGCGGCTGGTGGCCAGCGGCCACCAGGAGCGACGGAAACTGTGCGCCGCCTGGCCGCCGGACAGTGCCTCGACGGGGCGCAGCCTGGGCACGCGATGTGTCGCGATCATCCCGAGCAGGGCAGTCACCACCAGCGCGACAGCCAGCACCAGCGCGCAGGCAACCGGATCGAGCCCGGGCTGCCAGTGCAGGCCGGTCTGGCTGGCCAGCGAGTCGGCCACCCGCGGCGCCAGCAGCGCGCTGGCGGCGAGCCCCAGCAGGGCACCGGCACCGACGGCGACCACGGGAGCCAGCACCAGGGCGGTGCGGACGGTGCGGTGCCCGACGCCGGAGGCCGACAGCACACCGAGGCTGGCCAGGTCCTGGTCGATCGCGGAGCGGATCCAGAACCAGATGATCATGATGACCACCAGCACGACATTGCCGGAGAAGGCCACCAGGCTGGCGGCGTAGGTGCTCGGGCCGGGCAGGACGGCCTCGCGCAGCAGCGGCAGGTTGCCGATCCAGGTGGACATCAGGTTGTCTCCCGGCCGGTGGAGTGCCTCACCGAGGGCGCCGGACACGTCGGCGGCCTCGTCGGCCGGCGTGACGGTGGCCTGGACCAGGACGTCCTTCTGCGGCGCGGTGGGGGAGGCCGCCAGGGCACGGTAGTCGTCGGACGGCAGGCCCAGGGCGATCGAGCCCATCGTGGTGGTGCCGAGCGACAGGTTCTCGAAGAAGCCGGCCACGGTGTAGTAGCGGGTGACCTGCCCGCTGGTCAGGGTGATCCGGTCTCCCACGGCGGCAGCGCCCGCGGAACGCAAGATCTGCGGCAGGTAGACGGGGTTGGGGTACTGGTCATCGCGCCGCTCCTCGAGGATGGTGCGGCCCAGCGCGGTGGGCCGATCCAGGTCCAGGTAGACGATGACGGTGTCCATGGAGAAGTCGGTCAACGGCAGGTTCGCGAACTCCACCATCACCTCGCTGGACTCGATCGTCCCGACCCTCGGGTCGGCGCGAAGGGCCTTCTCCGCGGCGGCTCGACGGTCCGCGACGGTGATGGCCTGCACGTCGGGGGCATTGAGGCGCTCCACCGACTCGTCGAACATCTGCGGGTAGCGCAGGGCGCACATCAGCCCCACGGTTGCGAGGGCGCAGGCGATGGCGCTGAGCAGGGCGATCACGGCCAACGGGAGGCGTCCGCGGCGCAGGTTGCGGCGCACCAGGAGGGTGAGGGGGTCCATGTCACCAGCCCATCTCGTCGAGGAAACCGGTGAGCCGGGCCAGTCGTCGCCCGTCCGGGTCCTCGGGGTCACGGGCGGGGTCCCAGCGGCCGAGCACGCACTCGCCGCGGATGGCGCCGTCGCGCAGGTAGACCACCCGGTCCCCGCGCAGGGCGGAGCGCAGGTCGTGGGTGACCATCATGATGGTCTGGCCGTCCCGGTTGACCCGTCCCATCAGGTCCAGCACGGACTGCGACGAGGTGGAGTTGAGCTGGCCGGTGGGTTCGTCGGCGAAGAGCACGGCGGGGGAGTTGGCCAGGGCGCGCACCAGGCCGACCCGTTGGGCCTCGCCCCCGGACAGCATGGTCGGGAACTTGCCCCACCCGTCGGCGGGGATGCCGACCTCGGCGAGCAGTTCCCGGGTCCGGGCGGCGGCCCGGCGACGCGGCTGGGTGAGCAGCGCGACGGCCAGCACATTGTCCAGCACGCTCAGGGCGTCCAGCAGGTGGATCTGCTGGAAGACGAATCCGCAGTGCCCGCGCCGGAAGGCGGTGAGCCGGGCCGGGGACATCCCGTCGACCTGGGTGCCGTCGAAGGTGATCGAGCCCATCGACGGGGAGTCCATGCCGCTGAGCACGTGCATCAGGGTGGACTTGCCGGCACCGCTGGGTCCCATCACGACGATGAACTCGCCGCGCTGCACGTCGAGGTCCAGGTTGGTCAGCACGTGTTGCTGGATGCCGTCGTGGGAGAAGGTCCGGGACACCCGTCGAGCACTGATCACGGCTTCCCCTGCTGTCTGCGTCATGGCATCGACGCTAGTCAAGCGGCTGCGGGGAGTCCTTTCGAGATTCCTAAATGGTCCTGAATGCTCCCCGACGAGGATCATGCGGGCCCTCGGCCAGCGCGAGGGTGAGCGTGGCGACGAAGCCGGTGCCCTCGGCGCCATTGGCCAGGTCCAGGCTGCCGCCCATCGCCTCCATCAGGACCGCGGCGGTGAACAGCCCCAGTCCCTGGCCGGGACGGCCCGCCGCATTGCTGGCCCGGTAGTGCGGTTGGCTCAGCAGGGCCAGTTCGTCGGCGGGGACACCGGGGCCGGCATCGGTCAGGGTCACCTCCAACAGCCCGTCGGACAGGTGGGAGCCGAGCCGCAGCGGGGGAGCGCCGTACTTGGCCGCATTGGCGACGACATTGTCCACCACCTGCTGCAGCCGTTGCGGGTCGGCCACCACCATCGCCCGCTCGACGACGCCTGGTTCCGGCCAGCCGGAGGGCTGGGCCTCGGTGACCATCCGCACCAGGTCCGTCGAGGCGAGTGCGGTCAGGTGCACCGGCATCTGGTCCAGCTCGTCGGTGCTGGCCAGCGTCAGGTCGCCCAGCAGGGCGTCGATCTGGGCAGTCTTGGCAGCGATCACGTCCAGCCGCGGGTCGGGGCCGTTCAGCTGCAGCACCTCGGTGCTGGCGCTGATGCTCGCCAGCGGCGTGCGGATGTCGTGGCTGAGCTGGCCCACCAAGCGCTTGTGGGCCTGGCGTTGGGCCAGTTCCCGGGCCCGCGAGCGGGCCAGTTCGGTGCGCAGCACGTCGAAGCTCTGGGTGAAGGCGCCGAAGACCTGGCCGCGGTCCACGCGCAGCGGCTCGTCCAGGTTGCCATGGGCGACGCGGTCCGCGAAGTCACGCAGTTCCCGGAAGGGGCGCAGGATGCGACGGTCCAGCCACACCAGGTAGGCCGTGGCGGACAGGCCCACGACGAGCAGGGCACCCCAGCACCAGCGCAGCAGCCGTCGGTCCCGGTCCTCGAGGACGGGTCCGCGGGCGTCGGGCAGCAGGACGGTGGCCACCCGGGTGCCGTCGGCGGCGCGCACCGCCAGGCCCGTGGCGTGCTCCCGCACGGCCTCGTGCTCGTCGGCCAACGGTGTGCCCTTCGCCACCACCAGGCGGCCGTCCTCGGCCAGGACCGTGAAGTCGGGGGCGTCCGGTGCGTAGTCGGAGGGGGCCGGGGTGGGCCAGTGGGCGGCCGTCACCTGCGCGACGTCATTGGCGGCGGCCACGTCCCCCGCAGGGAGCGTGCCGGACCCCACTCGTTGGACGGCCAGGCCGGCAGCGGCCAAGGCCGTCCAGAGCAGCAACAGCGGAAGCCAGCGCCTCACGGCCGCAGGTCCCGGAAGAGGTATCCGCGTCCCCACAGGGTCTGGATGTAGCGCGGGTTGTCCAGGTCCGGTTCGATCCTGGTCCGCAGGCGACGGATGTGCACGCTCAGGGTCCCGTCGCCGGTGATCGCATCGCCCCAGACCTTGTCGAAGAGTTCCTGCTTGGGCAGCACCCGTTCCGGATTGGTGACCAGGTGCCGCAGCAAGCGGTGCTCCATGGCGGTCAGCTCCAGCGGGTTGTCGTCGACGAAGAAGCGGTCCGCCGCCTCGTCGAAGCGCAGGTGCCCGTCGTCGTAGCCTCCGCTGCCCGGGGTGTCACGTTCGAGGGTGCGGCGGACCTTGGCCAGCAGAACCCCCAGTGAGTAGGGCTTTCGCAGGTAGTCGTCGCCGCCGAGCATCAGCGCCATGATCTCGTCGTCCTCGCTGCTGCGGGCGCTGATGAAGATGATCGGCGTCTGGCCGTCGGCGCGCAGGGTCCGGCACAGCTCGAAGCCGCTGGCGCCGGGCAGGTTCACGTCCAGCAGCAGCAGACGGGCCCGGTCCTTCCGGAGCCAGGCCAGCGCCTCCTCGGCACTGCCCACGCCGTGGCCCGTGACGCCGAAGGCGGCCAGGTACTCCAGCGTGCTGTCGACGAGCTCTTCCTCGTCGTCGATCATCAGCACATCGGTAGCCATGGCTTCAGCCTAGGGACCTGATCACTGCTGCACCGAGCGAGGATGGGCCGGGTCGGTCTCGGTGGCCGGGCGCCGGAACATCAACGCGGCCATCACCCCCACGAAACCGGCCAGCAGGAGCACCGCCAGCAGCGGGTGCTGCCGCCAGGCCAGAGCCAGTGCCTTGAGGCCGACGAAGCCGACCGAGGCGTAGACCAGCGCCCACATCACCGCGCCGATCGCCATCGACGGCAGGTAGCGCCACAAGGGCATTCGCAGGAAGCCGGCGGAGAAGTTGACCATGGTCTGCACGCCGATGGTCAGGAAGGACATGGCGACCACCGGGGCGCCAACCCGATGGATCCGTTCGGCGCTGCGCACGAAGCCGGGGCGTTCCATGATGGCGCCCACCCGGGTGCGTCGTCCGCCGCTGGCGGCAAAACGACCCAGGGCATAGGTGGCGCCGGCGCGCAGGCAGACGATCACGAAGAGCGCGGCGGTCACCACCGGGAAGGGAGCCTCCCAGGCCATCGGATTCCACCATGCTCCGGACAGGTTCACGGGGCGAGCCTAGCCAGCCGGTGCAAAGACGCAGCGATGCGTCCACCCGATGCACGATGCGCGACGGAGGTCCGCCAGGAAGGCGGACCCCCGTCGCGGGAGATTGCAGGGATCAGTTGGTGGGCTCGGGGCCGAAGTAGAAGGAGCGGCCGCTCAGCTGGCTGGGGGTGACCCGGACGTAGTGTCGCTTGATGGTGGGCACCCAGGGGCGCAGCGGCATCTTGTCGGCCATCGCCAGCTCGTCCTCGTCGGTGATCTCCGCGGCGTCACCCTTGATCAGGATGCTCCAGCCGCCGTCGACCGTCCAGCCGTCCACCTCGAAGGCGACGTGCGCGTTCTCGGTGAGCTCCTTCAGCTTGGATCCCGACGCGGTGCGGAAGACGATCGACTGCCCGTCGACGTGGTAGTTCACGGGGAAGATCTCGGGCTGGCCATCCTTGGCGGTGGCCAGGCGACCCACCTCCTGGCTGGCGAGGTAACCCCAGCAGGTGTCTTCTTGGATTTCGGTCATCGGGTTCTCCATGTCAGCCATGGCTACATTCTTGCCTACCCGACGCGGTCACCGCACCCGGGCTGTCACGAAAGTGCTCGTCGGCGCATAGGACAGGGTGATGGGGCAGTCAAAGCTCCGACAAGGGGAGGGGAGCCATGCACGGCGAGCAGGACTTCGAGCAGTTCGCCCGGGACATCACCCCGGGTCTGTTCCGGCGTGCTCGGCTGTTGCTGCATGACCGGCAGCTGGCGGAGGATCTGGTGCAGGACTGCCTGGCCCGGGTCTACCGCTCCCGGGCCACGCTGGACGAGCAGTCCAATCCAGAGGGCTATGCCCACAAGGTGCTCTTCAATCTCTTCCTGGAGTCCCGGCGGCGGCGTTCCAACACCGAGGTTGTCACCGCACAGGTGGATGACCATCAGGTGCCCGACCCGGCCGACGCCGTCACCCGGCGCGTCGCATTGGACCGCGCCCTGGCCGCGCTGGGCGACGAGGAGCGGGTGGCCGTCGTCGCCCGCTATCTGGACGATCGGCCTGCGCGCGAGGTGGCGGCCATGTTGGGCCGCTCCGAGCCGTGGTCCGCACCACCTGTCACCGAGCCCTCACCAAACTTCGCCCCGTCGCCGATGACCAGCAGGAGGTACTGCGATGAACACCATTGACCTGGCAGCAGAGCTGCGCGACCTCGGTCGGATGCCCGAGGCGTCGGAGTTGGACGACGACACCTTGGACGCCTTGGTCGCTGGGGGGATCCGGCGCGGGCGAGCCCTGCAGCGACGCGCAACACTGCGCGCCCTGGCCGTCGCGGCGGGAGTGGTGGCCATGGCCGGTACCACGCTCTACGCCAGCACCAGCCTGCGGCCGCAACCCGCCCAGTCGCCGGCCAGCGCCACGCCCACCGACCCGGGGCGGCTGGGCGACGTGTCGTTGGATGCCCTGCGGGCCGTTGTCCCCGCTGGCGCCCGGATCGAGGACGCCGGGGGTGGGGCGGACACCTCGATCCACGTGGTACGTCATTTCACCTGGGCCACCGACAAGGGCCTGACCAGCGGTGAGATCAGCCTGACCTACCGCCCGGACATCGACTGCGGCACGGGCGATGACGTTGCCTGCCTTACCGGCGACGCCGGAAAGCTGTCCTCCCGGGCAGCCGACGACGGCCGCGGCGGCCGACAGATGGTCACCATGGTGCAACTCTTCAACGGGTATCTGCTCATCATCACCCAGTGGAACCGTGCCGCGGGAGCGGCCAGCCCGGTCACCCCCGCCAGCCTGCCCTGGACGCCGACGGCTGCACTGACCGCCCTGGACCACACAATCCTGGATGACCGGATCCAGCCCGTGATCGACGGGCTCAGCCAGACCCTGGCGGCCCAGGATTCCGTGACTCTGGGGGAGCCCAATGCTCCTGCGGTTGACAGCAACTCCCAGCAGCGGGCGGTCGCACGAGCCCTGGCACCCGCCCGGCTGTCCTTCGACGGTGGCCGTGGGGACAGCTTCCAGACCTTTGAGGTCGGCTCCGGCGCCGGGCGCACCACCGGCTCGCTGATGATCCAGCCCGAGTGGGAAACCGGCACCAGCTGCGCCCAGAGGAGCTGGCGGACGCTGGCCTGCCGGGAGGTGACCACCGGTCTGGGTCGGGGCATCGCGGTCGACGAGATCCTGCCCACGACCGACATGTCGTGGCGGCGCACGGCCAGGTTCGTGCACCGAGAACCGGTGAAACAGACCCCGGCCGGCACCTTGGTGCGGGAGACCCGGCTGGACCTGCTGGGTCCCCGCACCGTGGCCGACCAGCCTCCGGCCGCCACCTTCACTCCGGCCGTCTCGTTGCAGCAGGCGCTGGACGCGGTGCAGGCGCCGGAACTGCAGGCAATGGTGGACCAGCAGGCGCAGGCCCTGCGCTGACCTGCCGGGGCGCTGCCGGTCTGTGCCACAAACCACATCCTGATTCGGACCCGATGCCCTGGAGGCACTGGGTGGCATTCAGAATGCAGTTTGTGGCGCAGACCGGGCGGGCCTGGCACCCGCCGCGGCGCGGGTGGCCCCGCTAGGGTGGGGCGACATGAGCAGGATCATTGCCGGCAGCGCCGGCGGCATGCGGCTGCAGACCCCGCCGGGGGAGAAGACCCGCCCCACCACCGACCGGGTTCGGGAGGCCCTGTTCAGCACCTTGGCCACCTGGAATGGCGGCTCCGACGCGGGCGCCGACGGCCAACTGGCGGGGATCGCCTTCTGCGACCTCTACGCCGGATCCGGCGGGGTGGGGCTGGAGGCCGCCAGCCGGGGCGCGGGGCCGGTGGTACTCGTCGAGCACGACCAGCCCACCGCCCGGCTGATCAAGGCCAATGCCGCCAAGACCAAACTGCCGGTGGAGGTGGTGGGGGCAGGCGTCGACGCCTTCCTGCCCCGCGAGGGCCAGCTCTTCGACGTGATCTGGCTGGATCCGCCCTACCCCTTCACCAATGAGCAGATCGGCCACACACTGGAGTTGGCGCTGCCACGGCTGGTGCACAACGGGCTGATCGTGCTGGAGCGCAGCGCCCGCAGCGGCGATCCGGTCTTCCCGAACGGCACGGAACACTGGAGCCGCGGCTACGGTGAAACCGTCCTGCACTTCTGTCAGCGAGAGGCTCCCGATGAGCAGTGAAAGCAGCGGCCGGCACGTCAAGGCGATCGTCCCCGGCTCCTTCGACCCGATCACCAAGGGCCACCTGGACGTGATCGAACGCGCCCACAAGGTCTTCGACGAGGTCCTGGTGGCGGTGGGCAAGAACTCGCAGAAGGCCAGCCACATGTTTGACCAGGACGAACGGGTGGCTCTGGTGCGCGAGGCCACCGCACACATCCCCGGGGTACAGGTGGGGCTGATCGAGGGCCTGCTGGTGGACTACGCCAAGACCGAGGGCTGTAGCGTGATCGTGAAGGGCCTGCGTTTCGCCAGCGACTTCGACTACGAGCTGCAGATGGCCCACATCAACACCCACGTCTCCGGGATCGAGACTGTCTTCCTGCCGGCGGGTGGGCCCTATGCCACCATCTCGTCGACGATGATGCGGGAGATCGCCAGCTACGGCGGCGACGTGAGCGAATTCGTCACCGCGAATGTGGCCCAGGCCATTCAGCGCAAGGTTGGCGAGCGCCAGCGGGGCTGATGGGGCGCCCTCTGCCCGTCAGGCCTGCTCAAGTTGGCAACAAAATGCGGTTTGGAACGTGCCATTTGATTTCTGTGTCCGCCTGGCTGCCATTTTGGGTAGGGGTCTGGACGATCTCGGTGATCGGGGCGAGCGTCAGGCCAGATCCACCCAGCGTTCGCCCACTCGTTCGGGGGCGACGCTGCCATGGGTGAGTTCGGCGAGGCTGGCCTCCAGCAGCTCCCACCGGGCCTCGGGAACCCCCAGCCGGAGCGTCACCCGCTGGGCGTAGTCCACGTCCAGCACGGCAAAGCCCTTGGCCCGCAGCTCGGATTCGGCGCGGGCGGCCAGGGCGTGGTCCAGGCCGACCTCCACCTCGGTCACCAGCTCGCGTTCCAGCACCCCGGCGGCGGCCAGGCCCTCGGCGACGGCGTCGGAATAGGCCCGCACCAGACCGCCCGCACCCAGCAGGGTGCCGCCGAACCAGCGGGTCACCACGGCGACCACCTCGGTCAGCCCGGCCCCGCGCAGCACCTCCAACATCGGAGCCCCGGCCGTGCCGGAGGGCTCCCCGTCGTCGGAGGAGCGGGACATGGAAGCGGTCGGGGTCCAGATGAAGGCGGAGCAGTGGTGGCGGGCATCGCGATGGCTCGTCCGGGCCCGTTCCACCACGGCGCGGGCCTCGGCCTCGTCGGTGATCCTGGCGACGTCACACAGGAAGACCGAGCGCTTGACCTCGATCCGGGCGCTCGCGTCGCGGGCGACGGTACGGTAGCGATTCACCGGCCCATCCCATCACGTTTTTGTCCCGGCGATGATCTCGGATAGAGTTGGCCCTCGGTCATGACGCTGTCATGTCTGCTGTGCGTTGAAGGGAACTCGTGATGAACTCGCATCACCACCTCGACCATCGCTCGTCTCTCGTCCTCGAGATCCACGAGCTGGCGCGTCGGGCTGGAACGATGAAGGAGATCCATCGGGTTGCCGAGGCGCCCGCGGATCTGGGCATCGACATGATCGCAGTGCCCCAGGGCTCCGACATCACCCTCGATCTTCGGCTCGAGAGCGTGGTGGAGGGCGTTCTGGTCACCGGCACCGCCGACGCCACCCTCAAGGGCGAATGTGCACGCTGCCTGGTCGACTTCTCCACCGAGGAGACCTACGACCTGCAGGAGCTGTACTTCTACCCGGAGAAGGATGCGGAGGAGGACGCCAGCCGGATCGAGGACGAGATGATCGACCTCGACCCCGCGCTGCGTGACGCCGTGGTGCTGGAACTGCCCTTCACGCCCCTGTGTCGGGATGATTGTTTGGGACTCTGCCCGGAATGCGGCTTCGTCCTGAACGATGATCCGGACCACAGCCACGGTGAGGAGATCGACCCCCGCTGGGGCAAGCTCTCCGAGCTGGACGTGCACGGCACCGACGAAGACAACTGATCCCGTCGCCCCACCCGGGGAAGACGGATAGCTCAAGGAGAAGATCGTGGCAGTCCCGAAGCGGAAGATGTCCCGGAGCAACACCCGCAGCCGTCGCGCGCAGTGGAAGGCGACTGCCGTGAACCTGGTCACCTGCGTGAACCCGGCGTGCCGTGAGGCCCACCTGCAGCACACCGCGTGCCCCGCGTGCGGCCAGTACGGCCCCCGCAACGCGCGTCGCCAGGTTCTCGACGCCTGACATGGCGGCTCAACCGAGCCGTTTCCAGCAGCTTCTTGACGAGCTGGGTGTCCCCTTGGACGCCCAGCTCTTCGAGCTTGCGCTGACGCATCGCTCGTTCGCCTACGAGAACGGCGGCATCCCCACCAACGAACGCCTGGAATTCCTGGGCGACGCGGTGCTGGGGATCGTCGTCACCGAACACCTCTACGGCACCTTCCCGGACTATCCGGAGGGGCGGCTGGCCAAGCTGCGCGCCGCCGTGGTCAATGCGGTGACGCTGGCCGAGGTGGCCCGTGGGCTGGAGATCGGCCCGCTGGTCAAGCTGGGCCGCGGCGAGATCACCACTGGTGGGCACGACAAGACGTCGATCCTGGCCGACACGACGGAGGCGTTGATCGGCGCCATCTTCCTGACCGGCGGGATGGGCATGGCGGAGCGCTTCGTGCACCACCTGTTTGATCCGCTGGTGGACGAGGCCGATCACCTGGGTGCCGGGCTGGACTGGAAGACCTCCCTGCAGGAGGTCTGCGCCAATGCCGGCTATGCCATGCCGAGCTATCGGATCGAGGATTTCGGCCCGGACCACGACAAGCACTTCACGGCGCGCGCCGTGGTGAACGGCGTCGAGTACGGTACCGGTGAGGGCCGCAACAAGAAGCAGGCCGAGCAGGAAGCCGCTGGCAAGGCCTTTGCGGCGATCCAGGCGGCGCAGGCTGCCGAGGCGGCGGCCCGTGAGGACGTCGTCCCCGTGGACGACGCCGCAGAGCAGTCACCACCCGCGCGTTCCTGACGTACCCAGCCTGACTCACCCCAGCCGCAAGAAAGCGACGCCATGCCCGAGTTGCCCGAGGTCGAAACCGTTCGTGCCGGCCTTGGGCCGATGTTGGCTCGCAGCCGGATTGACCGGGTGCAGGTGCTGCACCCCCGGCCCGTCCGGGGGCACGCCCTGGGCGCGGCCGACTTCGAGCAGTGCCTGCTGGGCAGAATTTTCGACATCCCACGTCGGCGCGGCAAGTACCTGTGGTTCCCCTTCCAGGACGAGGACGCGCTGCTGGCCCATCTGGGAATGAGCGGCCAGTTCCGGATCAACCGTCCCGGCGACGTGCTGCTGCCACACACCCGGGTGGTCTTCACCCTGACCGGTCTGGGCGACGTGGAGCGTGAGCTGCGCTTCGTCGACCAGCGGATGTTCGGTGGCCTGTCGGTCAGCTTTGGCGGCGCCATGTTGCCGATGGAGATCGGGCACATCGCGCTGGACCCCTTTGACGACGCCTTCGACCTGCCCGCCGTCGCCGAGCGGATGCGCGCCCGACGGACCACCGTGAAGCGGGCGCTGCTGGACCAGAAGCTGGTCAGCGGCATCGGCAACATCTACGCCGACGAGGCACTCTGGCAGGCGAAGGTGCACCCTGAGACGCCCACCGAGAAGCTCACCAAGACCCAGGCGCGCGCGGTGCTGGAGGCGGCGCAGCAGGTGATGCGCGAGGCGCTGGAACAGGGCGGCACCAGCTTCGACTCGCTCTATGTGCACGTCAACGGCGAATCCGGCTACTTCGACCGGTCGCTGAATGCCTACGGCCAGGCCGACCTGCCCTGTCCCAGGTGTGGGCAGCTGATCGTGCGAGAGCGCTTCATGAACCGCAGTTCCTTCCGCTGCCCCAAGTGCCAACGGCTGCGCTGACAGCTTCTTGGTTCAGCCCAGAAGCGAGCGGAAGGACTTTCGAGCCTTCATGGCATGGATGATCACTTGGTTCCCACTGTCGAAGGTGTGATGGCAAGCTCCAGAAGCCGTCCGTTGGTATCCCAGCCCATGATGAACTGCTTGGCGGGCATCGCGTCGTCGGGCTCGCTTTCGTAAGCGCGATGCTCCCTGCGCGAAGAATGCCGTCTTCGCTGATGCCGTGCTTCAACGTCGAGGGGATTGACCTTCATGCCACGTGGGCGCGGAGGATCTCGCGGATGACGGAGGAGCGGTTGGTGCCCTCCCGCTCGGCGCGATCGTCGATTGCGGCGAGCAGAGTGTCATCCAGTCGGACGGGGACGACGCGGGCGGGGCCGTCACCGTTGGGCTTGCGGCCGCGCTTGCGCACTTTCTCGATGTCGTACCCACGCTCGGCCTCATCGGCCCAGGCCTGGATCATCTCCGGGGTGACGGGCTCGCCGTTGATGGTCTCCATGGGTTGAGTGTAATACGAATTGTTTTGGTGTGGGCAGACTTGCCGTTCCTTCTACTGCCCCAAGTGCCAGCGGCTGCGCTGAGGGGCTTCCGCTGGCCCTGCCACAACTGGAAGCTGGGAACCAGCTCGGTGCCTCGGTGGGCTAGGAGTGTAGATCGCTCAAGAAAGATCTAATATCAAAAAATGTCGTATTCATGCGATGTTGTCTTATGGTGGTGGCATGGCAACCCGACCCACACCGTTCGGCACGATCCGTGCGGGGCAGTCCATTGGCGCCCACCTCGCCACCTGGCGCAAGTTGTTGAACCTGCCCGCCGCTGTGGTCGCCGATCGTGCCGCGATCTCTCGCAGTACGCTCAGTCGGCTGGAGAATGGCGACGTCAAGGTCGGCTTCGACACCGTCCTGAATGTTGCGGCAGCTCTGGGGATACGGGACCAGATCGTGACCGCCTTCGATCCCTTCGAGACCGATCTGGGGCGTGCCCGTTCAGACCAGGCGCTGCCCAAACGGGTCCGCCGATGAGCACTGCGACCCGGGTCCACGTCGACCTCGACGGGCACTCGGTGGAGGCGGGGACCTTGTATGTCCAGCTGGGGCGGACGGTGACCACCACCTTCGTCTACAGCCCCGCATACCTCGTCGATCCGCGTGCCTACCCGATCGAACCGGCATTCCCGCTCGTCGCGGGCCCGCATCCCTCAGCCGGGCTGCCCCATTGCGTCGCGGACACCGCCCCGGACCGCTGGGGGCGCAACTTGATCCGCAAACGGCTGCGGGCCACCGGAGAACTGGGTGCGCGGGGGATCACGGACCTCGACTATCTCCTGGGGGTCAGCGACGCCACCAGACAGGGGGCGCTGCGTTTCAGCCGGGCCGACGGGCCATTCCTGGCTACACATGTGGACGTGCCCAAGACCATCGCCCTACCCAGGCTGCTGCGAGCCGCCGAGAAGGTTGCCGGCGACGAGGATGATGCAGCCGAGATCAAGGTGCTGCTGGACGCGGGGACTGCCAGCCTGGGGGGAGCCCGGCCGAAGGCTTCTGTCGCCGACGGAGACGTGCTGCACATCGCCAAGTTCCCGCATCCCGGTGACAGCTGGGATGTGATGGCGTGGGAGACGACCGCGCTGGATCTGGCGGAGCGAGCCGGTGTGGACGTGCCCGCGCATCGCCTCACCCGCGTCGAAGGGCGCTCGGTTCTCCTGTCGCGTCGATTCGATCGCAGCAAGGGGAAACGCGTCGGCTACCTCAGCGCGATGACGCTACTGGGCGCCGACGATGGGGACGAACGAGACTACCTGGAGATCGCCGAGGAACTGGCGTTGAACAGCGCAGCGGCATCGGCGGATCTGGCGCAACTCTGGCGTCGAATTGCCTTTGGACTGCTGATCAACAACACCGACGACCACCTGCGCAATCACGGCGTGCTGCGTACCGCCACCGGCTGGCGGCTCTCGCCGGCCTTCGACCTCAACCCCAACCCCGAACCGGGGCAGCACGCCACCACGATCCTCGGCGAGGCTGCTCGCGAGCCCGGTTTGGAGGCTCTGATGGTCAGTGCACCGCAGTTCGGGCTCGACCGGGATGCCGCTGCCCGGATTCTTGGCGAGGTGCGCGGGGCCGTTGCGCACTGGAGGACGATTGCTCGTGGGCATGGGATCCGGGCCGCCGAATGTGAACTCATGGCCACGGCATTCGGCTGCTAGCCCGAACGGATGGAATTGGCGCGGGGCGCGGCGCCGGGGGAGCGGCACGGGCGGCCGGTAGACTCTGCTGACTGTGAGCCAAGTTCCCGAGACCCGCACGCAGCGAAACAAGCGCAACCTGCGTCAATTCTTTGTCTTCGGCATGGTTGGCGGCTCGGGCATCGTGGTCAATCTGGCCGTGATGGTGGTGCTCAACTGGGTCCTGCCGCACTACCAGAGGGTCGCTTTAGACCTGCCCCTGACAGCCTTCAACGTGCGTTGGTACCACGTCATGAATGTCATTGCCTTCATGGTGGCCAACACCTGGAACTATGAACTCAACCGCCGTGTCACCTTCAAGGCGCGCAAGCAGGGTGCCGCGGCCTGGTGGAAGGGGCTCGGCAACTTCATGGGCATCGGCGCCGTGGCGCTGTTGGTGGGCATGCTGATCCAGACCGCCCTGCTCAAGCCTGAGTCCGCCTTCTACCTGGAGCGCTTCTTCGGATGGATGGACGATTCGAGCGGCCTGCGAAAGAAGGTGTACTACGCGCAGTTGATCCAGATCGCCCTGACCATGCCGATCAACTTCATCGTGAACAAGCTGTGGACCTTCCGCGCCGTGCGTACCGGACACCTGGACGAGATCCCGCTCGTGGCACCCGTCGTCGCGCCCGAGGTCCTGGAGGCTGACCGGGTGTTCGACGCTGCCGAGACGGAGTGAGCGGGTGTACCTCAAGAGCCTCACGCTGCGTGGCTTCAAGTCCTTCGCGTCCGCGACGACGCTGAACTTCGAGCCCGGTATCACCTGCGTCGTGGGGCCCAACGGCTCGGGCAAGTCCAATGTGGTGGACGCCCTGAGCTGGGTGATGGGCGAGCAGGGGGCCAAGAGCCTGCGCGGCGGCAAGATGGAGGACGTCATCTTTGCCGGCACATCCGGTCGATCTCCTCTGGGCCGGGCCGAGGTGGTGCTCACCATCGACAACACCGACGGCGCCCTGCCGATCGAGTACACGGAAGTCACCATCAGCCGCACCATGTTCCGCAATGGCGGCAGCGAGTACGCCATCAACGGCCAGCACGCCCGGCTGCTGGATGTGCAGGAACTGCTGAGTGATTCCGGCATCGGCCGGGAGATGCACGTCATCGTCGGGCAGGGGCAGCTGGACACCATCCTGCAGGCCACCCCGGAGATCCGTCGCGGCTTCATCGAGGAGGCGGCCGGCGTCCTCAAGCACCGCAAGCGCAAGGAGAAGGCGCTGCGCAAGCTGGAATCGATGCAGGGCAACCTGGACCGGGTCAATGACCTGGTGGCGGAGATCCGGCGCCAGCTCAAGCCGCTGGGACGCCAGGCCGAGGTGGCTCGCAAGGCCGCCCTGATCCAGGCCGAACTGCGCGACGCCAAGGCGCGGCTGCTGGCCGACGACCTGACCCAGGCCACCCTGGCTTTGGAGACCGACCTGGCCGACGAGAAGGCGCTCAACGAGGCCCGGCAGAAGGCCGAGGCCCGGCTGGAGGCCGCCCGGGAGAACGAGTTGGCCGCCGAACTGGTGGTGGCCGAGGCCCAGCCACGGCTCAGCCGGGCGCAGGACACCTGGTACGGGCTGGCGGCGCTGCGTGAACGGGTCACCACCACCCAGCAGATCGCCGCCGAGCGGATGCGGCATGCCGACGCCCAACCCGAGCTGGGCCGTCCCGGGCGGGATCCGGAACAGCTGGAACGCGAGGCCACCGACGCCCGTGACCAGGAGAACGAACTGCGTGCCGAGGTGGATGCTCTGGCCGCGAAACTGGCCGACGCCCAGCTGCGGCGCACCGCGGCGGAGAAGGCCCACGCCGAGGCCGACCAGGCACACGCCGCGGCCCTGCGCGCCATCGCTGACCGACGTGAGGGACTGGCCCGGCTGACCGGGCAGGTGAACTCGCTGAAGTCCCGGCTGGGTGCCGCCAGCGAACAGGCCGAACGGCTGGCCACCCAACGTGATGAGGCACTGGCTCGCGCCGACCAGGCTGCTGCCGAGCTGGCCACCGCACAGCGACGCGCCGACGAGCACCAGGGCGGCGGCGACGAGTTGGTGGCCGCCCAGCAGCGCGCCACCGAGAAGGTCTCCGAGTTGGGCTCCGCCATCCAGGAGCTGCGCCGCAGCGAACAACAGGCCCGGCAGGATCGGGCCGGTCTGGCCGCTCGGATCGATGCCCTGGAGATGGGGTTGGACCGCACCGATGCCCCGGCCGCGCTGCTGGCCGCCCGCGACCAGCTCGAGGGGGTGCTCGGCCAGCTGACCGAGCTGATCAGCGTCGAGGCCGGCTGGGAGACCGCTGTCGCCGCCGCGCTGGGCAGCGCCACCGAGGCGATCGCGCTCAACTCCCTGGAGGCCGCCACCGCCGCCGTCGAACACCTCAAGACCGGCGAACTTGGCCGGGCCGGGCTGCTGCTGGAGGGCGCCAGCCGTTCCGGCGTCTCCGAGATCCCCGACGGCCACCGCGGCGCGCTGGAGGTGATCAGCGTCGCCGAACCGCTGCAAGCCGCCCTGGAACGACTACTGGGCCACGTCGCGCTGGCCGAGGATGCCGCCGCGGCCGTCGCGCTGGTGGCCCAGAATCCGGATCTTGCGGCCGTGACCCGCGACGGTGACGTCTATTCCTCCTGGTTGGTCACCGGCGGCTCGGCCTCCAGCTCGTCGCTGCTGGAGATCCAGGCCGCGGTGGACAAGGCCCGCAGTGACCTGGACGATGCCGAGGCGGTGATCGCCGATCTGGAGCGCCGGATCAAGGCCGAGAGCCTGCTGCTGGAGAAGGCCAATGCCGAACGCCAAGCGGCCCGCGCGGCGGTCAAGGAATCCGAGAAGCAGCAAGGTGACCTGGCCCGGCAGGTGAGCGTGCTGGCCCAGGCCGAGCGATCGGCCCGCGCCGAGGCCGATCGGCTGGAGCAGTCGATCACGGCCGCCCAGTCCACCAGGGTCAAGGACGAGGCCCAGTTGGCCGAGCTGGAGGCCCGGCTGGCCAACGCCTCTGCGGAAGGTGATCTGGCCGAGCCCGACTCCAGTGAGCGTGACCGGCACGCCGATGAGGCCCGCCGGGCCCGCACCGACGAGATGGACGCCCGGCTGGCGTTGCGCACCGCCGAGGAACGCGTCCGGGCGCTGGCCGGCCGGGCCGACTCGCTGCGCCGTGCCGCCCTGGCCGAACGACAGGCCCGGGAGAAAGCGGCGGCCCGCGCCGCCCAGCTGCGCCGCGAGGCCGAGGCCGCCACCGCGGTGCACACCGCCGCCGGTTGGCTGCTGCAGCAGGTGGATGCCAGTCGGGCGCTGGCCACCAGGGAACGCAATGACGCCGAGGCCGCCCGGGTTGCCGCAGAGGGCGCCCTGGGCGTCGCCCGTCGCGAGACCCGGGATCTGGCCAAGGAGCTGGAGAAGCTGGTGGAGGGGGCTCATCGCGACGAGATGGCCCGGATCGAGGTCCGGATGCGGATCGAGTCGCTGGCCGAGCGCGCGATGAGCGAGCTGGGCATCGAGGCCAAGATCCTGATGGAGGAGTATGGCCCCGACCTGTTCGTGCCGGTGCTCACCCGCCCCGACGGCAGCGCCCTGACCGAAGAGGACGAGACCCCCGATCCGATCCCCTTCGTGCGCGAGCAACAGGCCAAGCGGCTGCGTACTGCCGAGCGCAACCTGCAGGTGCTGGGCCGGGTGAACCCCCTTGCCCTGGAGGAGTTCGACGCGATGCAGGAGCGGCACGCCTTCCTGGCGGAGCAACTGGAGGACCTGCGTCAGACCCGCAAGGACCTGCTGGAGATCGTCGACGAGGTGGACAAGCGGGTGGAGGAGGTCTTCGCCGCCGCCTATGCCGACGTCGAGCGCACCTTCAACGAGGTCTTCCCGCGGCTCTTCCCCGGCGGTGAGGGCCGGCTGGTGCTCACCGAACCCGGCCAGTGGCTCACCACCGGCGTCGACGTGGAGGCACGCCCGGCAGGCAAGAAGGTCAAGCGGCTCTCGCTGCTCTCCGGCGGCGAACGCTCCCTGGTGGCGGTGGCCTTCCTGGTCAGCCTGTTCATCGCCCGCCCCAGCCCCTTCTACATCCTGGACGAGGTGGAGGCGGCGCTGGACGACGCCAACCTGGGCCGGCTGCTGGGTATCTACGAGCAGCTGCGGGAGAACTCCCAGCTGCTGGTGATCACCCACCAGAAGCGCACCATGGAGATCGCCGATGCGCTCTACGGCGTCACCATGCGCGGCGACGGCGTCTCCACGGTGATCAGCCAGCGGCTGCACCACGACGAATGATCCGCCGGGTCGGTTGACCCAACGGCTGAGTCTTTGCTGTGTGTTCACCCAGTGGTCAGCGAGACCCGGACTGACCGGTTACCGTTACGCGGCAGAATTGAGGCACACTCCCCGTTGGATCCCCTGGAAAGCAGTAGCGTGACCGCATTTCTCATCTCCCTGGTCCTCATTCTCCTGGTCAGCCTGGCCGTCGTGGCCGTCGTCGTGGTCGGCATGAAGGGGGCCCTGCGGGAACGGGCGCCCAAGCTGCACGAGGGGCTGGCGGAAACCGCCAGGCACATGAACGGCGAGGGTGAGGCTCCACAGATGCTGGTTGACCTGCTGCCGCAGCAGTTGGTGGCCTCGCCCAAGCACTGAGGCGTCCCGCCACGGTTGGCTAGGATGCCGACGTGGACCAAATCTTCTGGTGGATCATCGGCGGCGTCATCGCCTGCCTGCTCATTGCAACCGTCGTCATCTGGACGGGCAACCGGCGTGCCGTGCCCCCGGCCGAGCGGACTCCCGAGGTCACGCCCCCGACGGGCACCGACCTGGAGCCGGTGGAGCCCGAGACCGGCGTCGAGGTCCCCGAGGCGGCCGGTTCCCGCCTGGCCCGGCTGCGTCGACGGCTGGCCGGCAGCAACAATGCCCTGGCTCGGGGCCTGGCGGATCTGCTGGCCCGCGACCGGCTGGACGAGGACACCTGGGATGACTTCGAGGCGACGCTGATCAGCTCTGATCTGGGCGTTGGCCCCACCACCGAACTGGTGGGCACCCTGCGCAAGGAACTGGCGATCGACGGTGTGAATGACCCGGCGCGGGCAGCCACCGTCCTGCGACGCGAACTGGTCAGGCTGGTGGATCCGACCATGGATCGTTCGCTGAACCTCAACCGCGCCGACAACAAGCCCGCCGTCGTGATGGTGGTGGGCGTCAACGGCACCGGCAAGACCACCACCTGCGGGAAGTTGGCCCGGGTGTTGGTGGCCGAGAACAAGACCGTGCTGCTGGGTGCCGCCGACACCTTCCGGGCCGCCGCTGCCGAACAGCTGACCACCTGGGGCTCCCGGGTGGGCGTCGAGACCGTGCGTGGTGAGGAGGGCGCCGACCCCGCGTCGGTGGCCTACCGCGCCGTGGAGCAGGGCATCGCCGACGGCGTCGACGTGGTGCTGATCGACACCGCCGGCCGGCTGCACACCAAGACCGGCCTGATGGACCAGCTGGGCAAGGTGAAGCGAGTGATCGAGAAGATCGCCCCGGTCACCGAGGTGCTGCTGGTGCTGGATGCCACCACCGGCCAGAACGGCCTGACCCAGGCCAGGATCTTCCGCGAGGTGGTGGACTGCACCGGTCTGGTGCTGACCAAGCTGGACGGCTCCGCCAAGGGCGGCATCGTGGTGCAGGTGCAGCGCGAACTGGGGGTTCCGGTGAAGCTGATCGGGTTGGGCGAAGGCGTCGACGACCTGGCGCCCTTTGAGGCCGAGGGCTTCGTGAACGGCCTGATGGGGGAGTGAGCCGCCGCCCGCGCCCGCATGCCCCAGTTCACATCAAAGATGTGAAATTCGCGACCACCTCTGTGAAATCGGAGGGGATCGCGGCATGATGGAGCCATGACTTCAGCGTTGATCAGCCAGGCCCTGGAAACGGCCACCGACACCAAGAGCATCGTCACCGGGCGAGGTGTCGTGGCCCAGACCGGTCAGGTCTTCCGGGACTGTTTCGGTGCCGCCCGGGCGATCCTGGTCGCCGACGAGAACACCTGGGCGGTGGCCGGCAAGCAGGTCCGGGAGAGCCTGACCCGGGTCGGGGCGGAGCTGGAGGAGCCGTACGTCTTCCCCGGTACTCCCACGCTCTACGCCGGCTACGAGAACGTCGAGACCCTGCGGGAGGTGCTGCGCGGCGTCGACGCCGTCGCCGTCTCCATTGCGTCGGGCACGCTGAATGACGTGACCAAGCTGGCCTCCGGCGAACTCGGCCGGCCCTACCTCAATGTCTGCACCGCCGCCAGCATGGACGGCTACGCCGCCTTCGGTGCCTCCATCACCCGCGACGGCTTCAAGATCACCCGCAACTGCCCGGCGCCGGCCGCGCTGGTGGCGGATCTGGACATCATGGGCACCGCGCCGCAGCGGCTGACTGCCACCGGCTTCGGAGACCTGATCGAGAAGGTTCCCGGGGGTGCCGACTGGCTGCTGGCCGACGAGCTGGGCATCGAGGCCGTGGACGACTATGTCTGGGGTCTGGTGCAGGGCAATCTGCGCGGCGCGCTGGCCAATCCGACCGGTTGTGCCGCGGGTGAGCCGGAGGCGATCGACGCCCTGGCCGAGGGACTGCTGATGAGCGGCCTGGCGATGCAGGCCCATCAGTCCTCGCGACCGGCCTCCGGCGCCGGTCACAACTTCAGCCACCAGTGGGAGATGGAGGGCCACGGGCTCGACTGGGAACCCCCGCTCAGCCACGGAAACAAGGTGGGCCTGGGCACCGTCGCTGTCTGCGCCCTGTACGAGCAGGTGCTGACGCTGGACGTCGCCGGGCTCGACGTCGATGCGGCGGTGGCGGCCTGGCCGGATCCGCAGGCCAATGACCAGCGGGTGGCCGCGCTGCAGCCGATCGAGGCGATCCGGGAGGCGGCGCTGGGCCAGTCCCGCGCCAAGTACGTAGCCCCTGACCAGATTCGCGAGCGGATCGAGCTGGTCAAGGCCCACTGGTCGGCGATCATCGAGCGCATCACTCCGCAGCTGGTCACCGCCGACGAGGCCGCACTGATGCTCAAGCAGGTGGGGGCCCCCTACCACCCGTCGATGATCGGGATCGACCAGCAGAAGCTGCGACTCACCTACTACCAGGCCCAGACCATCCGCAGCCGTTACACCATCCTGGACACGCTGCAGGAGCTCGGGCTGCTGCACCAGGTGGTCGACGCTCTGTTCGCCCCCGGCGGTTACTGGCACCGGCATCCGACGGCGGAGTGACCGCAGCTGTGCAACCGGGCCGGGATCTGGTCGGCCCGGTTGCGAGCGTGGCGACGCGCGAGGCGCGGCCGCGGGCGACCGACGAGCGAGTAGCATTCTTGCGTTGAACAACGACGCCGGCGCGTCCACCCACCCGGGGAGCCGCTGCTCGTCATGCTCGTGAAGGGGACCGCAATGGCACGAACCGCTGTGCTCATTCCTTGTTTCAATGAGGAAGTGACGGTGGAGAAGGTGGTCCGGGACTACCGAGCGGCGCTGCCGGGTGCCGACGTCTATGTCTACGACAACAACTCCACGGACCGGACGCCGCAGATCGTCGCCGCCCTGGCCGCAGCCGATCCCCAGGTGCACCTTCGGCACGAGCACCGGCAGGGCAAGGGCAATGTGATCCACGCCATGTTCCGCGACATCGACGCGGACTGCTACGTGATGATCGACGGCGACGACACCTACCCCAGCGAATTCGCGCCGCGGATGGTCGAGCTGGTGCTCACCGGCCAGGCGGACATGGTGATCGGGGACCGGTTGTCCACCACCTATGCGGATGAGAACAAACGGCCCTTCCACAGCCTGGGCAACAGCATGGTCCGAGGGTTGATCAACCGGCTCTTCCGGGCCAACATCCGAGACATCATGACCGGCTACCGGGCGTTCAACCGCTCCTTCGTCAAGGGTTTCCCGGTGCTCTCCCGCGGTTTCGAGATCGAGACCGAGATGTCCATCCACGCCGTGGACAAGAACTATCGCGTGGTGGAAGTGCCGATCAACTACCGCGACCGCCCGGAGGGCTCGGACTCCAAGCTGAACACCTATTCCGACGGCCTCTTGGTGCTGCGCACCATCTTCCGGTTGTTCAAGGACTACCGCCCCCTGGCCTTCTTCGGCGCCATCGCGGCGCTGCTCGGGCTCGCGGCGCTGACCATGTTCCTCCCCGTCTTCCTGGAATACCTGGACACCCACACCGTGCCGCGTTTCCCGACGCTGATCGTCTCCACCGCCTTCGCGATCGGCTCCGCCCTGTCCTGGAGCGTCGGCGTGATCCTGGACGTCGAGGTGAAGAAGCACCGCCAGCTCTATGAGGTGATCACCAACTACCACGAGCACCTGGCCCGGTTGGCCACCGCGCAGCTGGAGCAGCCGCGGGAGGCGGACCCGCCGCCCAGCTCGGTGCCCGCCTCCGGGTCGGTACCCCCGCCCAGCGCGATGCCGCCGGCCCCCGGAATCGCGTCGTGACGCAGCCCACGACACGGCCCGAGGCACCGCCCGCCGGGGCAGCTCACACCGAGGCGCTGGGGGTGCTGCTGATGATCGCCTCGTCGGTCTTCGCCTGCATCGGGCAATTGCTGTGGAAACTGGGCGCCGCGGGCAACCTGGCCCAGATCGGGGTCGGGTTCGTGCTGTACGCCGTGGGGGCGGTGCTGATGCTGGTGGCCTACCGCTACGGGGAATTGTCCGTGCTGCAACCCATCCTGGGGCTGTCCTATGCGCTCAGCCTGGTGCTGGGCGCGTGGTGGCTGCACGAGCAGGTCTCACCCGGGCGGCTGCTGGGCGTGGTCGCGGTGATCGTCGGCGTCGCTCTGGTGGCCCGTGGCCAGACCCGGACGGAGGGCTGAGATGCTGCTGGGCTTCGCCGTGATCGGCATGACGGTGCTGGGTGCCGTCGCCAGCCTGATGCTGAAACTCGCCTCCGGCAACCTGCGTGTGGCCCACTTGCTGACCGACTGGCATTTCTACGCCGGTGGGCTGGGCTACCTGTCCGCGGCCCTGGTCAACATCTGGGTCCTGCGTCACCTCGAGCTGTCGGTGGTGCTGCCGTTGACCGCCCTCACCTATGTCTGGACCCTGCTGATCGCCCGGGTCTTCCTGGGTGAGTCCCTCACCTGGCGCAAGCTGGCCGGGGTGGGCCTGATCCTGCTGGGCGTCCTGCTGATTGCGACCACCTGATGCTCAGTTCACTTCCCTTGCGTCGGGTGGCCTTCGCCCTGCTCGGGGCGCTCCCGGTGGCGCTGCTCTACTACCTGTTCAATCGTCCCCGGCCGGGCGTGGTCTCCGACGTGATCGGCCCGCTGCACCCGCTGCTGGTCTGGCTGGTGCTGGCCCTGGGCGCGCTGCTGGCTTCCCAGGTACGCGGCTGGCTGGCCCGGGCGACGGCGGTGCTGTGCGCCGTGGTGATGGCGTTGGCCCGGCTGGTCGGGGCCCACTTCACTCCCGGGGTGCATCCGCCCTTCGAACGGATCGGGTGGTCCTGGTTGCCGGAGCTGCTCGTTGACCTGGCGGTGATGTCAAGCCTGGCGACGCTGGCACTGACCTTGCTGGCCGAGCCCCGCCGGGCGTTGCGCTGCCGGGCCCGAGTGATGCGTCGGCAGCTGCTGGGCGGGCTGGGCGCCGCGCTGGTGATGGTGCTCGCCTGGACCCCCTACCTGTTGATGTACTTCCCCGGCATCCTGGTGCGGGATTCGTGGACCTCCCTGCGTTTCTCGACCGGCGAGTACCCCCTGGGCAACCACCACCCGGTGCTGTTCAACCTGTGGGTGCGTCAGTGTCAGCACTTCTCCCGCTGGGCGGGTGGGGGAGTGACGCTCGGCGTGGCCATCTTCTCGGTGATCCAGGCCGTCGTGCTGGCCGTGGGGCTGGCCGTGGTGGTGGTGTGGCTGGGGCGCCGGCTGGGACGCTGGCCCGCGGCCCTGGGCCTGCTGCTGTTCGCGCTGTCCCCGCAGATCGCGATGTGGTCGATCACCATGCAGAAGGACACGCTGTTCGTGCTGTGGACCACGCTGCTGACGGTGCTGTTGGTGGAGGCCGCGCACCGGGGCCTGGCCTGGTTGGTGCGGCCCTGGCCGCTCGTCGGCGTGGTCTACCTGCTGCTGGCCATCGCGTTCTCGCGCAACAACGGCCCCTACGTCAGCCTGGTGCTGGTGGTGCTGCTGGTGCTGACGGTGCTGCCCCGGCTGGTCACCCCGCTGCACGACGGTTGGCGCTGGTGGCGGCTTCCGCTGGCCGGGATCCTGGCGTTGACCACCATCTTCATGGTGCAGGGCCCGGGCTACCGCGCCGCGGGCGTGGTGCCGGGGCAGTATGCCGAAACCGTCGGCCTGCCGCTGCAGCAGGTCTCGTGGGCGATGGTCTTCGGCGAGGTCACTCCCGAGCAGGAGGGGATGATGGCCAATCTGTTGCCCGTTCACGAGCTGCGCTCCTCCTTCGGCCCCACGATCGTGGACAGCGTGAAGTTCCACCCCAATTTCAATCCGGAGTGGCTCAACCACCATCCCGATGAATTCCTGCATCTGTGGCAGTCGGTGCTGCCGGCCAACAAGCTGAGCTATGCCTGTGCCTGGTATGGCCTGTCCGGGGGATATTTGGACCCCGGCCGGCTGCTGGTCCGGGCCGATGCCGGCAATTCCAAGGGTTCCGGGCCGGTGCACATCGAGGGGGAGGATCTGCTGGGTCCCCTGCTGGGGGCGGAGGATGCGCGGGGTGTCACCAACCGGACGATCAACCGGGTGATGGCCTATCCGCTGGTGAACCTGGCCTTCAGCATGCCGCTGGTCTTCTGGCTGAGCGCACTGGCCGCCCTGTCGGCCCTGCTCTCGCGACGGCTGTCCTGGGTGCTGCCCTTCGCCCCCTACCTGCTGGTGGTGGGCACCCTGCTGGTGGCCGCCCCGGTCACCGATTTCCGCTACGTGGCGGCCGGTCATGTCGGGCTGCCGGTGCTGCTCGCGGCGGCCTGGATCAGCCGTCCCGTGCGGCCGGTGGCCCCGGGTACGACGTCGGATCTGGAGCCCGCCGGCTCCGGCGAAGATGATGCCTGAGGCCACGGCAAGTATTGTTGGTGCGATGGCTGCGCACCCGACGGGTTGGCGCGGCACCCGCTGACGCGAAGGACAACCAGTGTTCGACACTCTTTCCGACCGCCTTGCCACCACCTTCAAGGGGCTGCGCGGCAAGGGCAGGCTGACCGAGGCCGACATCGACGCGACCGCGCGCGAGATCCGGATCGCCCTGCTCGAGGCCGACGTGAACCTCGCGGTGGTGAAGGAATTCGTCGCCAACCTCAAGGACCGCTGCCGCAGCGAGGAGGTCTCCGGCGCCCTCAACCCCACCCAGCAGATCATCAAGATCGTCAACGAGGAATTGGTCAACATCCTCGGTGGCGAGGATCGCACCATCCGCTACGCCAAGACCTCGCCGACGGTGATCATGCTGGCCGGTCTGCAGGGTGCCGGCAAGACCACCCTGGCCGGTAAGCTGGCGATGTGGCTGAAGGGCGAGGGCCATTCGCCGCTGCTGGTCGCCGCCGACCTGCAGCGACCCAATGCCGTCAACCAGCTGCAGATCGTCGGCCAGCGCGCCGGGGCGCATGTCTTCGCCCCCGAGCCCGGCAACGGCATTGGCGATCCGGTCGCGGTGGCCCGCGCCTCCATCCTGGAGGCCCAACGCAAGCTCTACGACGTGGTGATCGTCGACACCGCCGGTCGCCTGGGCATCGACGCGGAACTGATGCAGCAGGCCGCCGACATCAAGGCCGCCGTCACCCCCGACGAGACGCTCTTCGTCGTCGACGCGATGATCGGCCAGGACGCGGTGAACACCGCGCTGGCCTTCGAGGAGGGCGTCGGCTTCGACGGCGTCGTGCTCACCAAGCTCGACGGCGACGCCCGTGGCGGTGCGGCGCTGTCCATCGCCCGGGTGATCGGCAAGCCGATCATGTTCGCCTCCAATGGCGAGGGCCTCAAGGACTTCGACGTCTTCCACCCAGACCGGATGGCCAGCCGGATCCTGGACATGGGCGACATGCTCACCCTGATCGAGCAGGCCGAGAAGCACTTCGACCAGGAGCAGAGCCGCAAGGCCGCCGAGAAGCTGATGTCCGGCAAGGGCAACGAATTCGGCCTGGGCGACTTCCTGGCCCAGATGCAGCAGCTGCGCAAGATGGGCCCGATGAGCAAGATCTTCGGGATGCTGCCCGGCATGGGTCAGATGAAGGACCAGATCGCCAACATCGACGAGAAGGAGATCGACCGGATCGAGGCGATCATCTACTCGATGACCCCCGCCGAACGCGACGACGTCTCCATCCTCAATGGCTCCCGGCGCGCCCGGATCGCCAAGGGCGCGGGCGTGCAGGTCAGCGACGTGAACAACCTGGTCAACCGCTTCGTCGAGGCCCGCAAGATGATGCAGTCGATGGCCGGGATGATGGGCGGCAAGGGTGGCATGCCCGGCATGGGCGGCGGCCGAAAGCAGACCAAGAGCCAGGGCAAGAAGGCCAAGAAGGGCCAGAAGGTCTCCGGCAACCCCGCCAAGCGCGCCGCGGCGGCCCAGGCCAAGCCCACCGCCGGAGACATCGTCGACGCGGGTGCGGCCTTCGGCGTCGGCGCCGGGGCGCAGCCCACCGAGGCCGAGATGGCCGCCGCGATGGAGAACTTCCAGCTGCCGCCCGAGATGCAGAAGATGTTCAACCAGCAGAACATGGGCCCGCGCGGCTGATTGCCGAGGCGGGTGGGACGGGCCTTGGGATGGGGCGGCTGGTGGCCAGCAGGACGCAACACGGTCCCCGAGCCTGTTGAGGGGCAGGTCCCGCGTACCGCAGGGTGCGCGGGGTCTTCTGTATTGCGGCGCGGTCGTGCAGGATGAGGCCATGAGCGGCCACCATGAACACGCGTCCATGCCCAGCCCGATCCACACCCACACGCACGACGGGCACACCCACACCCACATCGGGGAGCAGGTGGTGCCCGACGGGCCCGAGGTGCGGTTGCACCTGAGCGGCGTGCTGCTGCCGTCGGGGGAGAAGACGGATCTGTGGGTGCACGACGGGGTGGTCACCTTCGAGCGGGTCGAGGATGCGATCACCGTGGCCACCGACTGTTGGATCATGCCCGGGCTGGTGGATGCCCACTGCCACATCGGGCTGGACGCCAATGGCGCCATTCCCGCCGATCAGGCCGAACAGCAGGCCATCACCGAACGTGATGCCGGCACCCTGCTGGTGCGCGATGCCGGCAGCCCGTCGGACACCCGCTGGATCGACGACCGTGAGGACCTGCCGGAGGTGATCCGGGCCGGCCGGCACATCGCCCGCCCCAAGCGTTACATCCGCAACTATGCCGACGAGGTGGAGCCGGAAGACCTGGTGGACACCGTCGAGAAGCAGGCCCGGGGTGGTGATGGCTGGGTGAAGCTGGTCGGCGACTGGATCGACCGGGAGAAGGGTGACCTGGCGCCGTTGTGGCCGGTGGAGGTGGCCCGCGAGGCGATCGAGCGGGCGCACGAGGTGGGTGCCCGGGTGACTGCGCACTGCTTCGGTGAGGAATCCGTCGCGGAACTGGTCGAGGCCGGGATCGACGGCATCGAGCACGGCACCGGCATGACCGAGGACGTGATCGACCAGATGGCCGATCGCCAGGTGGCGCTGGTGCCCACCATGGTCAACCTGGAGACCTTCCCGGAGATCGCCGCCAGTGGCGAGGCCAAGTTCCCGATCTATGCCGCCCACATGCGGGATCTGCACGCCCGACGGCTGGACACCCTGCGCAAGGCTCATGAGGCGGGGGTGCCGATCTACGCCGGCACCGACGCCGGGGGCGTGCTGCCGCACGGCATCCTGGGGCAGGAGATCGAGCTGCTGGGCGAGATCGGCGGCCCGGAGTTCGCGCTCGGCGCGGCCTCCTGGAGGGCCCGCGACTGGCTGGGCCGCCCCTGTCTGGAAGAGGGCGCCCGGGCAGACCTGGTGGTCTTCGCCGAAGACCCCCGGGTCAACCTCGGGATCACCCGCCATCCAGTGCTGGTGGTGCTGCGCGGCCGGATCGTCAAGCAGGCCTGATCACAGCCTGACCAGCCGCACCACCCCGGCCTGGAAGCGTGCCTTGGCGGCGGCCGGGTCCCAGCGGGTCGGCCGCCCAACCTGCGCCGGTTGCCTGGAGTAGGCAGCGGGGAACAACCCGGTGGGACGGGCAGGCGTCGGCTGGGCGACGAGGGCGGTCCCCGACTTTGCCGACTGGCTCCGACGTCCCCGATCTGGCAGAATGTGTCGAGCGTCTGTGTCGTTGGCGCCCTCTAACCCCGGCGACGCGGATTCATCCGACCCCACGAAGGCATGCCCCACATGTCATCCGACGGGTCACCCGCCTGGCACCGGGGCAGTTCCCGGGCCATTCCCAACAGGAGAACCACACACGTGGCAACCAAGATTCGTCTGAAGCGTCTCGGCAAGATTCGCTCGCCGCACTACCGCATCGTCGTCATCGACTCGCGCGCCAAGCGCGACGGCAAGGCGATCGAGGAGATCGGCCAGTACCACCCGAAGAATGACCCGTCGGTCATCAAGGTCGATTCCGAGCGCGTGCAGTACTGGCTCGGCGTGGGCGCCCAGCCCACCGAGGCCGTCGTCGCGATCCTGAAGCGCACCGGTGACTGGCAGCAGTTCTCCGGCGACACGAGCCCCTCGGGTGTCGATCCGCAGCCGGAGAAGGCCGACAAGCTGGCCCGCTTCAACGCTGCGCTGGCCGAGGCTGATGATGCCCCGAAGTCCGAGGCCATCAGCAAGAAGAAGTCGAAGGCCGACGAGGCCACCGACGAGACCGAGGCTCCCGCCGAGACCGAGGCTCCCGCCCAGGAGGAGGCTCCCGCCCAGGAGGAGGCTCCCGCCCAGGAGGAGGCTCCCGCCCAGGAGGCCAAGGCTGACGAGGCCAAGGCCGACGAGGCTCCCGCCGAAGAGGCCTGAGCATGCTCGCGGACGCCCTCGAACACCTGGTGCGCGGCATCGTCACGAATCCTGACGACGTCGTCGTCAAGGACAAGGACCTGCGCCGCGGCCGGATGCTCGAGGTCAGGGTCAACCCCACCGACATCGGCAAGGTCATCGGCCGTCAGGGTCGCACCGCCTCGGCGCTGCGCACCGTGATCGCTGCCCTGGCCGGTCGTGAGCAGGTGCGGGTGGACTTCGTCGACGTGGATCGTCGTGGCGGCAGCCGCGGCTTCCGTCGCTGAAATCCCGGCCCGCAGCAAGCATCAGCAGTACAGCGCCGAGCGCCTCGCACCATCCGGTGCGGGGCGTTCGGCTTCTTACACCAGCAAGGAAAGCAGACAGATGGCAGAGCAGGTTGAGGTGGTGGTCGGCAGCATCGGCCGTGCCCACGGGATCCGGGGCGACGTGGCGATCGACGTGCGCACCGACGAGCCGGAGCGACGCTTCGCCCCCGGCGAGGTGCTGCGGGCGGAGGGTACCCGCCGCACCCTGACCGTCGAATCGGCGCGCTGGCATTCCGGTCGGCTGTTGGTGCACTTCGTCGAACTGCATGACCGCACGGCCGTCGAAGAAGCCCGCGGCACCGTCCTGGTGGTCGACGTCGACCCCACCGAGCTTCCCGAGGACGAGGACGAGTACTACGACCGCCAGCTCGTCGGCCTGATGGCGTTGCGCGCCGACGGGACCGAGGCCGGCCGGGTCAGTCAGGTGGTGCACCTGCCGGCGCAGGACCTACTGGCGATCCACACCGAGGCGGGGGAGCGGTTGGTGCCCTTCGTCAGCGAGCTGGTGCCCACCGTCGACCTCGCCGCCGGAACCGTGCACCTGGCCGACATGCCGGGGTTGCTGGACGACGAGGGTGCCGAGGTGGCGCAGTGATGCGGATCGACGTCGTCTCGATCTTCCCCGACTATTTTGCCCCGCTGCAGCTTTCGCTGGTGGGCAAGGCCATCGACAAGGGCCTGTTGCAGGTGGGCGTGCACGACCTGCGGCAGTGGACCCACGACCGGCACAACACCGTCGACGACACCCCCTACGGAGGCGGTGCCGGAATGGTGATGAAGCCCGAGCCCTGGGGGGAGTGCTTCGACGCACTGCTGGAGGGCCTCGCCGAGCCGCCGACCCTGGTGGTGCCCACCCCGTCCGGGATGCCCTTCAGCCAGCCGATCGCCTATGAGCTGAGCGAGGCGTCGCACCTGGTCTTCGCCTGTGGGCGCTACGAGGGCATCGACCGGCGGGTGATGGAACACGCCGCCACCCGGATGCCGGTGCGCGAGCTGAGCCTGGGGGACTATGTGCTCAATGGTGGCGAGGTGGCCACCTTGGCAATGGTCGAGGCCATTGTCCGCCTCATTCCGGGGGTGATTGGAAATCCGGAGTCATTGACCGAGGAATCCCACTCCGAGGGGCAGGACAATCTGCTGGAATACCCCGTCTACACCAAGCCTCCGGTGTGGCGTGGGCTGGAGGTTCCCGAGATCCTGTTCAGCGGCCACCACGCCCGGATTGCCGCCTGGCGACGGGAGCAGGCCGTCGGACTGACCCGTCGTCGTCGGCCCGATCTCCTGCCTCAAGACGCTTGAATTACGGCCCAAAAGGGTTTCATAAATGGGGGTAGTTGCGGGTCTTCGCCCAAGTCACCGTGGGATTGGTAACAAATCCGAGATTTTCGGCCGACATATGGCACCCCGGGTCCCACTCTCCATCTGGATTGTCTAGGGTGAGCCTGTGGCGACAACTCTTACCAACCATCAGAGAGCAGCCCGATCCACAGTTGCGATGAAGGCCCTCATGGCCGTCACCGGTCTGTGTCTGATCGGCTTCTTGCTCATGCACATGTTCGGCAACACCAAGTTGCTGCTTCCCGACAACGGCGCCGAGTTCAACGAGTACTCGCACTACCTGCGCCGCTTCCTGTACCCGATCGTGCCCCCCCTGTGGTTCCTGTGGGCCTTCCGGCTCTTCCTGCTGGCCTGCATCGTGCTGCACATGTGGTCGGCCGCCAAGCTGACCGGCCGCAAGAGCAAGAATGTCGGCGGCGCCCGGTATGCCAACAAGAAGAACATGGAGAGCTCCTTCGCGGCTCGCACCATGATCTGGAGTGGCATCATCCTGGTGCTCGGCCTGGTCATGCACCTGCTGCACTACACCGCCGAGGTCCTGACTCCCGGCTACCCGAGCGGCACCTCGTCGCTGCCGCCCTTCGGGCGCGTCGTGGCCGGCTTCGGTCAGTGGTGGGTCGTGCTGGCCTACCTGGTCTTCATGATCGCGGTGTGCACGCACATCTACCACGGCTGCGCGAGCGCCTTCATCACCCTCGGCGCCAATGTCAGCGCCGGGTCCCGCAAGCTGCTGAAGACCCTCTCGGGGATCATTGCCGGCCTGCTGTTCATCGGCTTCATGATTCCGCCGGTGATGATTCTGACTGGAGTGATTGGACGATGAGCGAGAACCAGTTCAACGGAGCCACCGCGGCGCCCGCTCGGGCCGCCGTCGAGGTGGACGCGGCCGACTACTGGGTCGTCGGTGAGGAGATCGAGGACACCAAGGCCCCCAAGGACCTGCCGATCGACAAGATCTGGGAGACCCGCAAGTTCACGGCGAAGCTGGTCAACCCGGCCAACCGCCGCAAGCTGAAGGTCATCATCGTGGGTACCGGTCTGGCCGGCGGCGCCGCTGCCGCCACGCTGGGCGAGGCCGGCTACCACGTCGAGAACTTCTGCTACCAGGACAGCCCGCGACGTGCGCACTCGATTGCCGCCCAGGGCGGCATCAACGCGGCGAAGAACTACCGCAATGACAACGACTCGGTCTACCGGCTGTTCTACGACACCGTGAAGGGCGGCGACTACCGCGCCCGCG
This sequence comes from Luteococcus sp. H91, assembly GCF_038433135.1. Classification (NCBI taxonomy): domain Bacteria; kingdom Bacillati; phylum Actinomycetota; class Actinomycetes; order Propionibacteriales; family Propionibacteriaceae; genus Luteococcus; species Luteococcus sp. H91. The sequence goes on along the minus strand of NZ_JBCDMV010000004.1, from coordinate 38,578 downwards.
AGACCAATGTCTACCGCCTGGCCGAGGTCAGCAAGAACATCATCGACCAGTGCGTCGCCCAGGGCGTTCCCTTCGCTCGTGAGTACGGCGGCCTGCTGGACACGCGCTCCTTCGGGGGCGTGCAGGTGCAGCGCACCTTCTACGCTCGCGGCCAGACCGGGCAGCAGCTGCTGATCGGTGCCTACCAGGCCTTGGAGCGCCAGGTGGCCGCCGGCACGGTGAAGATGCACACCCGGCACGAGATGATCGAGCTGATCGTGCACGAGGGCATTGCCCGCGGCATCGTCACGCGTGACATGGTGACCGGCAAGATCGAGGCCTGGACCGCCGACGCGGTTGTGCTCGCCACCGGCGGCTACGGCAACGTCTTCTTCCTGTCCACCAATGCCATGGGCTGCAATGTGACCGCCGGCTGGCGGGCGCACCGCAAGGGCGCCTACTTCGCCAACCCGTGCTACACGCAGATCCACCCGACCTGCATCCCGGTGCACGGCGAGTCGCAGTCCAAGCTGACCCTGATGTCGGAGTCGCTGCGCAATGACGGTCGCATCTGGGTTCCCAAGAATGCGGCCGACTGCGACAAGGATCCCCGCCAGATTCCCGAGGAGGCGCGCGACTACTACCTGGAGCGCATCTACCCGGCCTTCGGCAACCTGGTTCCGCGTGACATCGCGTCGCGTCAGGCGAAGAACATGTGCGACGAGGGCCGCGGCGTCGGCCCGGCCGTCAAGGAGATCGATCCGGACACCGGCCAGGAGCGGATGGTTCGCCGTGGCGTCTACTTGGACTTCTCGGATGCCATCAACCGCATGGGCCAGAAGACCGTCGAGGCCAAGTACGGCAACCTGTTCGACATGTACAAGCAGATCACCGCGGAGAATCCCTACGAGACTCCGATGCGGATCTACCCGGCCGTGCACTACACCATGGGTGGCGTGTGGGTCGACTACGACCTGATGACCTCCATCACCGGTCTGTACTGCACGGGCGAGGCCAACTTCTCCGACCACGGCGCCAACCGCCTCGGTGCCTCGGCGCTGATGCAGGGCTTGTCGGACGGCTACTTCGTGCTGCCGAACACCATCAACGACTACCTGGCCGATGCCACCAAGCACGGCCGCATCGAGAATGACCACCCGGCCGTCCAGGCCGCGGTCAAGGAAGCCACCGACCGCATCAACACCCTGTTGAGCATCAACGGTTCCCGCACGGTCGACTCCATCCACAAGGAACTGGGTCTGATCATGTGGGAGTACTGCGGCATGGATCGTCGTGAGGAGGGCCTCAAGACTGCGATCGCCAAGATCCGCGAGCTGAAGAAGGTCTTCTGGAGCGACGTGAAGGTCACCGGCGTCAACGAGGACTTCAACCAGACCCTCGAGCGCGCCGGCCGTCTGGCCGACTTCCTGGAACTCGGTGAGCTGATGTGCATCGACGCCCTGCACCGTCGCGAATCCTGCGGTGGACACTTCCGTGGCGAGAGCCAGACGGAAGAGGGCGAGGCGCTGCGCCACGACGACCAGTACGCCTATGTGGCGGCCTGGGAGTTCGGCGGCGATGGCGGCAAGCCGATCCTGCGCAAGGAACCCCTGGTCTACAAGGCGATCGAGCTCAAGCAGAGGAGCTACAAGTGAAGGTCACACTCCGAATCTGGCGTCAGGCGAATGCCAACGCCAAGGGCCAGATGGTCACCTACCCGCTGGACGGCGTCTCCGAGGACATGTCCTTCCTGGAGATGCTCGACCTCCTCAACGAGGAGCTCACCGTCAAGGGCGAGGAGCCGGTCGCGTTCGACCACGACTGCCGTGAGGGCATCTGTGGCATGTGTGGTGTCGTGATCAACGGCATCGCGCACGGCGGCCAGCACACCACCACCTGCCAGCTGCACATGCGGTCCTTCGCCGACGGCGCCGTGATCGACATCGAGCCCTGGAAGGCCGGGGCCTTCCCGGTCATCAAGGACCTCGTCGTCGACCGCAATGCCTTCGACCGGATCATCCAGGCCGGTGGCTACATCTCGGTGAACACCGGTGCGGCTCCGGATGCCCATGCCACCCCCGCGCCCAAGCGCGAGGCTGACAAGGCCTTCGACAATGCCACCTGCATCGGCTGCGGCGCCTGCGTCGCCGCCTGCCCCAATGGCTCCGCGATGTTGTTCACCTCGGCGAAGATCACCCACCTTGCGATGCTTCCGCAGGGCCAGCCCGAGCGGTACAGCCGCGTCAAGGGCATGGTGGCGCAGCACGACGAGGAGGGCTTCGGCGGCTGCACCAACATCGGCGAGTGTGCCCAGGTCTGCCCGAAGGGCATTCCGCTGGAGAGCATCAGCCAGCTGAACCGCGACCTGATCAAGTCGCTGTTCAAGGGCGACGGCAAGTGAGCTGAGTTCGTCAACACGACGAGGCGCCGACCGGGGGACCGGTTGGCGCCTCGTGCGTTGTAGGGGATGATGTCGATCGTGCCGGCCGGAGGGCCGCAACCACGACGGCCGGCAGGCCGACCACGATGGCCGAGCCTGGCGAGGCCTTCTAGGGCAGCAGCTTGTCGGCCCAGCTCTGGGCGTGCGCGATACCCGGGTAGACGGCCCCCACGGGGCCTCCCGCGGAGGTGTCCCAGTTGTTGTCGTCGGTGCCCTGCACGGTGTAGACCACCCACTCCAGCCGGTTGCCGGCCTGGATGATGGTGGCCTCCTCGAAGACGCCGGTGTCACCGCCCTCCACACCATGAGAGACCTGCCGGAAACTCGCGCCGTCCACCGGATCGATCACCTGCCCGGCCTTGCCGGCCAACGGAATCGGGTGGGCCTGTGTCTGCTTGGCCCCGGGCTTGCCGGCCGCCTGCAGCCGGGCCGCGCAGCCGGTGTACCAGCCGCGCAGGATCTTGCGGGCCGCCACGGCCTGCTCCGGGGTGTCATAGCCGAAGGCCACCGCGTAGGCCGTGACGGCGCCGTCGCCGGAAGTGAAGTGCCTGACCAGCAGGTTCTTCTGGGACAGATCCTTGATGTCCACCTGGCACAGGCTGAACGACTCCTGGGGCAGCTCGGTCGTCTCGACGTCCTGGGTGAGGGCACTCTGGCCCGTGCGCGCGAGTTCACTCGCCGTCGGCAGATCGTCCCAAGTGGGGGCTGCCACGCTGGCGGGGATGGAAGAGGCGGCCGGCGGGGGTGCGGAGGCGGGGGCGCTGGCGGAACTCGTCCCTGACCCGGTGGGGGTGCTCGATGCGGTGGCCGTCGTCGTCACCGTCGTCGTGGCGGTGGGCACTGCGGTGCTGGCCGGAAGGGAAGTGCTCGGGGCGCTGGGTTGGGTGCTGCTGGCCGACGGCTGGGGGGCCGACGTGGCCGGCGGTGTGCTTACGCTCGGTCGGCTGGTGGGCAGCTGCACCCGGGATGTGGCCGGGCTGGGTGTGCCGGCGGGATCGACCGACGGGTGGCCGCGCAGTGCGCCGCCGCCCAGGCTGAAGGCCGATGCCGCGGCCAGCAGACCGATGCCCAGCGTGCCGGCGGCAATTCCGGTGTGCCGGCGGGTCCGGCGCTGCTCTCCTCGTCGGCGGATCTCGGCCGGGGTGGGGGCCGTCAGCAGCTCGTCGGTCTCCTGGGTGAGTTCTCGAAAGAGCGCGTCGGCGCGCGCGTCGAAGTCGTCGCGGGGTGGCCTGGCAGTCATGGCGCACCTCCTGTCCCTGTGATCATCGCCAAGGATCCTGCCTGTGGGGAAACGTGCTCGCAGGCCTGATCGTCATGTCTACGCACGGGGGGCGTGCGTGGTTGCATGAATCCTGAGAATTCTTTCGGATTCATCCCAGTCGGGTTTCCTCGGGGTCCCCCAGGGCCTTGGCCAGGGCGGCCCGGCCGCGGGAGAGCCGCGCCTTCACCGTACCTGCCGGGGCGCCGATTTCCGCAGCGATGTCATTGACGCCCATGTCACACAGGTGGTGCAGGACGATCACCCGGCGCTGTTCCTCGGGCAGGGTGGCCAGGGCCCGTTCCAGCGCCACCCGGGTGGGGCTGGGTTCCTGGCTGGGGCGCACTTCCACGGCACGATCGGGCTGGCGGAAGGCCCGCCGGGCCTTGCGCCACCGGCTGACCGCCAGCCGATATGCGACGGTGCGTACCCAGGCTTCCGGCGCATCACTCTCATCCAGCTGTTTGCGCCTGTCCCAGGCCCGGACGAAGGCCTCCTGGGTGCAGTCCTGAGCCTCGGCGAGATTGCCACACATGGCGTAGATCTGGTTGACGACGCGAGAGAAGGAAGCCGTGTAGAAGGCGTCAAAGGCGGCTTCGTCCACGTCTCCTCCCCTCTGGTGGTGCGGCTGTCTGTCGGTTGCCCAGTAGACAGGGGCCAGTCTTTCGTGTCAGGGGGTCGCCTGTCTTGGGGCAACACGGCGGGATGCGGATTTCTCGCCGGGAGCCCCGGTGTGGAAGAATGTACAGCTGTTGCTCTACGTCGTCCGGCTCCTGCCACAGGGGGACCGTCCGGAGTCGCGGAGACCTATTCATACATCATCAGCACGGTGACCTGTGGCACTGGCGAGGAAGAGACACATGAGCAAGCTCATCAAGGAGATCGACCAGGCCTCCCTGCGCACCGACATTCCCGACTTCCGTGCGGGCGACTCGGTCAAGGTGCACGTCAAGGTCGTCGAGGGCAACCGGTCCCGAGTGCAGGTCTTTGCCGGCGTCGTGATCGCCCGCAATGCCGGTGGCATCCAGGAGGCCTTCACCGTTCGCAAGGTCAGCTTCGGCACCGGCGTGGAGCGTACCTTCCCGCTGCACTCCCCGATCATCGACAAGATCGAGGTCGAGCGTCGCGGTGACGTCCGTCGCGCCAAGCTGTTCTACCTGCGTGGCCTGCGTGGCAAGGCCGCCAAGATCAAGGAGAAGCGCGCCTGAGCCCAGGCAAAGCGTTTCACCGACCAGGGTCCGCTGCTTCGGCAGCGGGCCCTGGTGTCTTTCCGGGGAGCTCCGCTGATGGGCACTTAGACTGTCCCAAGCAGACGCATGGTGCGTCGTGACACTGTGCGGAAGGTGAGCTCTGTGACGGAACACAACCCTGGCGGGGAAGCCCAGGCGGAGGAGCGCCGCGACGAGGAGCAGGCATCGTCCGAGTCGCGTACCGTCGGCAGCCGGATCCGTGCTGCGCTCACCGAACTGGTGGTGGTTGTCGTCGGAGCCTTGGTGATCGCGGCACTGCTGCGGGCCTTCGTCGGTCAGCTCTTCATCATCCCGTCGGGTTCGATGCAGAACACCCTGGACATCGGGGATCGGGTGGTCGTCTCCAAATTGACCGACTTCAAGCGCGGCGACATCGTGGTCTTCGAGGACCCGGACAACTGGATCGTCGATCGGCCGGCGGAGCGTTCGGCGCTGGGCAAGGTGGGGGAGAAGATCGGCGTCCTTCCCGCGACCAGCACCAATCACCTGGTCAAGCGGGTGATCGGGATGCCCGGCGACACGGTGAAGTGCTGCGCCGCGGATGGTCGGGTCACCGTGAACGGCGCCGCGCTGGACGAGACCTCCTATCTCTTCAGCGACGGGGCCGGCCAGAACGAGCCGTCGGACACTCCCTTCGAGGTGGTGGTTCCACGGGATCGGATCTTCGTGCTGGGTGATCACCGGGCGGAATCCGGCGACTCCCGGATCCACCTGACCGAGGGCACGCCAGCGGGGATGCGCGCCTTTGTGCCGACCAGCGACGTGGTCGGTCCGGTCGTGGCCATTGCCGCACCGGTCAGCCGGTGGAGTGGCTTCAGCACCCCGGACACCTTCGACGCGGTGCCGGCCGGCGCCAATCCGGCGCCGGAGAATCCCACCGTACGGGTGGGTTCCGGGGGCTGATCCGTGACGATCCGTCCTGGCAAGGGGATCTACGGCTACGAACGGGCCCTGGCCCGGGCCGGGTTGACGCCGGTGGCCGGCGCCGATGAGGCCGGGCGCGGTGCCTGCGCCGGTCCGCTGGTGGCAGCCGCGGTGATCCTGGCCGACACCCCGGCCCGTCGGATCACCGGGCTGGCCGATTCGAAACTGCTCACTGCCCGGGCGCGCGAAAGGGTCTACGACGAGGTGATGGCCAAGGCCGTCAGCGTTGCCTGGGTGCGGGTCGAGGCCGACGAATGCGACGCGCTCGGGATGCATGAGGCCGACATCCAGGGCCTGCGCCGGGCCTTGTTGCGGCTGTCCGAGCCGGCCAGCTATGTGCTGACCGATGGCTTCCCGGTGGACGGGCTCGGGGTTCCCGGGCTGGCCGTGTGGAAGGGCGACCGGGTGGCTGCCTGTGTCGCGGCCGCCTCCGTCGTGGCCAAGGTGACCCGGGACCGGATCATGACCGACTATGCCCAGGAGCATCCCGACTACGCCTTCGAGGTGCACAAGGGCTATTCCACCAAGCTGCACCAGCAGCGGCTGGACGAGTTCGGGCCGTGTGCGATCCATCGGTTCAGCTATGCCAACGTCGCGCGCGCTAGAGTTGTCGCACCATGAGCGCCGAAGACCTAGAGCAGTACGAGAGCAAGCTGGAACTCGACCTGTACCGCGAGTACAAGGACGTGGTCGGGATCTTCACCTATGCGGTGGAGACGGAGCGGCGCTTCTACCTGTGCAATGCGGTTGACCTGAAGGTCCGCACCGAGGGTGGCGACGTCTACTACGAGGTGAGCATGGGCGACGCGTGGGTGTGGGACATGTACCGCCCCGCCCGCTTCGTGAAGTCAGCCAAGGTTCTCACCTTCCGCGACGTGTCGATCGAGGAGATCGCCCACTCCGACCTGCAGGTTCCCGACGACCAGGACTGAGCCCACACGGGCCGACGCCGGTCGAGAGTTATCCACAGGGCGGCCGGGGCCGGCTGAACCTGTGGATGGCTGACACGCCTTGCACACACTGTGTGCGGAGGTGGTTGGAATGGACGAGCGCACACCGACGCGCAGTCATGACCAAGAGGTGGGCCGACTGGGGGAGGACCTTGCCGACGCGCATCTGCGGGGGCTCGGTTGGGAGATCGTGGAGCGCAACTGGCGCTGCAGCGACGGGGAGCTGGACATCATTGCCCGCGAATCCCTGCCAGGGGACAGGACCGCCCTGGTCTTCGTCGAGGTCAAGTACCGATCCGGGCTCGGTTTCGGGGATCCCCTGGAGGCGATCACCCGGGCCAAGGTGAGGAAACTCGAGCAGCTGGCGCTGCTCTGGTTGCGGGAGCGACAGGACGCCGGGCTGGAGACCTGGGCGGACCAGATTCGCGTCGACGCGGTGGGGGTGCTCCGCCAGCCCGGCGACGTGCACCGGATCACCCATGTGCGGGGGATCACCCGATGAGCGCCGCAGCTGCCTGGTCGGTGGCACTGCTGGGCATGGAGGGCACCATGGTGGAGGTGGAGGCCGCCATCGGCAATGGCCTGCCAAAGACGGTGCTGGTGGGCCTGCCGGACACGGCGCTGTACGAGGCGCGGGACCGCTGCCATGCCGCGGTGCACAGCGTCGGGATCGCCTGGCCGAGCCAACTGGTCACCATCAACCTGTCACCGGCCACCCTGCCCAAGGGCGGCAGCCACTACGACCTGAGCATCGTCACCGCCGTGCTGGCCGCGGCGGAGATGGTGCCCCGGCAACGAGCCGGTCGGACCGTGCTGATGGGGGAACTCGGGCTCGACGGGCGGGTACGCCCGGTCCGGGGCATCCTGCCCGGCCTCTTGGCGGCGCAGGAGGCGGGTTTCGAAACCGCAGTCGTCCCCGCCAGTCAGGTGGGAGAGGCCGGCCTGGCCGATGGCCTGACGGTCTGGGGAGTCCGAACCCTGAATGACCTGGTGGACGTGCTCCATGGACGGCCGGTGATGCTGCCGGAGCTGACCGAGGCGAGCCCGCCACAGCCGGCGCACCAGCTGGATCTGGCGGATGTGGTCGGGCAGGAGGACGCCAAGTACGCCCTGGAGGTCGCTGCGGCGGGGCGGCACCATCTGTTCCTGGCCGGGCCGCCGGGTGTCGGCAAGACGATGCTGGCCGAACGGATGCCGGGCCTACTGCCGCCGTTGACCCGGGCCGAGTCACTGGAGGTCTCGGCGATCCACTCATTGGCCGGGCACGACTTGAACCATGGCCTGGTCAGTCGGCCGCCCTTTGCCGATCCGCACCACAGTGCGTCCCTGGCGTCACTGATCGGATCGGGAGCAAGGGTGGCCCGGCCCGGGGCGGTATCCCTGGCCCACCGTGGTGTGATGTTCCTGGACGAAGCACCCCAGTTCGGCGCGGCCAAGCTGGATGCCCTGCGCACCCCGCTGGAGTCCGGGTGGGCCACCATCAGCCGCGCCCAGATCCAGACCCGCTTCCCGGCACGTTTCCAATTGGTACTGGCCGCCAACCCCTGCCCGTGTGGCAACCACGGCACGGTGGGGGCGGTGTGCACCTGTTCCCCGATGCAGGTCCGACGCTATACCGAGCGGTTGAGCGGACCGGTGCTGGACCGGATCGACCTGACCGAGCATCTGGTTCCGGTACGCAAGGCCTATCTGAAGGCGGCGGTGGGGCAGCGAACCGCCAGCGCCGAGGTCGCGGAGCGGGTGGCGGTGGCCCGGGAGCGGCAGGCCCATCGACTGCGGGGCACCCCGTGGCTGACCAATGGCGAGGTGCCGGGTGCCTTCCTGCGGGGCAATCTGCCCAGTGCCCAGGGCGTTGACCTGCTGGACCAAGCCCTGGTGACCGGCCTGCTCAGCTCCAGGGGTGCGGACAAGGTGATGCGGGTGGCCTGGACGATTGCGGATCTGGAGGGGCACGGCAACGTCCAGCGCGACGACATGCATGTGGCGTTGCAGATGCGCCGAGGACGGGCAGGAGAGGCGGCATGAGCACCCAGTGGAGCGACGAGCGGTTGGCTCGGGCGGGGTTGACGATGGCCTGTGAGGCCGGATCGGCCACCCTGGCCGGCAAGGTGCTGGAGCACGGCGCCCAACAGGTCTGGCAGACCTTGCGAAACAGCTCCGCCGAGGGCAGGTGGGCGGCGCGGGCCAAGGGGCTGGAACTGGCCGAGCTGGTGGGCACCGCCGAACGACGCGGGGTTCGTTTCGTGATTCCCGGTGATCCGGAATGGCCGGAGTCACTCGACGTGCTGCAGCACACCGATCTCAAGGGCCTGGGTGGACTGCCACTGGGGCTCTGGTTGCGGGGGCCGGGCCATCTGGCCCGGTGGAGTGAGCGCGCCGTGGCCATCGTCGGCTCCCGGGCCAGCACCCAGTATGGCGACCACGTGGCCACCGATCTGGCGATGGGACTGGCCGAATCGGGCCAGAAGCACGAACCGTGGACCGTCGTCTCTGGCGGCGCCTATGGGATTGATGGCAGCGCCCACCGAGGGGCGATCGCGGCCGGCGGGCGTACCATCGCCGTCCTGGCCTGCGGTCTGGACGATCCCTATCCCCGGGGCAACCAGGTGATCTTCGACGCGATCCGCAACGATCATCTGCTGGTCAGCGAGCTGCCCTGCGGTCTGCATCCCACCCGGGTGGCCTTTCTGGCGCGCAACCGGCTGATCGCGGCCCTGACCAGCGGGAGCATTGTCGTCGAGGCGGCGGCCCGTTCGGGGGCCAACAACACTGCCTCGTGGGCCAATGCCTGCGGGCGGGTGGTGATGGCCGTCCCGGGATCGGTGCGATCCGCGATGAGCATCACGCCGCACCGGCTGATCCGGGACCGGCAAGCGACGCTGGTGACTGACGTGGCGGATGTCCTGGCCCTGGTGGAGCCGCTGGTCAGCGCACCGACCCTGCCCTTCGGCGGCGAGGATCGTCCGCTGGATCGGCTACCGGCGGAGCTCATGGAGGTGCGGGAAGCCCTGCCTGCTCGCGGCGGCATGACGGCCGGGGAGGTCGCCCGCCGGACCGGTTTGGGGATGGCAGCGGTGCTCTCCCGGCTCTCCCGGTTGGAGGAGTCACATCTGGCCCGGCGGGATGAGCTGGGTCGTTGGCGGATCGACGCCCCGCGCAAGGCTGTGGCCTGATGATGGGAGCACCGTGCTGCGGGTGTTGTGGCTCGCGGGTTGGGGAAGGGTCCGTAGGCTGGGCCTGCCCGGCGCTCTCACCCCGGGAAACATAGTCACTCGGCCAGGAGGAATCATGCAGGTCTACGCACGTCCCGGTTGGCGGATGGCTCGGCAGCTGACCGCAGACCTGTTTGTCCTGGGCTGGGTGATCGGTTGCGCCCTGGCAGCCCGGCTGCTGGGGCGGGCAGTGGAGCAATTGGCGGTGCCCGCCCGGCAGACCGGCGACGCCGCTCGCTCCATGTCGGAACAGATGCGCGCCGCCGAGCAGCAGGTCGGATCACTACCCGGGATCGGCGGGGTACTCGGCGATCCCTTCGCCTCGATGGCGGGCGGCCTGCAGCAGATCGGCGAACAGACCACCGCCCAGGTGGCGCAGGTGCATCACCTGGCGCAGGTAACCACCTGGACGGTCTTCCTGGTGCCGAGCCTGACCGTCCTGGCCTTCTGGCTGCCGCGACGGATCCGCTTCGTCCGACAGGCCGCGGCGGCCCGCAGCTTCATCGATGCCGATGCCGACCTGGATCTGTTTGCCCTGCGGGCGATGGCCAATGTGCCGATGGACCAGCTGGCGCGGATCACGCCGGACCCGGTGGGGGAGTGGCGTCGTGGCAATGCCGAGGTCGTGCGCAAGATGGCGGCGCTGGAACTGGAACGCACCGGCCTGGCAATGCCGAAGCCGGTGCGCAACCAGTAGTCGTCCGCAGATCAGGCAAGGATTCCCAGCTGCGTCACCTGTGGCACCATGGCAACGGCCTCGGTCCAACGGCCTTGACGGTTGATGTAGTTGTACAGCGGGCCACTGGAGCGGTGGGCCACCAGGTCCCACCGGCCGTCCGCATTGATGTCGCCGATCGAGTAGACCCGGGTGAATCCGGTCCACCCGGTGCCCACCTTCCGGCTGCCACCCAAGGTGCCGCTGGAGCTGCCGAAGTAGTCGAGCAGCAGCCCGTCCTTGGTGACGGCCAGGATGTCGGTCACGCCGGCGCCCCGGAAGTCACCGACGCTGGTCATGTGGACGATGCCGCCCCAGTTCTTGCCGATCTGCTTGGTCCGGATCACGGACAGCTTGCTGCCGAGGTTGTACTGCATCATTCGCTGATCGGCCGAGATGCCGACGATCTCCGGCAGCTTGTCGCCATTCATGTCCGGCACCACGTTCAGCTGACGCATCCCATTCCAGCGCTGGCCGATCCGGTGTCCATTGGTGTAGCGGCCCTTGCCCCGCCCATCCCAGGCCCACAGGGTCCCGTCCTGGCGGCGCGCCACCAGCTCGCTGAAGCCATCACCGTTGACGTCGGGGAGCTGGCTGACCCAGGTGAAGGGGCCGCCGGAGACGGTGCTTCCGCTCTGGCTGGTGCCGGAGGTGCGATCGCTCTGGGTGGGGTACCAGGTGATGGTGCCGTCGCCGTCGATGCTCAACACGTCGGCGCGGCCGTCACCGTTCAAGTCCCCCTGCTTCCCGCTGCCGGAAGCCCCGGTGCGGGTCATGCTGATGGAGCCATTGGCGTAGCGCAGCACGCCGTTCTGGAAGCTCTGCTGCCAGACCGACGAGCTGGTGGTGCTGGGGCTGTGGGCATTGCCCGTCGGATAGCCCAGGGCGGAGAACTCGCGGGGATGGGACTTCAGCCAGGCGTCGATGGCGCCAGTGGTGATGTACGCGCCGGCCGAGCTGGTGTAGATGCTGCCCTTCTGGAAGCGGACATAGCTGCGGGCGCCGTCGTCCACCATCACCGTCTTGGAGGTGGGCCAGCCCAGCTTCTCGAAGGAGCCAGCGGCACGGTAGCGCGCGTCGGCGGAACGGCTGATCCAGTAGGTGGCGCCCGACGGGGTCTGGTAGATCCCACCCTTGGTGAAGGTGGTGGTGCGGCCGCCATTCCAGGGGCGTTCCATGATGTGCGGAGCCCCCGCGGCGTCCTCGCCACCCTCGGCGATCCAGGTGCGGTAGATCGGGCTCTTCCAGTCGCCCATCTTGGCGGTCACCTGCCGACGCAGGGTCGGCATGTAGGCGGTGATGTAGGTGCCGGGGCAGTCGGTGCTCATCACGTCGCCGTGCCGGGCGATCCGGTTGATCCGCTTGCCGGCCAGCGTCAGGGTGCTGTTCGGGTCGCGGTAATTGGCGGCCAGCTTCCAGGCCAGCACATCGGCCACGGAGTTCATCGCGGACGACGACGGAGCGACCTTCATCGAGCTCATCATCACGCTGACACCCACGGTGTCGGTATTCCAGTTCGTGGCGTGGGCGCCGTGCACCGGCAGCTCCATGCCGCCGTGTCGGCCCTCATAGATCGTGCCGTACTTGTCCACCAGGAAGTTGTAGCCAACATCGCACCAGCCGCGGTCCTTGACGTGGTACGCGTAGATGCCGCGCAGGATGGAGGCAGACTGGGCGGGGGTGTAGTTGTTGGTGCCCTCGGTGTGGTGCACGATCGCGGCCTTGATGGTGGTGTCAATCGTGGCGTTCACGCACCCGGAGCCGTTGTAGCGCAGCAGGCTCTCGTTGGCACCCCAGCCCGCGCGGGACACGATGGCGGGACGGGCCGGTGTGCCGGGGGAGTTCTCGGCCTGGGCGCGCACCTTGCGCTGGGCCAACTGGTCGTCACCGGCCTGGACGCGGGAGTCGATCAGCGAGACCTTCACCTTGCTGATGCTGGCGGGGGCGATGCTGCTGGTCAGCACCCGCACCTCGACGGCGGTGGACTCGCCGAAGAATCCGGCGCTGGTGCCCTGTCGGCTCTGGGGGCTGCGGGCATCCACCTCCTGCTCGGCATTGAGCGTCTGCCATTGCTGCCATCCCTTGGCGGTCCGAGCCCGTACCTGGACGGTCGCCTCACCCTGCAACGAGGCCCAGGTGACCCCGGCCATGGTGAAGTTGCCGCTGGTGCTGGGGAGCTGCGCGATGACCCGCTGGATCGTGCCGCCGACGGTGACGGTGGCGTTGGCGGCCGGAACGTCCACCTGCTTGGTGGAGGGAGTCGCTGGGGCCGGCTGCGGTGCAGCCGGCAGGTCCTGCCGTGGGGCCGGGGCGGCGGCGGCCGGCGTGGCGAGCAGCGAACCCAGCAGGGCTGCGGTGCTGAGACCGGCGAGGAGTTGGGGGTGACGGGGGCTTCGCAAGGCAATCTCCAAATGTCAGTGCTGATTTGAACGGTGTCCCCATGGCGGCCCCCCGGCCCGTCATGACGGGTTGAGCAGGGCCAGTAAACCCCACCGCGTGATCCACCGGCCAACCGTGAGACGCCGCCCTGAGTAGAAGCCACGTGGTTTTCAGCTGAAGTTAAGCTGTCCTTCGAACGGCAGACACACAAGGCGTCCGAAAAGCCCTCACAACTGCCGGGTGGTTCCCCGGCCTGGGGCAAGCCATGACCTCCCTTGGCGGAGTGCGGGCCCGGCGAGGATCACTCTGCCAGGGCCCAGCCGGCAGCATGCAGCCGCAGATCCTGCGCCGCATCCAGGGCGGTGGTGGTGAAAGTGAGCTTCACCGTCCTGCGCTGGCCGTGGATCGAGGCCCAATCGTCCACCGCGGTAGATCGCCCGAAAGCGGGGCCGGACAACACCTGGACAATGGACAACACCTGACCGGGCGTCCTTCGGGCCCTCGATTCCCGCAACAGCACGAAACCCCTGACCAGACCGGCATTGCTGCTGATCCGTTCAGGGGTTCTACGTGGTGTCCGGAAGAGGACTTGAACCTCCACGCCCTTAGTCGGGCACTAGCACCTCAAGCTAGCGCGTCTACCATTCCGCCACCCGGACAGGGTGATCACCGGGGTCACCGGCAACAGCAGGAAACGATAGCAGTTCAGACGGCGTGCGCGCACATCGTCCCGCCACGCCTTTCCCGGCGTGGCATCATGGCGGCACGCACCATCTGGGAGGCTTGATGGGGATCGAGGACCGAATCGGCTACATCGCCGCTCGTCAGGTACGCGTCGAGGAAGACGAGGGCAGGACCTTTGAGGTGCTGTCCATCAAGCTGCCGCACACCGTCACCCGCAACCAGATCCGCAAACTGCTCACCGAGGAGGCGGAATACGGCCACTGGGAGCTGCAGCGGCTGCGCCGCTACCGGGATGGTTCCACCGAGGCCTGGCTGCGCCGCAAGGTGATCAAGGTGCGCTCCACCCTCACCATGGCCTGAACCGTGGCCCCGGCTCGAACCGATCCCCGGACCAGGTGGTGTCGGTTCAGGGGATGGGCGCGGCCCGCAGCTGGTTGGGTCCGCCGGTGACATCGTCCAGGGCCGCGACGATCGGCTCTGGCAGCAGTTGATCCTCCAGCGCCAGATAGGGCGCCAACTGATCCACATTCCGCGCTCCCAACAGGGGCGCCGTCACCACGGGCGCATCGCGCACCCAGAGCAGCGCCACCTGTTCCGGCGTCAGGTCCAGGCCCTCGGCCGCCTTGGCGACGGCGTCGGTGATGGCGCGGGACTTGGCCTCCAGATAGGGCTGAACGAACCAGCCGAAGTGGTCGCTGGCGCCGCGCGAGTGCCGCGGGGTGCCGCCCCGGTACTTGCCGGTCAGCACTCCTCGGCCGATCGGCGACCACGGGAAGAGCCCCATCTGGTGGGCGCGTAGCGCGGGCAGCACCTCCAGCTCCGCCCGCCGTGCCAGCAGGGAGTACTCCACCTGACCGCTGGCCAGCGGGGTGCGGCCCGGTACCGCCTGCTGCCAGGTGGCGGCCCTGGCGGTCTGCCAGCCGATGTAGTTGCAGATGCCCACATAGCGGGTCATGCCGGCGCTCACCGCGTGGTCGAGCGCTGCCAGGGTCTCCTCCAGCGGGGCATCGCCCCAAGCATGCACCTGCCACAGGTCGACGTGATCGGTGTGCAGCCGGCGCAGTGAGGCGGCCAGATCGTCCAGCAGGGCACCGCGGGAGACGTCGACGCTGCGCTTGCCGTTGTGGACGCCGAAACCGCCCTTGGTGGCAATCACCAGATCCTCCCGACGCACGTCGGTGTGGATCAGTTTGCCGATGATCTTCTCCGCGACGCCGTGACCATAGGCCGGTGCGGTGTCCACCAGATTGCCACCGGCCTCGACGAAGGAGCGCAGCAGGGCGCGGGCATCGCCGGTGGGGGTGTCGCCGCCCCAGGTCATCGTGCCGAGTCCCAGCCGGGACACCACCAGGCCAGTTCGGCCAACGCGTCGGGTCTGCATGCCCTCGACCCTATCCAAGCGAACCTCGTGGGTGGGTTGCGCATAGGCTCGGCGGCATGACCCTGCTCCTGCTGGTGCGCCACGGCCGCAGCACCGCCAACACCGCTGGCATCCTTGCCGGCCGCACGCCCGGCGTGACCCTGGACGATCATGGCGAATCCCAGGCGATGGGCGTGGGGGAGCGGTTGCGCGGGGTGGCGCTGGATGCCGCCGTGCATTCGCCGCTGTACCGGTGCAGACAGACCCTGGAGTTGGCCCTGGCCAGCGCGGGCCTGGCCACGCCGGTCACCGAGGATGCCCGATTCACTGAGTGTGACTACGGGGAATGGACCGGTCGGGGGTTGAGTGAGCTGAACAGCGAGGCGTTGTGGGCACAGGTGCAAGCCACCCCTTCGCAGGTGGTCTTCCCCGACGGTGAGTCGATGGCGGGCATGGCCGAGCGGATGGTGACCGGTGTCGCGGACTGGAACCGGCGACTGGCGGAGGCCTGCCCCGGGAAGGAGCCCGTCTGGCTGCTGGCCAGTCACGGCGATCCGATCAAGGCGGTGCTCTCCGACGCCCTGGGTCAGCGGCTGGACGACTTCCAGCGGATCGTGGTGGATCCGGCGTCGGTGAGCATCATCCGCTACCCGACGCCGGACCAGGCCGCGCAGGGGCAACGGCCCATGGTGCTGGCGATGAACACCACCGCCGGCCAGCTCAACCAGCGGCTGCCGAGCAGCCCGGCTGGGCCCGAGCTGGGCGGCGGGCTGGGCAGCCAGCAGGGCTGAGCACTCCTCGGCCCTTGTGCGGCTCCCCCTACAGTGGAGTCATGCCGCGCATCACGCATCGTTTCGAGTTCCCTGACCGCTTCGTGGCGGGGACGGTGGGCGAACCCGGTCAACGCACCTTCTTCGTGCAGGCCAGGGAGGAGAGTCGACTGGTCAGCGTGCGCTGCGAGAAAGAACAGGTGGAGGTGTTGGCCGACCATCTGGAACGGATCCTCGACGAGCTGGCCAAGCTGACCGAGGGCAGCGCCCAGATCCCGCCGCAGCGCGTCGCGGCCAAGGACCTGGACCCGCTGGATGCCCCGCTGGAGGAGGACTTCCGGGCCGGCACCATGACCATTGCCTGGGATGGCACCCTGGATGCGGTGCAGGTGGAGCTGTTCAGCGTCACCGACGGTGAGGATCTGGACATTCCCGAGGAGGCAGGGCAGTACTTCGACGAACTCGCCCAGGTAGCTGGTGCGGCTGAATGCCTCAGCGTCACGATCTCCGCCGACCAGGCGCGGGACTTCGCCGCCCGGGCCCGCGCGCTGGTGCAGGCAGGGCGTCCGGCCTGTCCCTTCTGCAGCCAGCCGATCAACCCGGAAGGCCACATCTGCCCGCGCGCCAACGGCTACCGTCGCCCCCTGTTCCTGTGACAGAGCCGCCCGTGACCGAGCCGCCCAGGATCGACGCCACCGGGATGAAGCTGCTTGGCCGGCTGGTGGAGGCGTCCAATGCCACCTTCCTGGCCGAGCTGCACGGCAGCCACGTGGTCTACAAGCCCGTGGCAGGTGAGGCGCCGCTGTGGGACTTTCCGCCGAAAACCCTGGGCCGACGCGAACTGGCCGCGCATCGGCTGAGTCGTGCGGCCGGCTTCGACGTGGTGCCACCCACCCGCTGGATCGAGGACGGTCCGCTGGGGCCCGGTTCCGTGCAGGACTGGGTGGAGACCGACGGCGATGACCTGGCGGAGCTGGTGGCCTTGGACGAGGTACCCGACGGTTGGTTCGGAATCGTCGTCGGGCTGGACGCCGATGACCAAGAGGTGGCCTTGGTGCACGCCGACCATCCCGGCCTGCGGCGGCTCGCACTCTTCGACGTCGTCGCCAACAATGCCGATCGCAAGGCCGGCCACATCCTGCGGGTCGGGGATCGGGTGCTGGGCTGCGACCACGGGGTCAGCTTCCATGCCGAAGCGAAACTGCGCACCATCCTGTGGGGCTGGTCCGGTGAGCCGCTCACGGACGAGGAGACCGTCCTGCTGGACCGCACCGCACAGGTGGCCGATCGGGCGCTGACCGGCTGGCTCGACCCCGAGGAGATCCGGGCCTGCGAACAGCGCGCCCTGGACCTGCTGGCCGCCGGCCGCTTCCCCGAGCCTGGGGATGCCTGGCCGGTCATCCCCTGGCCGCCGATCTGAGTGCTGTGGACCTGGGTGGTGCGGACCTGAGTGGTGCGGCCCTGACGGTGCCGATCTGGACGCTTCCACTGCGTTGGGTTCGTCCGGGATCGGCGATGGGCGTCTAACCACCGATCTTGCCGGTGCCGCTACCTTGTAGACCATGAAGGCATGGCCAGCACCCCAGATTCCGCAGCTCGACGTCGCCACCCCCTCCGCCCCCCAGCGGCTGCAGGTGCACGACACCGCCCGTTCCAGGCTGGTGAAGGCTGGCCCGGCCAGCGGTACCGCCCGTCTCTACGTCTGCGGCATCACTCCCTATGACGCCACCCACCTGGGCCACGCCAATACCTATGTCACCTTCGACCTGCTGAACCGCGTCTGGCGTGACCTCGGGCTCACGGTGCGCTATGCACAAAATGTCACCGACGTGGATGACCCGCTGCTGGAGCGCGCCCAGGCCACCGGTCAGGACTGGACCGAGCTGGCCGAGGACCAGACCCAGCTCTTCCGCACGGACATGGAGGCGCTGCGGGTGATCCCGCCCGACGACTACATCGGCGCCGTCGAGTCCATCCCGGAGGTGGTCAGCCTGCTGGAGGCGATGAAGCCCACCGGCACCATCTACCAGGTGGACGATCCGGAGCACCCGGACTGGTACTTCAGCTGCAATCTGGCGCCCGGCTTCGGCCAGGTGGGTCGGCTCAGCGAGGACGAGATGATCGCCAAGTTCACCGAGATGGGTGGCGATCCGCAGCGTCCCGGCAAGAAGCACCCGCTGGACTGTCTGGTCTGGCGGATGGAACGTCCCGGCGAACCCGCGTGGGAGTCCTCCCTGGGTCGCGGGCGCCCCGGCTGGCACATCGAGTGCACCGCGATCGCGCTGCAGTACCTGGGCCCGCACTTCGACGTGCAGGGCGGCGGCTCCGACCTGGCCTTCCCGCACCACGAGATGTGCGCCGCGGAGGGCACGGTGGCCACCGAGCAGGCCTTCGCCGAGGTCTACCTGCACTCCGGCATGGTGGCGCTGGACGGCGAGAAGATGAGCAAGTCCAAGGGCAACCTGGAGCTGGTCAGCCGGCTGCGCGGCCAGGGGCACGATCCGATGGCCATCCGGCTGGCCCTGCTGGGTCACCACTACCGCAGCAACTGGGAGTGGACCGCCGATGACCTGGCTGCCGCCGAGCGACGGCTGGCCGCCTGGCGCGAGGCCGCGGCCCTGCCCACCGCCGCCCCGGCCACCCCGGTGATCGAGGCCGCCCGCGCCGCGCTGCGGACGGATCTGGACGCCCCCGCTGCGCTTTCCGAGATCGACGCCTGGGCGCAGGCCAGCCTCGCCGGTGAGGGGCAGGACGATGCCGCGTCGGCGCAGCTGGCGGACTTCGTCGACGCCGTGCTGGGCATCCGACTGCACTGAGTCGCCCCGCCCCAATCGTTCAGGGTGCCGCGGGGAGCGATGGCCGGGGCGTGAACACGGTGCCGGCCACCCCCGCGCACCCGGATAGGGTGTGGGCGTGAGCAAGACATTCGAAGAACTCTTCACCCAGCTGACCGAGACCGCGCGCACCCGCCCGGAGGGTTCGGGCACCGTCAAGCGGCTCGATGCCGGCGTGCACGAGATCGGCAAGAAGATCGTGGAGGAGGCCGCCGAAGTGTGGATGGCCTCGGAATACCAGTCGAAGGATGAGGCGGCCGAGGAGATGAGCCAGCTCTTGTACCACGTGCAGGTGATGATGCTCGCCCTGGGGCTGGAGCTCGACGACGTCTACCGCTACCTCTGATTTTTTCCCCGAAGACCGGAATGACCCAAGGAGACATGTCCATGTCGCAGGAGCAGCTGCTCAAGATCGCCGTTCCCAACAAGGGGGCGCTGAGCGAGTCGGCGGCCCAGATGTTGCGCGAGGCTGGCTACCGGCAGCGCAGTGACAGCAAGGAGCTGGTGCTGGTCGACGAGGAGAACCACGTCGAGTTCTACTACCTGCGCCCGCGCGACATCGCGGTCTACGTGGGGGAGGGCACGCTGGACATCGGCGTCACCGGCCGGGACATGCTGCTGGATTCCGGCGCCGATGCCGACGAGGTGATGGCGTTGGGCTTCGGCCGGTCCCGCTTCCGTTTTGCCGCGCCCGCCGGCGGCGAGGCAAGCCTGGAGCAGTTGGCCGGCAAGCGGATCGCCACCAGCTACCCGGGCCTGCTGCGCGGCTACCTGGACGAGCGCGGCATCGATGCCCGGCTGATCAAGCTGGACGGTGCCGTCGAGTCCGCCATCCGGTTGGGCGTCGCCGACGCCATCGCCGACGTCGTCGAGACCGGCACCACCCTGCGCAAGGCGGGGCTGGAGCTCTTCGGCGACGTGATCTGCCACTCCGAGGCCATCCTGATCCAGCGTCGCGGGGAGGTGCCCACCGACCTGCTGGACCTGCTGAAGCGACGCCTCTCCGGCGTCCTGGTGGCCCGCAACTACGTGATGGTGGACTACGACGTCTCCCAGCAGAACCTGGATGCCGCCACCGCCATCACCCCCGGTCTGGAGGGCCCCACCGTCTCCAGCCTCGCCAAACAGGACTGGTTCGCGGTCCGCGCGATGGTTCCGCGCAAGGATGCCCAGAAGATGATGGATGACCTGTGGGCCGCCGGCGCCCGGGCCATCCTGCTGACCGACATCGCCGCCTGCCGGCTGTGACCGGCCAGGCCGACCGGGTGGAGTTCCGCTCCAGACCGGCGTTGATGATGGGCAGTGTCATGTCCATCGTGCTGCTGGTCTTCTCCTTCGGTCTGTGGTTCGCCCTGGGGCCGGAGCTGAGGGCGCTGTTCACCATGCCGCAGATCCTGACGCTGTTGTTCTTCCTGGCCGTGATGATCGGGATGATGATGTCGGTGGGAATGAGCACCATCGTCGTGACCGACCAGGGGCTGATGGTCCGCAATGCCTTGTGGACCCGACGCTTCCCCTGGTCGGAGGTGGTGGGCGTGCACATGGGCGGCGGCGACCCGTGGGCCTACATCAGGTTGGCCCCCACCCTGGAACATCCGGAGGGGCGCACCCAGCTGGCGTTGGCCATCCAGCGCTCCGAAGGGGCCATGGCCGAGGAGCGAATCGCCCAGTTGCAGGCCCTGATTGCCCGCCACCGCCCCTGATTGACGCATCCACGGCGAAGGCTGTGCCAGCATGGAGCCATGCCCTCCATGAATGTCCTGGTGATTGCCGTCACCGTCATCCTCTGCCTGCTGACCCTGTTCTGGACCTGGACCCGCTGGTCCATGGGCCATGGCGCCCGCGTGCTGCTGCGTGGCGTCGGCGTGCTGCTGATGCTGATCGGCATCTACCTCAGTGGCCTGATGGGGCTGGCCGGCAATGGCGCGCGCTCCATCTACGACTGGGCGCAGCGCACCGCGATGAGCAATCTGATGCTGGTCGGATTCGCCACCGCCGGCGTCGGCCTGCTCTTCTGGCTGATCGGCACCATCCTCAAGCCGCGTAGCCGCGAGCAGGCCAAGGCCGCCCGGCTGCAGCGCAGCGGTGGGGTCTCCGGCTCGCGTGGCACCCAGGCCGTCGCGCCGCAGGCGCAGCCGCAGCAGCAGACCCGCAAGCCCGCGGCCGCACCCGTCGCGGATGACGACGACGAGGTCAACGCGATCCTGAACAAGCACGGCATCGAGTGAGCGATCAGCACGGCGTCGCCCACGGCCAGCGGCTGGCCCAGCCCAATCCCGCCTTCAAGGGGGATCTGGGTCATCCCGATCCCGCCGTCCGGCAGGCGCTGGCCACGGCCGGCGACCAGCTGGGCTACCTGCGGGCCGTCGCGACGCTCTGCACCGCGCGGCTGCTGATGCCGATCGTGGCCAGCGGCGACGACTCGATGGACGGCCCCGATCCGCAACGGCACGCGGAGATGGCGGCGGTCACCGTCGCCAGCGCGACGGGGGAGCGAGCCCTGCTCGCCTTCACCGGGATCGACGCGTTGACGCTCTGGCGCGCCGACGCCCGCCCGGTGCCCTGCACGCTGGACGATCTGGCCGCCACCGTCACCGAGACCGGCGCCAGTCACCTGCTGCTGGACATCGCCGGACCGACGCCCTTCGAGCTGGGGCCGGAGCTGGTGACCGAACTCGCCCAGGGGCACCGCCTGGTGGAGGTGGAGCCCGGTCAGTTCGGTTGGATGTTCCTGGCCGAGGAGTGACTTGCCCCCTGGGCTGGCCGAGTCCGTCGAGCCGGATTTCGTCCCAGGGTAGATCGTGGGATAACATGTTCGAGATTGGTCGCGCTTCGTGCGTCGACCGTACAAGTGGAGGCCTGACCTCCCACCCGACCGGGTTCGGCTCGGCGGGTCGGTACCCACCGTCATCGGTGGCATTGCCCGCACGCGGGCAATGCCCGGATCGACGGTCGTCAGGCTTCCGCACGCGCGGGAGCCTTTTCTGGTTCTCCGGGCGGTGTGCGGGCGACGAGGGCTGCGCCCGATCACCCAGATTTCAAACCTTGGAGGACCACATCAGCAACGAACCTCGCATCAACGAGCGGATCCGTGTTTCGGAAGTCCGTCTGGTCGGCCCTGCCGGCGAACAGGTGGGCATCGTGAAGATCGACCAGGCGCTGCAGCTTGCTCGGGAGCACGACCTGGACCTGGTTGAGGTGGCCCCGATGGCCCGTCCGCCGGTGGCCAAGCTCATGGACTACGGCAAGTTCAAGTATGAGAACGCGCAGAAGGCCCGCGAGTCCCGTCGCAACCAGACCAACACGGTCATCAAGGAAATGAAGCTTCGTCCCAAGATCGACGAGCACGACTACGAGACCAAGAAGGGTCACGTCGTCCGCTTCCTCAAGGCCGGGGACAAGGTGAAGATCACCATCATGTTCCGCGGTCGTGAGCAGTCCCGCCCTGAGCTGGGCTTCAACCTGCTCAAGCGGCTGGCCGAGGACGTCACCGAGTTCGGCTTCATCGAGTCGGCGCCCAAGCAGGACGGGCGCAACATGCTGATGGTGCTCGGCCCGACGAAGAAGAAGACCGAGGCACGCGTCGACGAGAAGGCCGAGCGGGATCGCCGGATGGCCGAGCGCGCCGCGGCCCAGGAGGCGGAGCGTCAGGCCGAGGCCGAGCTGCGCGCCCAGCACCAGCCGTCGGCCACGAAGAAGAAGCGTGGCCCGGCCGACAACATGGATCCCGACATCGATCTGTGACAGACCACCGGGGACGTCCCGCCGGACGGCCCCAATCCGAACCGGGCAACCGGTTCACCCGCTGCAGCAGCCTGTGGCGGGCCACCTGAAGAAGATGAATGGAGCGGCAACCATGCCGAAGATGAAGACGCACTCCGGTGCCAAGAAGCGCGTGAAGGTCACGGGCAGCGGCAAGCTCTCGCACCGTCAGGCCGGCAAGCGCCACCTGAACGAGCACAAGCCGACCAGCCGTACCCGTCGCCTGTCGACCGACCAGGTCCTGCAGGGCGCCGATGCCAAGAAGATGCGCAAGCTTCTCGGCAAGATGAAGGGCCGCTGATCCACCGCTGGCTCGTCCAGTACCCGCCGGTTTCCCCGGACCACCGCCGCAGGCACGCGGCACCACGTACTTCGGCCCCGACGATCACGTCGCGAGGGTCGGCACACACAGCAAGGAGTAAGACATGGCACGCGTCAAGCGTTCTGTGAATGCGCAGAAGAAGCGCCGCGAAATCCTCGAGCAGGCCTCGGGCTACCGCGGCCAGCGTTCGCGCCTGTACCGCAAGGCGAAGGAGCAGGTCCTCCACTCGATGACCTACTCCTACAACGACCGCCGCAAGAAGAAGGGCGACTTCCGTCAGCTCTGGATCCAGCGGATCAATGCCGCGGCTCGCGCCGAGGGCATGACCTACAACCGCTTCATCAACGGCCTGAAGAATGCCGGCGTCGAGGTGGACCGCAAGATGATGGCCGAGCTGGCCGTGAGCGACCCCAAGGCCTTCGCTGCCCTGGTGGAGATCTCCAAGGCGAACCAGCCGGAGCAGGCCGCGGCCTGATCCACCCCGTCGGCCGATCACATGCCGCCGCCTCCGCGCGGTTGCGTTAGTGTTTCGGCATGACTTCTGACGAGCCGAGCGCACTACCCCTGATTTCCCGGGGGCAGCAGCGCTCGGCTCGTCGTTTGTTGGCCCGCCGGGAACGCGACGAGCAGGGCCTCTTCCTGGCCGAGGGTGCGCAGGCGGTCCGGGAGGCGCTGCGCCGTCCCGAGCTGGTGGAGGCGGTGATCGTCGACGACGAGCAGACCCACGCCGAACTGCTGGCGATGGCCGATCCGCAGGTCTGCTGGAAGGCCCACCCCGACGACATGTTCCAGCTGAGCGACACCGTCACGCCGCAGGGCGTGGTGGCGATCTGCCGTCAGGATCTGGCCCATCTGGACGAGATCATCACGCCCAAGCTGGTGGTGGTCTGCGCCCAGGTGCGCGACCCGGGCAATGCCGGCACCGTGATCCGCTGCGCCGACGCCTTCGGGGCGGATGCGGTGGTCTTCACCAAGGGCTCGGTGGAGGTCTTCAACCCCAAGACGGTGCGCGCCACCGTGGGCAGCATCTTCCACCTGCCGATCGTGGTCGGGGTGGAGATCGGTGACGCGGTCACCTGGCTGCACCAGCAGGGGATGCAGGTCTTTGCCGCCGACGGTGGCGGGGCCCATCTCGACGAGTTGGCCGGTGACCTGGAGAGGCCGACCGCCTGGATCATGGGCAATGAGGCCTGGGGCCTGCCTGAAAGGGAACGCAGCCTGGCGGACAAGGTGGTGGGTGTCCCGATGTGGGGCCAGGCCGAGAGCCTGAACCTGTCGACGGCGGCCGCGGTCTGCCTCTATGCCACCGCCAGTGCCCAGCGTCGCGTCGCTGGCTGACGCTGATACCCCGACGGGTGCCCCGGGCGGTGCTGATATTCTCGGCCACATGATGGGACGTCGATTTCTGAGCCCCCGGCCGGGTGACGGTCGTGGGGAGGCTCGTCGGCGTCGCAACGCCAGCTGACCTACGCGGATGTCCTTGGTCGGGGGTGAGCCCCTGATGTCACCACCGGGCATTTCCTGCCCGAAGCCCAGAGAAGAGGAGCCCATGAGCGGCCCGAACACGAACTATGACCCCGTCCAGGTGACGCCCTTGAAGGCCGAGCAGGTGGAGCAGATGGTCGCCGACGCGCTGGCCGCCATCGAGGCAGCCAGCACCACCGCCGAGCTGAAGCAGGCCCGGATCGACCACAACGGCGACCGGTCGCCGATCGCCCTGGCCAATCGCGAGATCGGCGCCCTACCGCCGCAGGCCCGCAAGGAGGCCGGCGCCCGGGTCGGCAAGGCCCGCGGCACCATCAACCAGGCCGTCGCCGCCAAGGAGAAGGTGCTGGCCGCCGCCGAGCTGGAGGCCCAGCTGGCCGCCGAGACAGTCGACATGACCCTGCCGGTCAGCCAGCACGCCCCCGGCGCGCTGCACCCCGTCACCGCCCTGATGGAGAAGATGGCCGACGTCTTCGTCTCGATGGGTTGGGAGGTCGTCGAGGGCCCCGAGGCGGAGGCCGAGTGGTACAACTTCGACGCCCTGAACCTGCACCCCGAGCACCCGGCGCGGGCCCTGCAGGACACCCTGTGGATCGATCCCGTCGAGAACGGTGCCCTGTTGCGCACCGCCACCAGCCCCGTGCAGATCCGCACCCTGCTGGAGCGCGACCTGCCGGTCTACGTGGTCAGCCCCGGCAAGGTCTTCCGCGCCGACGAGTACGACGCCACCCACCTGCCGGTCTTCCACCAGATCGAGGGTCTGTGCGTTGACAAGGGCATTTCCATGGCCCACCTGAAGGGCACGCTGGACCATTTCGCCCAGGCGATGTTCGGCGACGACATCCGCACCCGGATGCGCCCCCACTACTTCCCCTTCACCGAGCCCAGCGCCGAGGTGGACGTGGAGTGCTTCGTCTGCCGCGGCGAGAGCGTCGGCAACCCGTCGCGACCCTGCCGCACCTGCCGCAGTGAGGGCTGGATCGAATGGGGCGGCTGCGGCGTGGTCAACCCACGCGTGCTGGCCGCCTGCGGCATCGACACCGAGGTCTACTCCGGCTTCGCCTTCGGGATGGGCGTCGACCGCTCCGTGATGACCCGCAATTCCGCCCCCGACCTGCGCGACTTCGTCGAGGGTGACATCCGTTTCAGCCGTTCGCTTGTTGGAGGAGCACGATGAAGGCCCCCGTTTCCTGGCTGCGCGAGCTGGTCAGCCTGCCCGACGACCTGACCACCGACCAGCTGGCCGCCGCCCTCACCCGCGCCGGGCTGAACGTGGAGCGCGTCGAGACCATCGGCGGCGAGGTCTGTGGACCCGTCGTCGTTGGCCGGGTGCTGACCATGAGTCCCGAGCCGCAGAAGAATGGCAAGACGATCAACTGGTGCCGGGTGGATGTCGGCGACGAGCACAACGAGCCCGCCGGCACCGACAAGGACGGCACGGAGCTGCCCGCGGGCCGCGGCATCGTATGCGGCGCGCACAACTTCGCACCCGGAGACCTGGTGGTGGTGGCCCTGCCCGGCGCCGTGCTGCCCGGCGACTTCGCCATCGCCGCCCGCAAGACCTACGGCCACGTCTCCGACGGCATGATCTGCGCCGCCGACGAGTTGGGCGTCGGCGAGGACCACAGCGGCATCATCGTGCTGCCCACCGAGCTGGACGGCCGTCCGCTGACCCCGGGCATGGAGGCCATGCCGCTGCTGGGCGGCGGGGAGGCCGTGCTGGACGTCGACGTCACCCCGGACGTCGGCTACTGCCTCAGCCTGCGCGGCCTGGCCCGCGAGGCCGCCCAGGCCACCGGCGTCCGCTTCACCGACCCCTACGGCCGGCCGCGCCCCGGGACCAGCACCGACGGCCACCCGGTGCGGATCGAGACGCCCAACTGCTCCACCTTCGTCGCGCTGACCGTCACCGGGATCGACCCGAGCGCCCCCAGCCCGCAGTGGATGGTGCAGCGGCTGGAACGCAGCGGCATGCGCAGCATCTCGCTGGCCGTCGACGTGACCAACTACGTGATGCTGGAATCCGGCCAGCCGCTGCACGCCTACGACGCTGACAAGCTGACCGGCGAGATCGTCGTCCGGCAGGCCACGCCGGGGGAGACGCTGGTCACCCTGGACGACGTCACCCGCACCCTCGGCGACGACGACATGCTGATCACCGACGGCTCCGGCCCGATCGGCCTGGCCGGTGTGATGGGCGGGCAGAACACCGAGGTGACCGAGCAGACCACCAACATCGTGCTGGAGGCCGCGCACTTCGATCCGCTGGCGATCGGCCGGACCCATCGTCGGCACAAGCTGCCCAGCGAGGCCTCCCGCCGCTTCGAGCGCGGTGTCGACGTCGCGGTGGGCCATGCCGCCGCGCGCCGCGCCGCGGACCTGCTGGTGGAATTCGGCGGTGGCACACTGCAGGCCGCCGAGACGGTGGTCGGCGAGGTGCTGGCCATGCCGCAGCAGCACATCGCCGCCGACCTGCCCGCCAGGATCCTGGGCACCGAGGTCTCCCGGGAGCAGGTGATCGACATCCTCACCGCCTCCGGCGTGCACGTCACCGCGATGGCCGACTCGCTGACCCTGGTGCCACCGACCTGGCGGCCCGACCTGGTTGACCCCTACGACTACGTCGAGGAGGTGGGGCGCAAGATCGGCTTCGACGTGATCCAGGGCATCGTGCCCACCGCCCCGATCGGGCGCGGCCTGTCCAAGGCCCAGCAGGGGCGCCGCGCCGTGCTGCGCGCCATCGCCAACCTGGGCTTCGTCGAACTGATCAGCCTGCCCTTCGTCAGCGAGGAGCAGATCGCCAGGATCGCGCCCGACGCCGACGATCCGCGCCGCGACCTGGTGAAGCTGGCCAATCCGCTGGACGACACCCACGGCCACCTGCGCTCCAGCCTGCTGCCGGGGCTCTTCCAGGCGATCGCCCGCAACACCTCCCGTAGCCAGGACGATCTGGCGCTGTTCGAGCTGGGCCGGGTCTTCCTCAAGGGGGAACCGACGCCCGCGCCGCGGCCCAGCGTCGCCCAGCGCCCGAGCGCCGCCGACCTGGCCGGCCTGCAGGCGGCGCTGCCGCAGCAGCCAGTGATGGTGGGCGGCGTGGTCTCCGGCACCTGGGCCGGCGCCGGCTGGCAGGGGCCCGCGGTGAAGGCCGACTGGACGCATGTCGTCGCGCTGGCCGAGGCTGCCGCGGCCGCCGTCGGGGCCCGGATCACCCGTCGCAATGCGGCGGTGACGCCGTGGCATCCCGGCCGTTGCGCCGAGCTGCTGGTGAACGGCGAGGTCTTCGGTTGTGCCGGTGAGCTGCACCCGCAGGTGATCAAGGCCTTCGGCCTGCCCGAGCGCACCTGCGCCGTCGAATTCGACCTGGAGGTACTGCTCGAGGCCGCTCCCGGCGCCGGATCGATCGCCCCGCTGTCCAGCTTCCCGCTGGCCAAGGAGGACGTCGCGCTGGTGGTGGACGAGTCGGTGGCCGCCGAGGAACTGCGCCGGGCTCTGGTTGAGGGCGCGGGGGAGTTGCTGGAGAGCTGCCAGCTCTTCGACATCTACCGCGGCCCGCAGATCGGCGACGGCAAGAAGTCGCTGGCCTACTCGCTGCACTTCCGCGGGGCGGACAAGACGCTGAAGGACACCGAGAGCGCCGCCGCCCGCGACGCCGCGGTGAAGCTCGCGGCCGAGCGCTTCGGGGCTGCGCTGAGGCAGTGACCCAGCCGCTCGGCTGAGCTTGGGCACAGAGGTGACCACGGCGGCTAAGCCTGTCGAGGCATCGACGAGCGGGCCCCGATCTCCGGTGAGGAGATCGGGGCCCGCGTCGTTGTCGAGGGGGCGCCTTGGCGTCCGGGTCAGACGTTGGGGGCCAGCTGGGTGCCCGCGCCGCGACGACGGATCGGCACCTGGGTGTGCTCCAGCCGCTCGGCCGGGCTCTCCTGGCCCTCGACGACGAAGCCGGCGTCGGCAATCATCTGCAGGTCGTCCTGACCGGCCTGACCCTCACTGGTCAGGTAGTCGCCCAGGAAGATCGAGTTCACCAGCTCCAGCGCGGTGGCCTGCAGGCTGCGCAGGTGCTGCTCGCGGCCGGCCGCGGCGCGCACCTCGGTGTCCGGGTGCACCAGCCGCACCATCGCCAGGATCCGCAGGCATTCCAGCGGCTGCAGGGTCTTCTGACCCTCCATCGGGGTGCCGTCGAAGGGCAGCAGGAAGTTCACCGGCACCGAATCGACGCCCAGCTCGCGCAGCGCGAAGATCGCCTCCACCAGCTGCTCCTTGCTCTCACCCATGCCGGCGATCAGGCCGGAGCAGGGGGACATCCCGGCGCCCTTGACCTTCTCGATGTTGTCCGTACGGTCCTGGTAGGTGTGGGTGGTGCAGATGTCGGTGTAGTGGCTCTCCGCAGTGTTCACATTGTGGTTGTAGGCGTCGGCGCCGGCGGCGCGCAGCTTGGCGGCCTGCTCGTCGGTGACGAAGCCCAGGCAGGCGCAGACCTCCACCTCGGGGTGGTTGGTCTTGATGTTCTCGATCATTCCGGCAACCTTCTCGGTCTCCCGGTTCGACGGGCCGGTGCCGGAGGCCACCATGCAGACCCGCTTCACGCCGCTGGCCAGACCAGCGGTCACCACGTCGTTGACCTCGTCGTCCTTGAGCCAGGTGTACTTCAGGATGTCGGCCTCGCCGCCCAGCCGCTGTGAGCAGTAGCCGCAGTCCTCGGCGCAGCGGCCCGACTTCAGGTTCACCAGGTAGTTCAGCTTGATCCGGTTGCCGAAGAACTTGCGACGCACCTGGCTGGTGGCCGCCACCAGGCCGAAGACCTCGTCGTCACGGCAGTTCAGCACCTCCAGCGCCTGTTCGGGGGTGATGGACTCACCGGCGAGTGCGGTGCGTGTCATAGAGTCGAGATCCACGATTCCTCCAGGGGTCGGGCTTGGCCTGCAACGGCGGTGTTGAGAAGCACGGTGTTGAACGGTGTTCAATGGACGGTGTCACGTTAGCGCGTGACCAGTTCCGATGAAAGTGGGGGGTTCCATGAGTCTGGATCGCGACGAGGTGATCGCGGCCGCCGTCACGATCCTCGACGACTACGGTCTGGGTGACCTCTCGATGCGTCGGCTGGCCGACGCGCTGGGGGTGAAGGCCGGGGCGTTGTACTGGCATGTGGCCAACAAGCAGAGCCTGCTGGCAGCCGTCGCCGACCGGATCCTCGCCGAGCTGCCCGATCCGGATCCGGCGCTGGATGTCCGCGCCGCGTTGACGGTCTGGGCGCATGGGCTGCGACGGGTACTGCTGGGCCATCGAGATTCCGCGGATCTGGCGGCCACCGCCCTGGCCAGCGGCCTGTGCGAGCATGATCCGCTGACCGGCGTCGTGGCCGTGCTGGCCCGCGACGATTCCGCCGAGCGTGCGGCCTGGGGAGCGCGGGCCCTGCTCCACCTGGTGCTCGGGCACGTCGCGGAGGAGCAGAACATTGCGCTGTTCGCCCAGCTGGGCAAGCTCGACGGCGCGCCCGGCAACCAGGATGCCGCCTTTGCGCACGCCGTCGACGCGCTGGTGGCGGGGCTGCTGCGCTGACCGCTGCGCACGCGAGATGGACGGAATACTTATTCCATCTGTGGCATAGTTATGCCTATGACGTTCACAGTGGCAGTTGCCGGGTGCACCGGCTACGCCGGCGGTGAGGTGCTGCGCCTCCTGCTCGGCCATCCCGAGATCACCATCGGAAAGCTCACCGCCGGCTCCAGCGCCGGCTCGCGCCTGGGCCAGCACCAGCCGCACCTGTTGCCCCTGGCCGATCGAGAGGTGCTGCCCACCACGGCGGAGAACCTGACCGGTCACGACGTCGTCTTCCTGGCCCTGCCGCACGGCACCTCCGGCCCGGTCGCCGAGCAGATCGCCGCCCTCCCCGGCGGTGACCGGGTGTTGATCATCGACTGCGGTGCCGACTTCCGGCTGGAATCGGCCGAGCAGTGGGTCAAGTACTACAAGTCCGAGCACGCCGGCACCTGGCCCTACGGCCTGCCGGAGATGCCGGGCCAGCGGGAACTGCTGAAGGCCACCCAGCGGATCGCGGTGCCCGGCTGCTACCCGACCGCCACCACGCTGGCGCTGCTGCCGGCCCTCACCCGTGGCCTGGTCACGGGGCAGGACGTCGTGGTGGCCGCGGCCTCGGGATCCTCCGGCGCCGGCAAGGCCCCCAAGCCCAACCTGCTGGGCGCCGAACTCTTCGGTTCGGCCAGCGCCTACGGCGTCGGGGGAGTGCACCGGCACGTCCCCGAGCTGCTGCAGAACTTCGCCAAGCTGGGCGGGAGCAATCCCAGCGTCAGTTTCACCCCGTTGCTGGTGCCGATGGCCCGCGGCATCCTGGCCGTCGTCACCGCGCCGGTGAAGCCGGGCGTCACCGCCGCCGACATCCGCGAGGCCTACGTCGACGCCTATGCCGGTGAGCCCTTCGTGCACGTCCTGCCCGACGGCCAGTGGCCGCAGAGCCAGCACATCGTCGGCAGCAACGCCGTGCACGTGAATGCCACCCTTGACGCCGACGCCGGCCGCCTGGTGGCCGTCGGCACGCTGGACAACCTGTGCAAGGGCACCGCCGGCGGCGCCATCCAGTCCATGAACATCGCCCTGGGCCTCGACGAGGCCACCGGGCTCAGCACCATCGGAGTCGCCCCATGACCAGCAAGCCGCAGTTCTCCATGGATGACTACACCCCGGACCGCTCCGGCAGCGTCACCACCCCCAAGGGCTTCTCCGCGGCCGGTCTGGCGGCGGGCATCAAGGAGTCCGGCAATCCCGATCTGGCGCTGGTGGTGAACAACGGCCCGCTGCAGGACGCGGCCGCGGTCTTCACCAGCAACCGGATCTTCGCGGCGCCGGTGCAGTGGAGCCGCGACGTGTGCGCCGACGGCGTCCTCAAGGCGGTCGTGCTCAACTCCGGTGGCGCCAATGCCTGCACCGGCAAGGAAGGCTTGGCAGATGCGGTGAAGACCGCCGTTCAGGTGGCCTCCGGGCTGGACTGCGCCGTCACCGACGTGGCGGTCTGCTCCACCGGCCTGATCGGTGTCCGGCTGCCGATGGACAAGCTGCTGCCCGGCGTTGACGCCGCCGTCGCCCAGCTCTCCGTGCAGGGCGGCCCCGATGCCGCCGCGGCGATCATGACCACCGACACGGTGCGCAAGATGGCGTCGTGGACCAGCCCCGACGGCTGGTCGATCGGCGGCATGGCCAAGGGCGCTGGCATGCTCGCCCCCGCCCTGGCCACCATGCTCGTCGTGCTCACCACCGATGCCGACATCAAGCCGCTGGCCCTGGACAAGGCGCTCAAGCAGGCCACCAGCGTCTCCTTCGACCGGGTGGATTCCGACGGCTGCCAGTCCACCAATGACACCGTGATCCTGATGTCCTCGGGTGCCAGCGGGTCCGCCCCCAATCCCGACGAGTTCGCCGCCGCCCTGAGCGCGGTGTGCAAGGACCTGGCGATGCAGCTCCTGGCCGATGCCGAGGGCTCGTCACACGACATCGCCATCACCGTCAAGAACGCCGCCACCGAGGTCGATGCACTGGAGGTGGCCCGCTCGATTGCCCGCAACAACCTGTTCAAGTGCGCCATCTTTGGCAATGACCCCAACTGGGGCCGGGTGTTGGCCGCGGCCGGCACCACTGGTGCCGCCTTCGAACCGGAGGCGATGGACGTCTACTTCAACGGTGTTTGCGTCTTCCGGCAGGGCGGGCTGGGGGAGGACCGCAGCCTGGTGAAGCTCGATGACCGGCAGGTGGACGTCGTGCTGGACCTGAACCACGGCAGCCACACCGCCACCGTGTGGACCAATGACCTCACCTATGACTACGTCAAGGAGAACGCGGAGTACTCGTCATGACCCACAAGCGCACGGTGGACACCGAGGCCCTGGTCAGCAAGGCCAGCACCCTGATCGAGGCCCTGCCCTGGCTGGCGCAGTATGCCGGCAAGGTGGTGGTGATCAAGTACGGCGGCAATGCGATGATCAACGAGGAGCTCAAGCACGCCTTCGCCGAGGACATCGTCTTCCTGCGACGCTGCGGTGTGCGCCCCGTGGTGGTGCATGGCGGCGGTCCGCAGATCAGCTCCATGCTCAAACGACTCAACATCACCAGCGAGTTCAAGGGCGGCCTGCGGGTCACCACCCCCGAGGCCATGGATGTGGTCCGGATGGTGCTGGTCGGCCAGGTCGGCCGGGAACTGGTGGGCCTGATCAACCAGCACGGCCCCTTCGCCGTCGGCATGTCCGGCGAGGATGGCGGTCTGTTCACCGCCAAGCGCAAGGGCACCGTGATCGACGGTGAAGATGTTGATCTTGGTCTGGTGGGTGACGTCGCCAGCGTCAACCCCGCCGCGGTGCAGGACCTGATCGACGCCGGGCGGATTCCCGTCGTCGCCACCGTCGCCCCGGACCGGACCGGGGCCGTGCACAATGTGAATGCCGACACCGCCGCCTCCGCCCTGGCCGTCGCGCTGGGCGCCGAACGCCTGGTGATGATGACCGACGTCGCCGGACTGTACGCCGACTGGCCCAATTCCGACGAGGTGATCACCCAGATCACCGCCACGGAATTGCACGAGCTGCTGCCCAGCCTGGAATCCGGCATGCGGCCGAAGATGGAGGCCTGCCTGCGCGCCGTCACCGGCAAGGTGCCGCGCGCCACCGTGATCGACGGTCGGGTGCAGCACTGCCTGTTGCTGGAGATCTTCACCGACGACGGCATCGGGACGATGGTGATGGCCGACCCCGACAAGCGGGTCGGCAAGGTGATGGCCGACCCCGCAAAGCCAACCAAGCAAGCAAAGAAGGGCGCCAAGTGAGCCAGATTGTTCCCACCACGGCCCAGAACCAGCTCACCCAGGCCGATCTCACCAGCCGCTACGGGCAGGTGATGATGAACACCTTCGGGGCCCCCAAGCGGGTCTTCGTCCGCGGTGAGGGCGCGCACGTCTGGGATGCCGACGGCACCAAGTACCTTGACCTGCTCGGCGGTCTGGCCGTCAACGCCCTGGGCCACGCCCACCCCGCCGTGCTGTCCGCCATCACCAGCCAGCTCTCCACCCTGGGCCATGTCTCCAACTTCTTCGCCACCCCGGCGCAGATCGCCCTGGCCGAGAAACTGGTTGCGATGGCGACGGTCAATGACCCCGGTGCCCAGGCGCGGGTCTTCTTCGCCAATTCCGGCGCCGAGGCCAATGAGGCCGCCTTCAAGGCCACCCGGCTGACCGGCCGGAGCAAGATCATCGCGATGGAGGGCGCCTTCCACGGCCGCACCATGGGCGCCCTGGCGATCACCGCCAATCCCAAGTACCGCGAACCCTTCGAACCACTGCCCGGCGAGGTGATCTTCGTCCCCTACGGTGATCTTGCAGCGCTGCGGGCCGCCGTCGACGACCAGACCGCCGCCGTCGTGCTGGAGACGGTGCAGGGCGAGAATGGCGTCGTGCCCGCGCCCGACGGCTACCTGGCCGCCGCCCGGGAACTGGCCACCGTCCACGGCGCCCTGCTGTGGATCGACGAGGTGCAGACCGGGATCGGGCGCTGCGGCGACTGGCTGGCCAGCAGCGCCAGTGGCGTGACCGCCGACCTGGTCACCCTGGCCAAGGGGCTGGGCAATGGCTTCCCGATCGGCGCCTGCATCGCCACCGGCCGGGCCGCCGGGCTGCTCAGCCCCGGCCAGCACGGCACCACCTTCGGCGGGAATCCCGTCGCCGCCATCGCCGGCCTCGCGGTGATCGGCGTGATCGAACGCGACGGTCTGCTGGAGCACGCGCGGCGGATGGGGGAGCACCTGGCAGCCGCCGTCGAGGCGCTCAACCATCCCGCGATCGGCCAGGTTCGGGGCGCCGGACTGCTGCGCGGCATCGTGCTGACCGACGACCGTGCCGCGGCCGTCAGCGACGCCATGCTGGATGCCGGTTTCATCATCAACGCGCCCCGGCCCGACGTGCTGCGGATCGCGCCGCCGCTGATCGTCACCGCCGAGCAGCTCGACTCCTTCGTCGCCGCCCTGCCGGCGGTGCTCGACGCCAATGCCCCCGGTGGGAGAGCCGGCCGATGACCACCCGCGCCAGCCGACAGGCCCGGATCCTTGCCCTGGTGGAGTCTCGCGAGGTCTCCAGCCAGAGCGAGCTGGCGGAATTGCTGGCCGCCGAGGGGATCACGGTCAGCCAGGGCACCCTGAGCAAGGACCTGCTGGAGATCGGCGCGGTACGCATCCGCGGGCCCAAGGGGAACCTGGTCTACGCCGCCCCCGGCACCGAGACGGCGCCCGATGCCAGCGGGCTGGAGGCCAGGCTGGCCAAGCTCTCCCAGGAGGTGCTGCTGGGAGCCGATGCCTCGGCCAACATGGTGGTGCTGCGCACCCCGCCCGGCGCCGCCCAGTACTTTGCGTCGGCGATCGACAAGGTGGCGTGGAGCTCCATTCTGGGCACCATCGCCGGGGACGACACGGTGCTGCTGGTGACCCGCAATCCCAAGGGGGGCGAGGCCCTGGCAGCCCGGTTCATGAGTATGGGCGGGGGCTCCGGCGCCCAGCCCTGATGCCATGGGCCATGGCCCCCGAGACCAGCCCAACCACGGTCCCCGAGACCAGCCCAACCACGGTCCCCGAGACCAGCCCAACCACGGTCCCCGAGCCTGTCGAGGGGTGGGAACGCACCTTTCGCTCCAGGGACCGGCGGTGGGCCGCCGACCAACCAACCGTCGCTCGCTACGATCGACCAGACACCCGAAACCACAGGAGATGCCGTGAACACCAAGGACGAGGGCCACGCCGAGGGAATGCTCTGGGGAGGCCGCTTCGCCGGCGGTCCGGCCGAGGCGATGTTTGCCCTGAGCAAGTCCACCCACTTCGACTGGCGACTGGCCCGGCATGACCTCGCGGGATCGGTCGCCCATGCGCATGCCCTGCACCGGGCCGGGCTGCTCACGGACCAGGAGCACGAGGACCTGGTGGCCGGGCTGGGCACCCTGAACCAGCGGGTGGCCAGCGGCGAGTTCACCCCTGCGGCCAGCGACGAGGACGTGCACGGCGCCCTGGAACGCGGCCTGGTGGAGGTCGTCGGGTCGGAGCTGGGTGGGCGGCTGCGCGCCGGCCGATCCCGCAATGACCAGATCGCCACCCTGATCCGCAGCTACCTGCGCGAGGAGCTCCGGGTGATTGCCGCCGAGGTGCGCGAGGTGGTCGAGGCACTGCATTCCCAGGCCAGCAAGCACCTCGGCGACCCGATGCCCGGACGCACCCACCTGCAGTCCGCCCAGCCGCTGCTGCTCTCCCACCACCTGCTAGCCCACGCCTGGCCGCTGTTACGAGACATCGAGCGGATCACCGATCTGGATCGTCGGCTGGCGATCTCGCCCTACGGCTCGGCCGCGCTGGCCGGCACCTCGCTCGGGCTCGACCCGCAGGCCGTAGCAACGGACCTGGGCTTCGCGGGTTCCGTGCCCAATTCGATCGACGGCACCGCGGCCCGTGACCTGGTGGCCGAGGCCAGCTATGTGCTGGCACAGATCGGCGTCGACCTCTCCCGGGTCAGCGAAGAGGTGATCCTCTGGTCCACGGTGGAATTCGGCTTCGCCAAGCTCGACGACGCCTGGTCCACCGGCTCGTCGATCATGCCCCAGAAGAAGAATCCCGACGTCGCCGAACTGGCCCGGGGCAAGTCCGGACGCCTGATCGGCAATCTCACCGGTCTGATGGCCACCTTCAAGGGTCTGCCGCTGGCCTACAACCGGGATCTGCAGGAGGACAAGGAGCCACTCTTCGACGGGCTGGACCAGTTGCACATGCTGCTGCCCGCCATGGCTGGGATGCTCGGCACGCTGGTCTTCCAGGCCGACCGAATGGCCGAACGTGCCCCGCAGGGCTTCAGCCTGGCCACCGACGTCGCCGACTGGCTCGTCCGGCAGCGCGTGCCCTTCGCCCAGGCACACGACATCTCCGGCAAGGCCGTGCAGTACTGCGAGGGCAAGGGGATCGAGCTGTTCGACCTGACTGCCGACGACCTGCCGCGGATCGACGAGCACCTCACCCCCGAGGTGCTGGACGTGCTCAGCGTGGCCGGCTCGATCAATGCCCGCAACGGCCGGGGAGGCACAGCGGAGAGCTCGGTGCGCGACCAGTTGGAGGAATGCACCCGGGTGCTGGACGGCCTGATGGCCAGCCTCGACGGTTGGAGCCCGGTGCGCGCCTCCTGACCCACCCGCCCATGGGCGGCCGAGTTCGGCGGAGCCCTCGACAGGTGACCATCAAGATCCGGCTGCGCTCGCGGGCGCGGAGACGACCACGATGGCCGAGCCTGTCGAGGCCGCTCGAAGGGGACAGTCGGTCGAAGGGCACCAGCCCGGTCGACTAGTGTTGGCCGGGTGAATGCTGTCCTGGATGAACTCAAATGGCGGGGGCTGGTCTACCAGTCCACAGACGAGGCCGCATTGGCCGCTCATCTCGATGAGGGGCCGGTCACCGGCTATGTGGGCTTCGACCCGTCCGCCCCGAGCATCCACTTCGGCAACCTGGTGCAGCTGATGGTCTGGCGCCACCTGCAGGCCGCCGGCCACAAGCCGCTGCTGCTGGTGGGCGGCGCCACCGGTCTGATCGGCGATCCGCGGATGTCCAGCGAGCGCAACCTCAACCCCAAGGAGGTCGTCGAGGAGTGGGTGGAGCGGATCCGCGCCCAGGTCACCAAGTTCGTCAGCTTCGACGGCTCCAATGCCGCCGAACTGGTCAACAACTACGACTGGACCCAGAACATCTCCACGCTGGACTTCCTGCGCGACGTCGGCAAACACTTCAGCATCAACCGGATGCTCGCTCGCGACGTGGTGGCCAGCCGGCTCGAGTCCGGGATCAGCTACACCGAATTCAGTTACATCCTGCTGCAGTCGCTGGACTACCGGGAGCTCTACCGCACCAAGAACTGCACCCTGCAGACCGGGGCCTCCGACCAGTGGGGCAACATCTCGTCGGGTGTGGAACTGATCCGACGCAGTGATGGCGGCAAGGCCCACGGCCTGTGCACCCCGCTGCTGACCAAGGCGGACGGCACCAAGTTCGGCAAGACCGAGAGCGGCACGGTCTGGCTGGATCCCACGATGACCTCGCCCTATGCCTTCCACCAGTTCTTCCTGAATGCGGAGGACGCCAAGGTGGTGGACTACCTCAAGGTCTTCAGCCCGCGCAGCCGCGACGAGATCGACCAGCTCGACCACCTCACCCAGACCGAGCCGCACCGTCGAGCCGCCCAGAAGGCGCTCGCCGACGACGTGACCGATCTGGTGCACTCGGTTGCCGAGCGGGAGGCCGCGGTCGCGGCCGCTGCCGCGCTCTTCGGCAGGGGAGAGCTGTCCGAACTGCCGTCCAGCACCCTGGCTGCGGTGATGGCCGAGGTGGGGGTCACTCCCACGGAGGGCCCGGAGCTGCCCACCATCGTCGACGCACTTGCCCTGGCCGGCGTGGTCACCTCCAAGGGGGCGGCCCGACGAGCAGTGGCCGAGGGCGGTGCCTACCTGAACAACCAGAAGGTGACCGACCCGGATCAGCGCCTGACCCCGGCTGACCTGCTGGACGGCCGGTTCGCGCTGCTGCGTCGCGGCAAGAAGACCTTGGGTGCCCTGGACTTTGGGAACTGACTGCTCCAGTCACGTTGACTAGGTAGATCGCGCTGTGGTGAATGTCACCCCAGCGCGATTTGCACGTCTGCGGGCGGCTGGGTAATGTAGTCCAAGCCTCGTCGGTGAGACGGACGGCCCGGAGACGGGACGGACGAACCGAGAGGTCACTCCACTCCAACGAAGCCTTGGGCATCACTGCGTCCGCGTCTGCGGCCACAGCGGTCCCTGGGCAGGTCCTGGACGACGAGTGAAGGTGCCGAAGCTCGTTTTGACGAGTCGAGGCAAACCTCATAAAGTAGTCCGAGTCGCCAAAACGACGACAAGTTCTACGGAGCATGGATTCGAAGCAAGAGATTCTTCGGAAAAGTGCTCCAGATCCACGAAATCGGATTTGACTCCGAGTGACTGGGTCACTAAAGTAGAGCGAGTCGCCAGGAGCGACGGGAGAGTGCCAAAAGGCGATCTCCGGCCGGAGAAAGTCCGAGTTTGACACTCGGAACTGATCCGGTAGGCTTGATCGAGTTGCCCCAAGCGGAAGACCGGATGGTTGGATGTGCGGGTTGTGCCCGAAACTTGAGAACTCAACAGCGTGTCTAAAGTCAATGCCAAGTTTTACCCGTGGCTATTGCAGTGGATCC
>NZ_JBCDMV010000047.1:0-3564 GCF_038433135.1 Luteococcus sp. H91 | reverse complement strand
GGCAGTGGAACCGACGCCTACCCGCAGCGCATGCGGGACCTTGTCACACCCCCATGCCAGAATCATGACTACGAGACCGGCAACGACGCTGGACCGTTGACCAACCAGCCCTCATGAAAGATCGAGGCTAGAAGCCATCGCTGAAATCATCTCAGCTCAAGACCCTGAGACGGCTGAGCAGCGGCTCATCGAGTATTACCAAACGCAGGATAGAATTTCATTCCCGCTTCGCCGACTCAACCGATTCGACGAGATGCGGCCGCGCATCCCCTTGCTGCAGAAGGCCCTGGTTGACTATGAATCAGGTCGTTTCTACAGCACCGTTCTCGTTTTACTCTCAGTTATGGATGGGTTCGTCAACGACTTGGACACCGCCCAACGCAAGGGGTTGCATGCACGGTCACCCGAGGACATGGTTGCTTGGGACAGCGTCGTTGGGCACCACCTCGGCCTTAGCCACGCCCACCAGTCATTCATCAAGGGCCACTACAAGACGAGCGTGGATGAAACCACCGAACTAGCCCGCAACGGGATCATGCACGGAACACTGGTGCACTACAACAATGAAGTCGTCGCAACAAAGGCATGGAACAGGCTATTCGCAGTCGCCGACTGGGCCGACTCCCGGAGACGCCAAGCAGCCCCAGTTGAGCCCGGCCCAACGTTTCGCGAGGCGCTGGCACATTGGCGTGACGTACAAGCGGACAAGACCAGACTTGACCAATGGGAACCCCATGAACACGAGAAGG
The DNA here is from genome assembly GCF_038433135.1 of Luteococcus sp. H91. NCBI lineage: Bacteria > Bacillati > Actinomycetota > Actinomycetes > Propionibacteriales > Propionibacteriaceae > Luteococcus > Luteococcus sp. H91. The sequence goes on along the minus strand of NZ_JBCDMV010000047.1, from coordinate 2,815 downwards.
AATCGTTCAGCGATCAGCCCTCGGAACTAGTCGCCGCCTGCACGGACTTTCTCGAACGCTGGAGTAGACGCCAATGGGGCCCAATGGGCCAACACTTCATGCAGTTTGGCCCCACGCAGCGACCCGTCGGTCAACTCGCCGAAGAGGCAAAGCTCCTGTATCAAGAGTTGAGACTTGAAGAGTGGGAGATCCTCCGGGTCCGCCACGTGGCGGCAGCAGTCGCGCACACTGACGTCAGACTGACCGTCAATGCCGAGCGACATCAGACAGATCTGCGCTGGGTCCGAATCGACGGGAACGGAACAAGTGCCCCAGAGTGGCAAGCGGGCCGATGGTCGCTGTCACAGTATGGACCGGCGCACTTCCTCAAGTCTGAGCCAGGCTAGTGCCGTGAGCCGACGCCCAGCTGCCACGCCTCTTGCAGATCGAGGTGCCGACCAGGTCGGTTCCGGTCGATGCAGCCATCTCCAGCGACCACCCGGTGCAGCATCATCGGGACACCCAGGGGGCGCCAGTCCTCGATCTGCAAGACGCGTGGCGTCTCCGTTAGCCGGTCTGCTCCGTGCAGGTGAGGAGACAACTGATGCCGTCGGCGAGGATGGTTTCCGGGCTGATGTGGTGTTCGCGGTGAAGGCGAGCGTAGGTGGGGGCTTGTTCTGCGTCGATCGCAGCGTGCTTCTCGTTGGGGGCCATGGGGGCGGTGAGCGCGCTGCCGATCACTAGGTTCGACAAGCGGTAGGCCGCCCCCAGCGGGTCCTTCGCCCCCGCTTGTTCAAGTAGGAGGCACATGCGTTCGGAGAGATGCATGTAGGCGGGGCCGCGTGGGGCGCGCATCGCGATCACGTGCCCCGCCCAGTGGTGAGTAACGAGATGGCGGAAGAACGCCATCATGAGGTCTGGCAAGTCAGCGTCACTGATGGCCTGTTGCATTGCGGGGTCGTATGTGAGAGCCGTGTCCAGGGCGAGGTCGAAGAGGTCGTCCACCGAGTGGACTCGCGAGTACAGACTTGCGGGGGCCACCCCCACGTGTTGCGCCACTGCCCGCAAGGTCAATGCTCTGAGGCCCCCTTCGTCCAGCAGCGCGACGGACGCGCGAGCGATCTGGGCGATATCCACTGCTCGATGGCGTTGGACGGGCTTGCGATGGTCCCAGTAGCTCACCACCCCAGACTATCCGAACAGCCTTCAGATAGTTATGCGTTCTATGTTAGGTTAGTGGGATGTTGGAGTCTTCGGTACTTCCCCTCGTGTCGGGCAGCACGTGTCTGCGGCGCATGACGGACGCGGATGCGGCGGCGTATGCGGACGGTACGGCAGATGAGGCTGTGCGCAGGTTCGGTCATCTTCCGGAGCCTGAGTACACCCCCGAATCGGTACGGACCATGATCCGCGAGGTGGTGGAGCCAAGCTTGGCCGATGGCACGTTGGCTGTGCTCGCTCTCGCGGATGCCGAGTCTGACGAGTTTGTAGGCAGCATGGTGATCTTCGATGTCGGCACCGAGTCGGCAGAGGTGGGCTTCTGGATCGCCCCTGAGCGGCGTGGCGCTGGTCATGCCGCTCGCGGTCTTGAGTTGGCAGTCACCCTTGCTCGGGAGTCCGGGTTGAGCGCTTTGACTGCCCGGACCGTCACTGCCAATCGAGCTTCCCAACAGTGCCTGATCAATGCTGGGTTTGTCGAGACTTCCCGCCAAGCTGACACCACGCCAGCAGGCGTACGCGAGGAACTCATCCACTACCGCCGCAGGCTCTACCCCGATCCCCACTGGCCGCTGTCCACTGACCGGTTACGGCTACGGCTTCACCAGCCAGAAGACCATGCCTGGCTGGAGGCACTCTATTCACGTCCCGAGATCGCCAGATACTTGCTCGATGACCCGTGGACGGTCGAAGACACCGACACGAAGCTCACCCAGCGACTTGAAAGAACCGGCCTCGGCTCCACGAGCGGCGCCCTGGCCCTGGTGATCGAACATGATCGCCTCCCAGTCGGCGATGTCGCCTTGTGGCTGACTGACCGCGAGCATGGACAAGCCGAAATCGGCTGGGTGCTCGACCCTGATCATGGTGGCCAGGGGTTCGCGTCCGAAGCCGTTCAGGCCGTCCTCAAGGTGGGATTCCAGCACTACCAACTACACCGCATCACTGCGCAGATGGATGCTCGCAATGCCGCCTCTGCCGCCCTGGCTCGACGGGTCGGGATGCGTTTGGAAGCCCACCACGTCGAGGACTGGTACAGCAAGGGTCAGTGGACCAGCACCCTCGTCTATGCATGCCTGGCAAGCGAACATGTCACTCCGCCCCCTGCGAGTGTCTAGCTGGAACGACTTGCCAGCATCCATGTGGGTGAGGAGGTCGCATGAGCAAGTCTGCTCTTCGATCAGTGGTGCAGGAAGCAGCCGCAGAGATGCAGGGCGACCTTGCGCATCGCTGGAGCCTCGCTGAGATCGCCGGCAGCCTGTATCTCTCGCCGTCGCAGGTGGGGCGGGTCTTCAATGACCAGATTGGCATGCCTCCGATCGCGTTGCTGGCTCGGTTGCGGGTGCGGGAGATGGCTCGGCTGTTGCGGGAGTCGGACATGACGATCGCCGAGATTGGGGTCCGGGTGGGGTGGCGGAATCGTGGTCATGCGGCGGAGCAGTTCGCCAAGACCATGGGAGTCACCCCGACCGCGTATCGGGCCGAGTCCCGTGTCAACGACGGTCGAATTGGGGACCGTTTCCGGCGGCTGAAAAGGGAGCCACTGGTTTGGTGGTTTCTAGTCTGCCTGTTGCTCGAGGCGAGCGGAAGGCAGGGTGGTCATGGTGGTGTTCCTCAG
>NZ_JBCDMV010000046.1:0-5442 GCF_038433135.1 Luteococcus sp. H91 | reverse complement strand
GCTTGATCGAGTTGCCCCAAGCGGAAGACCGGATGGTTGGATGTGCGGGTTGTGCCCGAAACTTGAGAACTCAACAGCGTGTCTAAAGTCAATGCCAAGTTTTACCCGTGGCTATTGCAGTGGATCCCTTTTTTGGGGGTTTGTTGTGGTGGTTATGGTTTCTTTGAGTAGATTATTGATTGTCAGAATTTGTTTCTGATTTGTCAGTGGTTGAGCTTGTTGATGTGACGACGTTGCCATCTTTTTGGGTGGTTGTCGATATTTTTCAACGGAGAGTTTGATCCTGGCTCAGGACGAACGCTGGCGGCGTGCTTAACACATGCAAGTCGAACGGTAAGGCCCTTCGGGGTACACGAGTGGCGAACGGGTGAGTAACACGTGAGTAACCTGCCCCAGTCTCTGGGATAACCGCCGGAAACGGTGGCTAATACTGGATATTCAGCTTCTGCCGCATGGTGGTTGTTGGAAAGCTCCGGCGGATTGGGATGGGCTCGCGGCCTATCAGCTTGTTGGTGAGGTAGTGGCTCACCAAGGCTTCGACGGGTAGCCGGCCTGAGAGGGCGACCGGCCACATTGGGACTGAGATACGGCCCAGACTCCTACGGGAGGCAGCAGTGGGGAATATTGCACAATGGGCGCAAGCCTGATGCAGCAACGCCGCGTGCGGGATGACGGCCTTCGGGTTGTAAACCGCTTTCAACGCAGACGAAGCGAAAGTGACGGTATGCGTAGAAGAAGCACCGGCCAACTACGTGCCAGCAGCCGCGGTGATACGTAGGGTGCGAGCGTTGTCCGGAATTATTGGGCGTAAAGAGCTTGTAGGCGGTTTGTTGCGTCAGAAGTGAAAACTCAGTGCTTAACACTGAGCCTGCTTCTGATACGGGCAGACTAGAGGAAGTTAGGGGAGAACGGAATTCCTGGTGGAGCGGTGGAATGCGCAGATATCAGGAGGAACACCGGTGGCGAAGGCGGTTCTCTGGGACTTTCCTGACGCTGAGAAGCGAAAGCGTGGGGAGCAAACAGGCTTAGATACCCTGGTAGTCCACGCCGTAAACGGTGGGTACTAGGTGTGGGTCACATTCCACGTGGTCCGTGCCGCAGCTAACGCATTAAGTACCCCGCCTGGGGAGTACGGCCGCAAGGCTAAAACTCAAAGGAATTGACGGGGCCCCGCACAAGCGGCGGAGCATGCGGATTAATTCGATGCAACGCGAAGAACCTTACCTGGGTTTGACATATGCCGGAAACATCCAGAGATGGGTGCCCCTTTTTGGTCGGTATACAGGTGGTGCATGGCTGTCGTCAGCTCGTGTCGTGAGATGTTGGGTTAAGTCCCGCAACGAGCGCAACCCTCGTCCAATGTTGCCAGCACGTTATGGTGGGGACTCATTGGAGACCGCCGGGGTCAACTCGGAGGAAGGTGGGGATGACGTCAAGTCATCATGCCCCTTATGTCCAGGGCTTCACGCATGCTACAATGGCCGGTACAATGAGCTGCGAGCCTGTAAGGGTGAGCGAATCTCAAAAAGCCGGTCTCAGTTCGGATTGGGGTCTGCAACTCGACCCCATGAAGTCGGAGTCGCTAGTAATCGCAGATCAGCAACGCTGCGGTGAATACGTTCCCGGGGCTTGTACACACCGCCCGTCAAGTCATGAAAGTCGGTAACACCCGAAGCCGGTGGCCCAACCCCTTGTGGGAGGGAGCTGTCGAAGGTGGGACTGGTGATTAGGACTAAGTCGTAACAAGGTAGCCGTACCGGAAGGTGCGGCTGGATCACCTCCTTTCTAAGGAGCATGTACAGGGCTTTCGGGTCTTGTCATTCACCCGGTTCCACAGCATGTGTTTGTGGCCGTGGTGGCTCTGGATTGTGGAACATTGACTGATGCATTCATATCGTGTGGATTCGTGCTAGTACTGCCCTTTTGGGTGTGGAATGTGGGGGTTTGTGGGGTGTGGGTGTGACACGCTGTTGGGGTTCTGAGGGGTCGGTCACGTTGTGGCGCCTTCTGAGTCGAGCCATGGATCGAAGCCGTGTTGTGCGGTGGTTGGTTGTGGTGTCGCCCGTATTTTGAGAACTGCACAGTGGACGCGAGCATCTTTGTAGGATTTTACAAGCTACTAAGTGCGATCGGTGGATGCCTAGGCACCAAGAGCCGATGAAGGACGTTGTAACCTGCGATAAGCCCTGGGGAGCTGGTAAACGAGCTGTGATCCGGGGATTTCCGAATAGGGAAACCTTGAAGTTACCGGAGTTGTGTCCGGCAACCTCTACCTGAATGTATAGGGTAGTTGGAGGGAACGTGGGGAAGTGAAACATCTTAGTACCCACAGGAGAAGAAAACAACCGTGATTCCGTGAGTAGTGGCGAGCGAAAGCGGAGGAGGCCAAACCGTGTGTGTGTGATAGCTGACAGGTGTTGCACATGCGGTGTTGAGGGGCCACTTTGGTAGGACTGTCATCCTGCCGGCAAGTGAGAAATGATCAGTGAAGGCGAATCAGTTGGGAAGCTGGACCGTAGCGGGTGATAGTCCCGTAGTCGTATGCTGGTCACTTGTGAGTGTTACCCCAAGTAGTGCGGAACCCCTGAAATTCCGCATGAATCTGGCGGGACCACCCGTTAAGCCTAAATACTCCTTGGTGACCGATAGCGGACAAGTACCGTGAGGGAAAGGTGAAAAGTACCCCGGGAGGGGAGTGAAATAGTACCTGAAACCGATCGCATACAATCCGTCGGAGCCCTTCGGGGTGACGGCGTGCCTTTTGAAGAATGAGCCTGCGAGTTAGTGGTGTGTGGCGAGGTTAACCCGTGTGGGGTAGCCGTAGCGAAAGCGAGTCCGAACAGGGCGGTATAGTCGCACGCTCTAGACCCGAAGCGTAGTGATCTATCCATGGCCAGGTTGAAGCGACGGTAAGACGTCGTGGAGGACCGAACCCACTTGGGTTGAAAACCGAGGGGATGAGCTGTGGATAGGGGTGAAAGGCCAATCAAACTACGTGATAGCTGGTTCTCCCCGAAATGCATTTAGGTGCAGCGTCGCGTGTTTCTTTCCGGAGGTAGAGCACTGGATGGTCTAGGGGGCCCACAAGCTTACCGAAATCAGCCAAACTCCGAATGCCGGGAAGTGAGAGCGTGGCAGTGAGACTGCGGGCGATAAGGTTCGTAGTCGAGAGGGAAACAGCCCAGATCATCAGCTAAGGTCCCTAAGCGATAACTAAGTGGAAAAGGATGTGGAGTTGCGCAGACAACCAGGAGGTTGGCTTGGAAGCAGCCACCCTTGAAAGAGTGCGTAATAGCTCACTGGTCAAGTGATTCCGCGCCGACAATGTAGCGGGGCTCAAGTTATCCACCGAAGCTGTGGCACTCACACATTAACCTCCCTTCGGGGCAGGTGTGTGGGTGGGTAGGGGAGCGTCGTGTGCGCGGTGAAGCGGCGGGGTGACCCAGTCGTGGAGAGCACACGAGTGAGAATGCAGGCATGAGTAGCGAATGACGGGTGAGAAACCCGTCCGCCGAATATCCAAGGGTTCCAGGGTCAAGCTAATCTGCCCTGGGTAAGTCGGGACCTAAGGCGAGGCCGACAGGCGTAGTCGATGGACAACCAGTTGATATTCTGGTACCGGCGAAACAACGTCCATGCTGAATCATCTGATGCTAAGCACGCGAGCTGTCACGGATCCTTCGGGTGATGTGGTGGTGAGTCTGTGAACCGAGGGTGTAGTAGGCAAGCTGCGGAGGGACGCAAGAAGGTAGCCCATCCCGGGCGATGGTTGTCCCGGGTCAAGTGTGTAGGGTTGACGGTAGGCAAATCCGCCGTCTGTGTGCCTGAGACATGATGAGGAGCCAGATTTTTCTGGTGAGTGGGTGATCCTATGTTGCCTAGAAAAGCTTCGTGAGCGAGTTGTGAGCCGCCCGTACCCTAAACCGACACAGGTGGATAGGTAGAGAATACCAAGGCGATCGAGAGAATCATGGTGAAGGAACTCGGCAAAATACCCCCGTAACTTCGGGATAAGGGGGACCTGATGCGTTGAGCCACTTGCTGGTGAAGGCGTTGAGGGTCGCAGAGACCAGGCCCAAGCGACTGTTTACTAAAAACACAGGTCCGTGCCAACTTGAAAGAGGATGTATACGGACTGACTCCTGCCCGGTGCTGGAAGGTTAAGGGGAACTGTTAGACGCACGTCGAAGCGGTGAACTTAAGCCCCAGTAAACGGCGGTGGTAACTATAACCATCCTAAGGTAGCGAAATTCCTTGTCGGGTAAGTTCCGACCTGCACGAATGGAGTAACGATTTGGGCGCTGTCTCCACCATGAACTCGGCGAAATTGCAGTACGAGTAAAGATGCTCGTTACGCGTAGTAGGACGGAAAGACCCCGGGACCTTTACTATAGTTTGGTATTGGTGTTCGGTACAGCTTGTGTAGGATAGGTGGGAGACTGTGAAGCGGCCACGCCAGTGGTTGTGGAGTCATCGTTGAAATACCACTCTGGCTGTTCTGGATATCTAACCTAGGACCATGATCTGGTTCAGGGACAGTGCCTGATGGGTAGTTTGACTGGGGCGGTCGCCTCCCAAAAGGTAACGGAGGCGCCCAAAGGTTCCCTCATCCTGGTTGGCAATCAGGTGTTGAGTGTAAGTGCACAAGGGAGCTTGACTGTGAGACCGACAGGTCGAGCAGGGACGAAAGTCGGGACTAGTGATCTGACGGTGGCATGTGGACGCGCCGTCACTCAACGGATAAAAGGTACCCCGGGGATAACAGGCTGATCTTGCCCGAGCGCTCACAGCGACGGCATGGTTTGGCACCTCGATGTCGGCTCGTCGCATCCTGGGGCTGGAGTCGGTCCCAAGGGTTGGGCTGTTCGCCCATTAAAGCGGCACGCGAGCTGGGTTTAGAACGTCGTGAGACAGTTCGGTCCCTATCCACTACGCGCGTAGGAATCTTGAGAAGTGCTGTCCTTAGTACGAGAGGACCGGGACGGACTAACCTCTGGTGTGCCAGTTGTTCTGCCAAGAGCACGGCTGGTTGGCTACGTTGGGAAGTGATAACCGCTGAAAGCATCTAAGCGGGAAGCACGCTTCAAGATGAGGGTTCCCACAATGTTAAGTTGGTAAGGCCCCCTGTAGACCACGGGGTTGATAGGTCGGATGTGGAAGCACAGCAATGTGTGGAGCTGACCGATACTAATAGGCCGAGGGCTTGTATTCCTACAAAGATGTTACGCGTCCACTGTGTTGTTCCCGAGATACGGTCGGGAACCGTTCACCACACCTGGTGTGGTGGGTTGGTTGTGAGACTGATATTTCAATAGTGTTTCGGTGGTCATGTCAAAAGGGAAACACCCGGTCCCATTCCGAACCCGGAAGTTAAGCCTTTTAGAGCCGATGGTACTGCAGGGGGGACTCTGTGGGAGACTAGGACACCGCCGGACTTACAAA
>NZ_JBCDMV010000045.1:0-9875 GCF_038433135.1 Luteococcus sp. H91 | reverse complement strand
CTCGCGCAGGACCTGGCAGATCGGCTCGACACCCCACCGCAACCCATCCGCCTCACGCCTGCCGGCGTGCTCGCGGATGAAGTCGACGATCACTGCCCTGGCCGGTCGAGCTCGGCCGCGAAGAAAGCCGATTTATGTGGGTGATCGGTGTCAAGCGGTGGCGTGATCGAGGTCTTCGAGGAGGCTGGTGTAGATCTCGGCGCGGCGGGTTTGGCCTTTGGCGCAGGCGTCGTCTCGTTGGGCGATGAGGGTGGGCCGGTGGTGGTGGGTGGTGAAGAACATGGGGCAGGTTTCGCAGATCGTTTCGTAGCGGCAGTCGAGCTCGACGGGTCGGCGGCAGTAGCCGTTGCCCAGCAGGCGTTTGTCGACTTCGGCGTGCAGGGCGGTCATGGCGGCTCCCGCGGCCTCGGCGGGCAGGACGGGGATGGCGGGCTCGGTGGCTTGGTAGAGGGCTTCGATCTTGTTGGTGACCTGGAAGTACTGGTCGGCGACGGTGCGGTCACCGATGCGGGCGTAGACCATCGTCATCGACAAGTCGGCGTGGCCGAGCTTGATCCTGGGCATCCTCGCACTGTCATGGGCGGTAGATGCGCTGCCGGCCGCTGTCCTCCTGCGATCTCTGATCGCCGGCTTCCTGGTGCGGAGCTTCTTCTGGCTGATGTGGCGACTTCTGGGCAGCATGGGGTTCGGCGACGTGCGCCTGGCGCTGCTCTGCGGCTTCGGAACCGTCTTGATCTCCTGGCCGACCGTATGCCTGGGCGCATTGCTTGGCACACTCCTGGCCCTCATCCCCGCCCTGACCACCCACCGATCCAGCAAACCTTCCCGTACGGTCCCGGGCTGCTGCTGGGAGCCTTGCTGGCGGCCCTGTTTACGACCTAGGTCCCTTGATCCCAGGGCGAGGCAAACATGGTGACTTTCTGGGCTCCGTACCTTTGTCGTGCTGCCGGAAGTTCTTCCGGTAGAGGTCCGGAGACGATGGGGTCACGGGTGGCCCTGTCTCCTTGAGCACAACGTAAGGAGCGCAGAGGAATGACGAAGAAGGCGAAGTTGTCCCGAATCGCGGTAGCTGCCGTCCTGCTGTCGGGGATCACGGCGACCGCCGGCACAGGACAGGCCCGGGCGGATGACTCTCAGAAGTACTACGTGGTGCACACGAACTTCACCAACAAGCAGACGTGCGAGAGCTACTGGCTGAAGTTCATCGACAAGGATGAGAACTGGCGTCGCTACGAGCGGCACACGTGCACGAAGAACAAGTCCGAAAAGTACACGCTCACGGCCTACTACCGCACCTCCGGCGGTGGCGGCGGCGGGGGAGGGGCGGGTAGCTGGATCGTTGCTCCCAAGGATCCCGTCACGGCATAGTCCTTTGACATGAACAACCCCTACTCCTCGGTTCCTGTGGGCAGCGACATCGTCGTGCTCGGCAGCTTGGTGGAGGACGAACAGGGGTGCTGGTTGTCCTACCCCGTCGACTCGAGCGGCGGGGTAGGACGCTCCTACGGCGCTGTCCTGACCTCCATTGCGGACCCAGAACTTGCCCGCCAGCTGGCGGCTGCAGGGCTCGTGGCCGCTACAGGGCGATGGGACGGGCATCTCATGCGGCTCACCGGGTTTGAGCCCGTCGCCCAGGACTGGACCGAGCACTACCGCAACTTTCCCGGGGGACTTACCCCCGAAGAGGCCGCCGACCTGGTCAACGGCACCCCTGCGGAGCTTGAGGAGACCATCAACGCCGTCGAGCACTTCCACCCCGACGGCTGGACCCGCAAGATCAGGATCTCCATCACGTTGGCAACACCCGAGTGGGACGCATGGCAGGCCACGGTGGAGCCCTGGGTGGAAGTCATTCCCCTCATGTACGTGCTGACCTGACCTTCGGACCCGCATGCCCGTCGGAGAGTCCAGCTATCCACAAGCTCCACCCAGACATCACCAAATTCCTGCCACGGTGTCCTGGTGATTGACCAAACCGAGAACCGTTGTGCGCTGCCCCCTGACGGCCGGCTGCCAGCCCCAAGTGCAGGAGGACGGGCAGATCAAGCTGGCTACCCCTACAGAAATCGCACAAGCCCGCGCCCACGTCGGAGATCTGGTGGTCAAAGGACGTTCTAGCGGGGACGGGTACTCAAGAGCACTATTCCTACCGCACAACAGGTGGCCCTCAGTCGGGCGTGGATGCACGGTCAGGGACCGGATCCGTGGTTCGCGACTTGACGCAGATCAAAGCCGATAGGAAACGCCCATGTCATCCGGTGAGCGGCCTCCTGGCAGATCCCTACAGCGGCGATTCATTGCCGCTAGCAGCGGGCGTAGGCCCAGACATCGGCCAGGGTCCGATGGAAGCGTTCGATCTTCCCGTTGGTCTGCGGCCGATACGGACGGGTGCGCTTGTGCCTGATCCCGAGCTCGGCGCAGGTGTCGCGCCACAGGTGTGACTTGTAGGCGCCGCCATTGTCGGACAGGACCCGCTCGACGGTGACCCCGCGGGCGTTGAACCACTCAACAGCCGGCACCAGCACGGCGGTAACGGTGATCGCGGTTTCATCGTCGTGGATCTCTGCGTAGGCGACGCGGGAGTGGTCGTCGATGACGGTGTGGACGAAGGCCTTGCCCATCAACGGGTCCCGGTACTTGTTCCTGGGCTTGTCGGGTGTGGCGGCGCGGTTCTTCTCGCCCTGGCTTCTTCACATCGACGTGCAGCATCGCGCCGGGGTGGTCGTGTTCGTAGCGGCGGACGGGCTCCCCGGTGGCACGATCCACGTGGGAGAGCCGATTCAGGTGCGCGTCCGTCAGGATCCGATGGGCCGTCGACGGCGCGATCCCCAGCCGACAGGCTAATTGCACGGGACCTTCCCGCAGTCGGAGCCGCAGCTGGATGCAGCGCTTGGCCGGCTTCGCATCGGTCTTGTTCGGAGAGCGGTGCGGTCGCGAGGAACGGTCCTGCATGACTGGCCGGCGCGGTAGCGGTCGGCCCAGCGGTTCACGGTCGGCCAGGAGACCTGGAAGCGGGCAGTAACCTCGCTGACCGGCCAGCCGTCGTCGACAACCAGGCGCGCCATGATCAGTCGGTGACGGGGCGTCAGCGCGGCGTCTTCGACGAACAAGCAGAACATCACAGGGCTGAGCCTCAAACGACTCGTTCGGGGTCTGTGGGGGGTCTCGGCGCTGTGCGGGTGTTGGGGTGTCTGGGGTCGGATGGGTTGGGGGAGTTGGGCAGGGTCTGCCCCCACGCCCGTTGCCAGCCTCTGGCCCGTACTGCAGCCTGCAGGCAGCGCGGAGCGCTCCCAGCCACCCGCGAACCCCTCCCTGCCGTCATCGACGGTGCGCTCCAGCTGCTCGTGATCCCCATCAAGAACAGCGACGGCCACAAGGCAGCAGTCGCTGCCTGGCGCTGCCTTCACCACCAGGCCCACAGCACCTGGGCCTGACCAACCCCAGACCAGTCGGGGCACCTGTACCGCTCGGGGGAGCGCAGGTGCCCCGGCAACCTCCACCACACCGCCCGGAACCCCTCCGGTCACCAATCGCCCCCTCCGCGGCGTTGGAAGGCAGAGCGGCGCCTAGGCCGACCAAGCACACGAAAGGCATGCTCATGATTACCCAGCGAATCGACTGGTTCGGGCGGCTCCTGACACGTGGCAATGCTCACCTCTACGGTGAGCGTTGGACCGCCGAGCAGGAGGCGAACCTCCTTGATGGCCTCGACGACGAAGAGTTCGAGGACGACAATGACGAGGCGCGGCACAACTTGCTGGTCGCGATGACCCAGCAGCTCCCCACGCCCGCTCACCTAGAGTACGTCGACGGCGCCAACGTGGGGATCTACCGCACGAAGGAGACCGGAGCCGTCCGCATGCACCAGACCAACGAGATGGACGACACCGGCCACGCCGGCGACGTCGTGCTGTCCGTCTGGCGGGAGGACCACTGGGCCGAACTCCTCACCCACCACCACTACCCCGACATCGACCGGGAGAGTCAGCACACGCACAAGCTGGACGGATACGACCTGTGCATGGTCCGCCTCGAGGCCTGGCGCAGCTGCTGCGCCATCCTGGGCGTCCAACCTGACAAGAGCAACAACTGGGGCGTGCGGGAGGCCTACCGTACCGACGAACTCACCTAACCATCGAGCCACAACGCTCCCGGCCCGCACTCCGCGGCTGGGAGCGCTTCGTCGTCGTGGGCCTCGAGGGCTGGCGCGGTGTGCCTGCCGTTGTCGCAGATCCAGGTGGCGTCCTGGAGGGTCATGGTGCCGCCGCAGTACGGGGCGAGGCAGGGGCTGATGCGGGGCGTGTTGGTGGGCATCGTGGGGGGTCTCCAGGGCTGTTGGAATGGGGTTGGTCGGGACCGGCAGCCTCCACAAGTGGATGGATGTCGTAGGTGCGCGGTGACTGGTCACTGTCGTTCCCCACCGCGAAGTCGTCCACGCTCTGGTAGTGCTTGTAGACGCTCGCGAATCGGAGGTAGGCCACTGGGTCGAGCTTGCTGAGGGGGCGAGGATCACCACGCCCACGTCGTCGGTCGGCACCTCGGTCTGGGGCGGACGGCCCTTGTAGGGCTTCCGGGCCCGGACGCGACCTGGCCCTGTTGAGGGGTTCGGCCGCGCCGGCCTTTCCCAGGTGATGTCTCCGGGGCGCCAGCCGGCACCGACTGCCATGACGGCGACTCGCCCCCCCGGAAGCTGCGGCCCGTTGACGGCACCTGGCCCCGCATCCGAAAGTTCCGCGGACAGGCCGTCCACGACGTGCGCCTGATCGCCTCCCAGACCCAGGGACGATCCCCGCCGCCCAACACCCCGGACGGCTACTCATTCAACCCGGCCGTGCCCCTGCGCGACTACACATGATGTCACCTCTCAGGCCGAGGCGCGGCAGACCACGTACTGGTACACGGGCCACCACCGCAGCTTGAAGGCATGATGGAAAGTCGTGGAACTCATGAGTCGTTGGTGAGTGCATGCCTCAGTCGATGAGAGTGCGCGATGATCCCCATGACAAGGAGAACGCCGCAGCTCTGAATGAGGAAGACGATCTTCAACCCTGCGTGGTGCGCGAGGTATCCAAGTGCAGGACTCAAAACGCCTACTGGGAGCATTTGGCTCAGCTGAAGTATTGAGCTGAAACGAGAGAGCATGTGCTCAGGTGTGAGCTGGACGAAGACCGGTGAGGCATGACCGGTGAACAGCATGAGCCCGAGACCGATGATTATCACACAACCCACGGCGGGGATGAGCCGATGTGTAAAGGCGAGCGCGACTGTGCCCGCTGCGCAGACGAAAGGCCCACCGAGCAACGGGATGATGGGGCGTGTGGCTGTTCCCTTGGCAGCGATGGTCAGACTCGTGGCGAGGGTCGATGCTGACCATGCTGCCTCCAGGACACCGAAGTCAGACGCTGACCATCCATTGGATCGGACATAAAGAGGGAGGCACAGGCCCACCAGGGGCATCACCGTGCCGGCCATGAGGGAGACCCCCACCGTAAGAGTGACGATTTCACGCTGCCTGCTCCACTGTGTGAGGCCCTCCCGGAGATGGGTAATCATGGGAGGCCTACGGGTTGGTGGAGGCGGGAGATACCTCGGCTGCAGTAGAAGAAGTCCCGACAAGAGCAGAATGAAGGTGGCTAGGTCGAACAACACGGCCCCTTTCAGGGCGTATTGAGCGATCAGGAGCCCAGCGGCAGCTGGCGCGATGATCGAGACGCTTTGCGACACAGCGGAACTGCATGCGATCGCCCGACGGGTCTGTTCCGGTGGGACGAATGTTCGCGCGTAGATGATGCTGGATGGTGCTCGTATGCCACTGAGGACTCCAGACACTACTGCGTTGGCGATCAGCAGCACTGTGACAGGCGCGTTGAGGTGCAGCGCGAAGGTCAGGAGCGTGTACTGCACTATTGATACGCAGGTCGCGATGAGCAAGATGACACGCTGGCCGTAGCGGTCGCCCAAGCTTCCTCCGACCAACAGGAGGAGGACACTGGGTAGAAGAGTTGCGGATGTCACCCACCCGGCAAAGATGGGCCCGATGGCCGTTGACGTCCAGCTCAAACCCATTCGCAGGACGATGTCACCAAGTTGGGACAATGCCACGAATCCCAACCAGGCCCACAGCGCAGGCGGCAGGTCTCGCAGTCGGATGTCGGCGTCACCTGGCTCAGTCTCGCGATGCTGCATCGGTTGACTCCCTCTGGAATCGACATGACAACGCGTACTGTGTGCGATTGATCACAGATTGTCCAATCATCCTTGACGTGGCGCCTTTCGCCCTGCGTACAGTTGACTGCAACCGCAGTATATGAGAGTTTTCCAATCTTGGAAGGAATACCACCGCTCCGCGGCCCGGAAGTTCATTCGATCACTCGGAGTGAATGGGAGGGAAAGCATGGCGACAACTCGAGTGGGACCGGTGCTCATGGGGGAACCCACTTGCGACGGCTCAATCGCGCTAAACCTCTGCCATGGAGGATGTGCCGTAGTCGATGAAGAGCTGCGCCGTCGAATCCTGCGGCAAGATCTTGCACTCGGAACTAGCGAGGCTTCCTACTTCTCCTTGAGTGCTGTCGATGATTTTACTTGCGATAGTGGATGGGGGCAGCTGAGCGTAGAGACGACGACGGCGTGCAATTTGAGCTGTCCTTACTGCTATCAACGTGATTGGGGATCACGGACGCGACTTGGAACTAAGAATCTGGACGCCATTCTTGACTACGTTACAACCTTGTACAGAGAACGCAAGGTCGAAGGATGGCAAGTTGAGTTCATCGGTGGTGAGCCTCTTATCGCGACTGACGACATTATTACGATATGTTGCGGGATGAATCAGGCAGGCGTCCCATACAGCATGAGCATGGCCACCAACGGAATGTTTTCCATCCAGCCTGTTCTCGATGTTGTTGAGCACGCTCAAATCAGCGTCTGCATGTCCTTGCCAAAAGACCACGCTGTGATGCGTCCATCTCGTCGAGGTGATTCCCTGGAAATTTCCCTTGCCCACCTGCGGGAGCTTACTCCGGGTGAGGGGCATACTGTTTCAGTCCGCTACAACGCACACTCTGGAAATACTCAAGAGTTCCCAAGTTTCTTGGAGTGGTTCAATTCTCAAGAGATAGCGAGCGTCAAATATATTCAGGTGCAGCGGATCGACGAATCCTTTGTGGGAGATCCTGGTTGTGACGTTCTTTCTGAAGCGGAGTTCTTAGAGTGGAAGTATGGAGACGCGCTCGACGCCCTCTTGGAATTTGGTTGGCCACTGCCGGATCGTCTTGTTGGCTCGAGGGGTCTGTGTCGTGCCCACGCTCCATACTCCGTCAAAGTGTTGGCGGATGGGAAGGTGGTCCCATGTGCCTTCTTTGCTACACCTGAAAGTGATCGAAGCGAGTTCCCGGGAGTGGAGGACATTGCGCGTGATCCCGAGCTAGTTCAGGGCATGGCTTGCAAGGACCTCGATCCGAGGGCGTCGCGTGATTGCCAGGAATGCAACCAGAGATGGTTTTGCATCGGGAAGGTGGCTTGCATGGGTGGTAGATGTCCCGGCCCTAGCATTAATCAGTCCCAGATATTTCTTGGAAAGGCGCTGATTGAGCGCCACGGAGAACTTCTCCCGCTCTACATCTCTGGGCAGGGAGTAGGATCGGAAAAGAATTCTGGGAGAGGAGGTGAATCATCATGATGGAGATCATCGCTACTCCGAAGCAGATGTCGCGCCGGCAGGGTTGCCTCCCGAGCTTGGGTGAGGAGCCCCAGTAAGGGCCGTCAAAAATGTCGTACCCGTAGCTATGTTCGGCTGCGGGTACGACTTTTAATATTTCCATGCATGAAGAAGATCGCGATACAGGCTCCCATGAGAATAATAAAAGTTGACACACGCGACAGTGCCTCGCTGCGAAAGGATGCGGAAATCTGGACGCGAGCGCAGACAGCCCTAGGGCAGCCTCCTGAGAGAGGCACATCTGTGGCATATCTGGAACAAGTGTGTCGGAGCCACACCAATCCGTTGGGATTGTATTGGGGTGTTGAAGGTCAATCGAATTGCGTTATTGCATCGGCGCGCACGCTGACGTCCATTGGTGAGGATTCTAGAGAGATAGCCATCAATATTGCTGTGCTACCTGATTTCATGCGCCAGGGGTACGGTCGATGCCTCTTTGAGAGCGTGCTTGGAGAGCTTACGATGTCGGAACGTCGGAGCGCAGTGCGTGCAACAGTTCCCCAAGGCTCGGTTGCTGCGCAGTTTTGCGAGGCCTTGGGGTTCAAAGCAATCTCGACAGAGATCGTCCTTGCTAGGGGTTTGGAGGTTGAGGCAGTTCGCAAGGATCCAAATATCGAAATCATCGAAGGGATGCCAGATTCGAGATCGTTAATTGAGATCCAAAGACTAATGGATGCCATGGAAAATGATCGCCAAATCAAGCGAGGCTGGCAGATCGGCGCGGATGTGGTTTGCGGAGCGCGTTCAGTACATGAGGCTAGTTTGAGGTATCTCAGCGGTGGCGGTAAGCTCTTTACTGGTCTGATGTTTGATGGTGGGAAGTGCGTGGGATTTGGGCAGTTGTCTCTAAGTCCGGTTGGCAGGGTCGGCGTTCTTCAGGATGTCTACGTTGTCCCTGAAGAGAGAGGGCGGGGGGTAGCTAAATCAATAGTTCAGAGCTTGATGCAAAGGCTTTCTCTTGAGCAGCGAGTCGAGAGACTGCAGGCAACGGTCCTAGATAGTAACCTCGAGAGCAGAAGGCTCTTTTCGGGACTCGGATATGCGCCGCTGCGCGAGCGCACCAGGTATATATTGATCCTTTGAGCCTCTGCGGCGCTCGAGTCTGAATTGAGGGCGAGATCCTGTTCGTGGTCCTCTGAGGCAAGATCACTTCCAGCGCCCGCCACCGCTTGGGCTACGCGGGCGAACTGTCGCCCCAGGCCTGGATGGTGTTCTATGGGACCACGCCCGAGGACTTCCCCTCCGACTACCGGGTCGTGGGCAGCTTCCTGCACGCCGCCTGGGTCCTGATGGCGATGCCCACCCTGACCGAGCGCACACGCACCACCAGCACTGCCGGCTCTGCCCTCACCCGTCAGGGGCCGTCTCCCGTGCGGGAAGTCACCCTGCTCGATCTGCGGCCGCTGCGCTACGTGCCCACCGACCCTGGAGATGCCGACGCCGGGGGCCGGGTCTACCGGCACCGGTGGGTGGTGCGTGGCCACTGGGCTCACCAACCCGCGGTCTCGGCAACAGTCAACGCAAGCTGGTCTACCGAGAGCCCTATATCAAGGGGCCTCCTGGCGGTCTGGCGACGCTGACTAATTGAATCGCCCCGGGATGTCCGGAGACTCCGAATTTTGGGAAGGTTGGAGTCATGCCAGGCAACACGAGCAAGCGGTACCCGGCTGAGGTGAAGGCGCGGGCGGTGCGGATGTATCACGAGACCCGCCCGGGCTATGACGGGGATTGGCCGGCGATGGTCAAGGTCGCTGAGCTGGTCGGGGTCTCGACCCCGGAAACCCTGCGACGCTGGGTCCGCCAGGACGAGGTCGACCACGGTCAGCGCCCGGGCGTCACCAGCGAGGAGTCGGCCGAGATCAAACGCCTGAAGCGGGAGAACGCCGAACTCAAGAGGGCGAATGCGATCTTGAAGGCGGCTTCGGCTTATGTGGGTGATCGGTGTCAAGCGGTGGCGTGATCGAGGTCTTCGAGGAGGCTGGTGTAGATCTCGGCGCGGCGGGTTTGGCCTTTGGCGCAGGCGTCGTTTCGTTGGGCGATGAGGGTGGGCCGGTGGTGGTTGGTGGTGAAGAACATGGGGCAGGTTTCGCAGATCGTTTCGTAGCGGCAGTCGAGCTCGACGGGTCGGCGGCAGTAGCCGTTGCCCAGCAGGCGT
>NZ_JBCDMV010000044.1:0-11602 GCF_038433135.1 Luteococcus sp. H91 | reverse complement strand
TACGCTTGTTCACCTGGGAAGTGCTCCTTCAACCACGCTGATACAGACCTAGACAATCGGTATCTTCGCAGGTCAGAGGGCACTTCCCTCCTTCACGTCCAGCCACCCCCGTGAAATCTCCGGGCTAGATTTAGGTCGCCAGTGAAGACCCAGTTGCGGGGACCCAGTAGGGCATAGAACGCGTCGACAGTATCGGTGATCCGCCGATACTCTCCTTGGAGGCGCTTGAGTTCCTTTCGCTGGTCTCGTGGCAGCAGGAATCCCAGCAGTCTGAACGCAGCCATCTGCTGTTCCAACTCCCTGACTGAGGGGAGATCGCGTGCAGACCCGTAGGGGGTTGCCGGTGGATGGTCCGTCATGTCGATAACGCTAGCGGTGAGCGCAGGCAACCGTGACGGACCGCACTCCTCCGGTTCGTGGACGCGCTACACACGTCATCGCGTTTTCACCCACACCGTGCCTCGATGGACTTCGAAGCGTTTCGCAACAGCAGTGGCACTCTGACCCTCGCTCCGGGCGGTTCGGATCGCGTCCACTTCCTCCAGCGTCAGGCTCCACCGCCTCACAAGAGGGCGTGGTCATCACCTCGCGCACCGCCTATCCACGGTGCTCGACGCCGACTAAATCATCGTCCTCGAAAACGGTCATGTGCGAGACGCAGGAACCCACCACGACCTCCTCGCCCGTGACACCCGCTACCAAGAGTTCATCACCGCACTACGCATCCACGCGCACACCGACCTCACCCCGACCGGAACGTAGGGGTGTAAGGAGGCCACGCTCGGGATAGGCGACAGGCAGCGGTCACAAGTGTACGCACTGAAGGAGGAGCGAACTCGCCCCTTTGCTCAGCTGCTCCATGTCCAAGATGTTCTACAGCGATGGGCGTATCAGTCACGGTGTGGATGTGCCCGCACTGAGGTCGAGCCGGGCTCCGGTCTGGCGGAGCATCTGGAAGGTGTCGGTCGTGCCGACGCCCATAGCCAGGCAAGCGTCAGGGATCAACACCCTGGCTCGGGCGTTGGGTTGAGATCGTTCGTGGGTGACCACCGTGTGCTGGTGTTCGCGAGCGTAGGCGACAAGGAGATAGTCGGCATTGGTGCCGGTGAATTCGGCTAGCGCTGCTGGGGTGAAGCTTCGTGAGGTCGCCCAAGCGGTGAGGTCACCGAAGTGTCGTGTAGTTCCTTGATCGACGGCTCGGAAGAATGCGGCGTTAGCATGTGCCCAGGCGGCGAGCTCGTCGTCACCCTCAAGGAGCTCGTCGCGGACCGCGTCGATGCTGCAGGCCAAGGATTGTCGGTGGGCCTGATCGAGCCAGGCCCAGAATCCAGGGGCGATGTCGAAGGCGTAGTAACGGTTCTTGGCCTCGATGAGCACGTTGGCGTCGATCAGATACATCAGGCGACCCCCAACTCGGCGGCCAGGTTCTCGAAGGTTGCGTGTTTCTTGGTGCCGAGCAAGCGGTAGGCGTCCCGATAGGTGGTGGACCCTTCGAAGGCGCTGGCGATCACGGCCTGGGCGAACTGACGGCTAAGTCGAATCGGCTGCGTGTAGTAGTAGTTGCCACCGGAGTTCTCGCTGCGCCTCGCCGCGAGGATGCTGATCACGCGGTCCCGCTCGTTCTCATAGCGCTCTCGATAGTCCTCCCAGGTTAGGAGCTGAGCGTCGAAGATGCGTTTGAGTACCACTAGGGTGCTGACTCGGTATTTCTTAGCCAGGCGCTCCAACTCCTCGATGTTCGCTTCTCCGCGGTAGTCGCTGAGCAGTGTGGTCAGCGGGACTAGCACTTCGGCGGCGACTTGGTTGCACCACAGTTCCTCGGTCACCCCGTGGTTAGCGGTCATGGCCGCATCGGACAGGGCGCTTGCTCCCAGCCATACGTGAGCCAGTTCGTGGATCATGGTGAAGATCTGTGCGGCCTTGGTGTCAGCGCCGTTGACGAAGATCAGCGGTATGAGCGGGTCGGTTAGTGCGAACCCTCGGAACTCTTCAGGGTTGAGTTTACGATGAGTGTTCGCGCCAACGACGCCATTGATCATCACCAAGACGCCTATGTTCTCGATGCGGTCGATCAGACGTCGTAAAGCGTCCTCCCAGCTGGAGAAGGTGCTCCGTTCGGTCAGATCGAAGCCAAGCAAGTCGCGCATCTGGTCCGCGACAAGCACCGGCGGCGTCTCGGTCGTTGCGGAGCCGACAAACTCAGGTTCGCCCACGCCGTTCTCTTGCGCATAGGTCCGGTACCAGTCCTGGCGGGTCTGGCACAGGTAGATCGTCTCCAACAGGTCAGCAGACGGCCGCGGGACCGCGAGGTTCCCGATCGTGCGCATGTCTGGGATAGGCACGTCTTCCACTGGCGGTTCAGAGAGGAACAACAGCCCGAAAGGGGTGTGAGTGTCGTTGGCGAACTTCTCCAACTGCTTCAGCGTTGGACGCTGGGTACCAGAGACCCACCCATCGAGTTTGGGCGCACGACGTTCGACAGTCGCCTCGTCCCATCCCGCTCGTTCGACTGCCCACTGGAGTAGATCGGGGGCGACCTCAACGCGAACAGTCATCCCGTCACCTCCATTCAAGCTCCAGTCGAGATGCAACTCTGAGTGACAGTCTACGTAGCAGGACAGACAAGGGCATCGCCGACGAGCCGCTCTGGGAATGGTTCGCTGACAGCAGTTGCTCGTGACTTGCGCTGGTCACCGCTTCGTGTGCTCCCACACTGTCACCCGATGGATACCGAACCGCTTGGCGATTGACATGGTGCTTTCGCCGGTTGCCTTTGCCGTTCGGATAGCGTCCGCTTCCCTCTCCGTCAGGGGTGTTCGGGATCGTCTCGTTGGGTTCGCCACGACCCCTGGATCTGGCTCGGCTGCCGGGGGCTCTTCGCTTGCGCCATCTCGTTTCTCCCGTTCCCACGCGGAACTCAGCCGTTCCAGCCGCTTCCACGTGTTCGGGCTGAGTCCACCGGCGCCCACCACTTTCGTGCCCACCGGGCCCCGCCCGCCAGAAGCGGTCCGCTCTGAGCAGAGTTGTCCCGGATTCGCTTCCGTCGCATGGCCCTCGATGTTTGACTGGCTGAACACAGTGCTGCGGAAGGAGCCAGTCATGACCAAGCCCATCGTCCCCGCGCGCTGCCCCCGGGAGCCCACCCGACCGGTTCGACCATGTCCAACGGCGCCCCGGCCGAGAGTGACCGCAATTCGATCAGCGTCGGCCCGGACGGCCCGCTGCTGCTGCACGACGTCCACCTGGTCGAGACCCTGGCGCACTTCAACCGGACGAATGTGCCGGAGCGACGCCCGCACGCCAAGGGATCCGGTGCCTTCGGCACCTTCGAGACCACCGAGGACGTCAGCCGCTACACCAAGGCGGGCCTCTTCCAGCCGGGGGTGAAAACCGACATGCTGGCCCGCTTCTCCACCGTCGCCGGTGAGCTGGGCTCCCCCGACACCTGGCGCGATGTGCGCGGCTTCAGCCTGAAGTTCTACACCGATCAGGGCAACTACGACCTGGTGGGCAACAACACCCCGATCTTCTTCGTCCGGGATCCGCAGAAGTTCGCGCACTTCATCGCGTCACAGAAGCGACTGCCCGGCAACGGCCTGCGGGACAACCAGATGCAGTGGGACTTCTGGAGCCTCAACCCGGAGACCGCGCACCAGGTGACCTACCTGATGGGCGACCGGGGCCTGCCCAAGAGCTACCGCCACATGAACGGCTACGGCTCACACACCTACATGTGGGTCAATGAGGCCGGCGAGCGCTTCTGGGTGAAGTACCACTTCCACAGCCAGCAGGGAGTCGAGGGCCTGACCGGGGAACGCGCCACCGAGATTGCCGGCGAGGATGCCGACTTCCACCGACGCGACCTGTTCGAGGCGATCAAGCGCGGCGACTTCCCGCAGTGGAAGCTCTCGGTGCAGGTGATGCCCTACGAGGAGGCGAAGCACTATCGCTTCAACCCCTTCGACCTCACCAAGACCTGGTCCCACAAGGACTACCCGCTGATTCCGGTGGGCACCATGACGCTGGACAAGAACCCGGACAACTTCTTCGCCCAGATCGAACAGGCCGCCTTCAGCCCGTCCAACCTGGTGCCGGGGATCGGCTTCAGCCCGGACAAGATGTTGCTCGGCCGGGTCTTCGCCTATCCCGACGCCGCCCGGGCCCGAATCGGCACCAACTTCGACCAGCTGCCGGTCAACCGTCCCCGGGTGGAGCGCAACCTGTATGCGCTCGACGGGAACATGAACTACGAGCAGGGCGCGATGGCCGCCAGCTACGCCCCCAACTCGATGGGCCGCCCCTACTCCGACGAGGTGGGCCGGGTGCACAACGGGTGGGAGTCCGACGGTGAGATGGTGCGGCAGGCCTACACCCTGCACGCCGAGGACGACGACTTCGGCCAGGCCGGCACCCTGGTCCGCGAGGTCTGGGACGACGAGCAGCGCGCCCGCTTCGTGGACACCGTCGCGGGTCACCTGCTGGGCGGGGTGACCGGCGAGATCCTGCAGCGTGCCCTGGCCTATTGGAAGGCCGTCGACGAGACCACCGGCGCGCAGATCCAGGCGATCGTCGAGGCGGCCCAGCCGGAGAACCGCAACCCCGGCGGTGAGGCCGACAAGGCGAAGGAGCACGCCGAGGCTGGGATCCAGGACAAGCGCACCAACGCTGCACACTGAGCCTGTCCGCGGTTGGGCCAGCCGTCAACTCGTGGTCGATTGAACGTCGGCTGGCGGCTGGCCCTACCCTTGAGCAGTGAGTTCGTCCCTGGGCAGCAAGCCCCTCAAACAGCAGTCCGCCTTTGCCCGCTGGTTCCTGGAGCGTGACGAGACCGAGGCCGCCGGCCCGTACGAGAATCTGGATGAGGCGGTCAGCCAGAATCACGTGAAGCCGTGGTACGCCGTGATGTGCCTGACCGGCGTCGACTACTTCTCCACGCTGGGTTACCAGCCGGGCATCGCCGCGATCGCGGCCGGAACCCTGGCACCGGTCGCCACCCTGGTGCTGGTACTGATCACCCTGTTCGGCGCGCTGCCCATGTACCGCCGGGTGGCCAAGGAGAGCCCCAATGGTGACGGCTCGCTCTCCATGCTGGAAAAGCTGCTCAGCTACTGGCCCAGCAAGATGCTGGTGCTGGCGCTGATCGGCTTCATCGCCACCGGCTTCATCTTCACCATGACGCTCTCCGCGGCCGATGCCACCGCACACCTGGTGGAGAACCCCCTGTTCAAGGAGGCGCTGGAGGGCCAGCAGGTGCTGATCACCCTGATCCTGCTCACCCTGCTGGGCGCGGTCTTCCTCAAGGGCTTCAGCGAGGCGATCGGCGTCGCCGTCGTGCTGGTGCTCGCCTACCTGGGCCTGTCCCTGGTCGTGATCGTCCGCGGCCTGATGGAGGTCTTCGCCCATCCGGCGATGATCGGCGACTGGAGCCGGCTGGCCGTCTCCGAGCACGGCAACTGGCTGGGCGTCTTCGGCGCCGCGATGCTGGTCTTCCCCGCTCTGGCACTGGGGCTGTCCGGCTTCGAGACCGGCGTGCTGGTGATGCCCCAGGTCAAGGGTGACGCCACCGACACCCGGGGCAACCCGGCGGGCCGGATCCGCAACGCCAAGAAGTTGCTGGCCACCGCCGCGGTGATGATGAGCGTGCTGCTGATCGGATCCTCACTGGCCACCACCCTGTTGATCCCACCGGCCGAATTCCAGCCCGGCGGTGAGGCCAATGGCCGCGCCTTGGCCTACGTCGCCCACACCTACCTGGGTGAGGGCTTCGGCACGGCCTACGACGTGGCCACCATCGCCATCCTGTGGTTCGCCGGCGCCTCTGCCATGGCCGGCCTGCTGAATGTGGTGCCCCGCTACCTGCCCCGTTTCGGGATGGCACCCGACTGGGCCAAGGCCGTCCGGCCCCTGGTGGTGGTGATCTGGGGCATCGCCGCGGTGGTCACCATCATCTTCAAGGCCAGCGTCGATGACCAGGCCGCGGCCTATGCCACCGGCGTGCTGGCGCTGATGACCTCGGCGGCGGTGGCCGTCGCGCTGACCGAACTGCGTCGCAGGCACTGGGGTGCCGGGCTGTACTTCAGCCTGATCAGCGCCATCTTCATCTACACCTTCGTGCAGAATGTCGTGACCCACCTGGGCGGCCTGTACATCTCGCTGATCTTCGTCGCGCTGATCATGGTGGTCTCCATCTGGTCACGCACCAACCGCAGCCTGGAACTGCGCGTGCCCGCCGTGATCTACGACGAGGGTGCCCGGCAGATGCTGGACGAAGCCATCGCCCACGCCCAGGCCAAGCCCTGCCCGGTGCGCTTCATGGCCAACAAGCGCAATCTGGGCGACGAGGACGAGTACAACTACAAGGCGCTGGAGGTGCGGTTGGACAACCACATCCCCAACGAGTCCGCCACGCTCTTCCTGGAGGCCGTCATCTCCGACGCCTCCGACTTCGAGGCGCCGGTGGAGGTCACCTCGGCCGTGGTGGGCCGGCACCGGATCCTGCGCGCCCGGGGCACCGCCGTGCCGAATGTACTCGCCGCGGTGCTGCTGGACGTCAACCAGCGCACCAACGAGCCGCCACACTGCTACTTCGAATGGTCGGAGAAGGGGCCGGTGCAGAGCGCGCTGCGCTTCCTGGTCTCCGGTGAGGGCGACACTCCCCCGCTGGTGCACGAGATCATTCGTCGTGCCCAGCCCGTCGAACGCTGGAGGCCCCAGCTGCACGTCGGCGGCTGAGACCCCCTCCCGTTCAGTTGGTCAGGATCTGCTCAATCCGGGCCAGCTCATCGTCGCTGAAGTCCAGCTGCTGCACGGTGGCCAGATTGTCCTCCAGCTGGGCCAGCGAGCTGGCGCTGATCAGCGTCGACGTCACCCGCTGGTCGCGCAGGATCCAGGCCAGCGCCATCTGGGCGAGCTTCTGGCCGCGCGCCTGGGCGATCTCGTTCAGGGCGCGCACCTTGCCCAGGGTCTGCTCGTCGAGTTGCTGGGCCAGATTCTCCACCCGTGAGGCCCGGGAGCCGGCCGGGATACCGTCCAGGTAGCGATCGGTGAGGATGCCCTGCTGCAGTGCGCTGAAGGCGATGATGCCCATTCCCTGGGCTCCGCACTCGTCGACCAGACCGTCCTCCACCCAGCGGTCGAGCATGGAGTACTTGGGCTGGTGGATCAGCAGCGGGGTGCCGAGTTCCGTGGCGATCCGGTTGGCCTCGCGGGTCTGTTCCTGGCGGTAGGAGGAGATGCCGACGTAGAGCGCCTTGCCGCTGCGCACCGCCTGGTCGAGCGCCATCATGGTCTCCTCCAGCGGGGTGTCCGGATCAAAGCGGTGGCTGTAGAAGATGTCGACGTAGTCCAGACCCATCCGGGTCAGCGACTGGTCGAGGCTGGCCAGCAGGTACTTGCGGTTGCCGCCGCCCTGGCCGTAGGGGCCGGGCCACATGTCGTAGCCGGCCTTGGTGGAGATGATCAGTTCGTCGCGGTAGGGGCGAAGGTCATCGGCGAAGATCCGGCCGAAGTTGAGTTCGGCCTGGCCGTAGGGCGGGCCGTAGTTGTTGGCCAGGTCGATGTGGGTGATGCCGGCGTCGAAGGCGCGACGGACGATGGCCCGCTGGGTCTCGCCGGTGGTCAGGTCGCCGAAGTTGTGCCACAGGCCCAGGCTGAGCACGGGGAGCTTCAGCCCCCACCTGCCGCAGCGGCGGTAGGGCATCTGGTCGTAGCGGGTGGGTGCGGCGAGGTATCCGGTCATGCTGGTCATTCTGCCCGGCATTAAATCGGTTGCCGATGGTGGGTCCGAGGGGCGATCCTTGTGGGGTCCCGCGGACAGCAGCGTGGCCGGTCTCCCGGTATGACACGTCCTGCGCATCGCCGCGACGACACTGCTGCTGAGGACAGCTCTGGTTGCAGGGGGTTCGACTCCCCCAATTTCTGTGGCGCATCGTCCGATCCGTTCGCGGCCCGTGACCCTGCGGCAGCATCCACGCCTCGTCGCTGCAGGCGGCGTGGCCGGATGCTGCCCCGTCACCGGCCGCTGGGTCGGGCGATGTGCTCCTGCCCCGTCCGTCACCATGCCCTGAAGGGGGTTCGATCATCATGCAGAAGTCGCTGCTGCACATCACCGTCGAGGCGCGCGAGAAGGTGCTCGGCTACCGCCACGGCCGTCTGGTGCAGGTCTTCGGCCCCGGCCGGCACCGGGTGGGGTTCGGCCTGCAGCCCGTCGTGGTGGACATGGGTGAGCAGCTGCTCACCCTGAAGCCGCAGGAGGTGCCGTGCGCCGACGAGATCCCGGTGCGGGTGTCGCTGGCGCTGCGCTGGCACGTCGCCGATCCCGTGGCCTGGCACGAGGTGGCCACCGATCCGCTGGATCTGGTCTACCTGGCCGCGCAGGTGGGGCTGCGTGACCTGCTGGCCGCACACCGGGCGGAGGAGGTCACGCGTGCGCTGCGGGCCACCTCCGAGTCGGTTGACGTCGTGGCGGCTGCCGTCGCCCCGGTGGCGGCGCGGGTCGGCGTCGCCGTCGACGAGGTGGTGCTGAAGGACATCACCCTGCCCGCCGAGCTGCGGCACGCCATCGGCCAGGTGGTGATCGCCCGGCACCAGGGTCTGGCGAAGCTGGAGGCCGCCCGCGCGGAGACCGCGGCGCTGCGCTCGATGGCCAACGGCGCCAAGCTGTTGGAAGACCACCCCGCGCTGGCCCGGCTGCGGATGGTGGAGGCCGCCACCTTCGGCTCCAAGCTGGTCATTCGCGACGCGTGACCATTGGCCCCGGGGCGTCAACCGACGCCCCGGGCTCGATGCGTTGCCGGCACGATGTCAACGGACAACATTCGGACAACACCCTGTGCCTCAGTTTGCCTTGCAGCTGGCCAAGAACACGGTTGGATCGAAGTGTTCGATTGATCATGGTTCGCGGGAGTTCGGGGGTGCAGGCCATGGGCGGGGCCGGCCCCTTCAAGGCGATGCCAGAACCGCCCCTCGCCCCAGTGGATGGCGGAAACCCGCAGATGTGGATGTCGTACTGGAGGGAAAGACAAGCGGCAGTGCCACTAGACTTTGGAGAGGACATCCTCAAGCCCACCGAGGTGATCAGCGTTGAACGGCTGGTTCGACGCCGGGAGTCCATTCGCTGGATTCCCCGCACACATGCCAAGTCATCCCACGACTTTGTCTGGCTCAACCGGGGCGGTGTGAACGTCGAAATGAAAGCCACCAAAGCGCGTTATGAAACGATTCGCGGTCGGGTCTTCTCTGCGCGCAAGTCTGCGTGGGAGAACCATCGAGTTCTCAAGGACGTCTTCCTGATTGATCTCGGTGATGCACCACTCACGACAGAACTTCGTCACAGGCTCGTCACTTATCAGGCTCTTCACAATCCAGGGTGTAGTTGGGGCCTGAACCCGCCGGCTTCAAGCAGGGACCGGGCGATGTAGTGGGTGAGGTTGCGGAAGCCGAGGGCGGTGCCGCGCAGGTGTTCGAGGCGGCCGTTGATGGCCTCCGTGGGCCCGTTTGTCCCATCCCGACCAGGAAGTCCCACCCGTCGTGCGGCATGACTGCGACAACCCGCTGTGTCAGAACCCCGCGCACTTGCAACCGGGGGACGCCACCGAGAACCGGCGCGACTACTTCGCGCGTCGTGGAGTTCCAGGCTCCCCACTCAACGATGTCCGGGGCTCACACGGCCGCGCGGCAGCGCTTCGTGCAGCCGCACGCAACAGCGGAGCGATCGACGGTGCCGTGGCGGAAGGATTGAGCGTCCTGGACCGTGACCAGCCACCACTCTGGTGACAACAGCGACGAGGGCCGCCCCGAATGACCTGGGCGGCCCTCTCGTGCGTCTGATCGGCGGTGTTAGGCGATCAGGCTGCTGTCTCGCTGTTGAGGAAGTTGGCCAGGGCGCGGCGCATGACCTCGCTGGCACTCATGTGGTGCTGCGCGGCGTAGGCGTCGAGTCGCTGGTTGGTTTCCGCGTCGAGTCGGAGCTGGCGGCGGGGGGACTCTCCCTTGCCTGTGGCGTGGCCTGCGCCAAGGGTTGGGCGGCCGCGGCCCAGCAGTGCGCGACTGGCGCGCTGGGCTTCCTCTCCGTGCAGGACGGGGCTGGTCTGGGGGGCCCGGGTGGCCTGGTCGCTCTCGGCCCAGTCGGCCAGTTCGGTGAAGTCGATCCCGTGACGGATCTCGTGGTCGGCAGTCATGCTCGCTCTCCGTTCAGCTTGGCAATGGTCGAGGGACGCACGTCCATGCAGTGGAAGACCACCACTGTGTCCGGCGGAGTCAACGTGGCGAAGACCTCGATGGTGCGGCCACCACGGGCGGGGCCGATCCACGCCGCCACATCGGGACCACCCGTCCGGGAATGGTCGTAGTGAGGGGCGAAGGTCTCGGGGGTCTGCATTGCATGGATTGCGTCATCGCGCGTGAATCCGTGTCGCGCGGCACTGTCGGTGAACTCGATGGCCATACATCTATTGTACTACAAAAATGACGTGGAGGAACCCGCCCCTCCCACTCTGTCCCGCGTCAAGTAGTTGGCAGGATTTCGGGCTCGGGAAAGTTGGGGACGGTCGGGTCGGCCAGACCGCGGTGGACGTCCGAGGGCCGGTTCCAGGCCAGCGCTTGGTGCGGGCGGACGGTGTTGAACTCGGCCCGGTAGGCATCGGCCTCGCGGACCAAGTCGAGCGCGTCGTCGATCTGTTCGCGGTAGAGCCGCTCGTACTTCAGGCTCTGGAAGGCCCTCTCGCGGACGCCGTTCTGCCCGGGCGTCCTGTGACACGGGTCCGGACATGCCTGAGCTCAGGATGCGCGGTGATGACGTGCTCGAAGCGGAACGCCCGGAAGGGCCCACCGTTGTCGGTGACCAGTGTGATCGGAACGATCTCACCCGTGGCGGGGTCGGTCAGGTGATCGATGAGCTTGATGCCGTCGAGCATCGCTTCGGCCTCCGCCAAGGCCAGTTCGACCCCGGCGATCGCGTCGTGCTGGTTCGCAGTCGGAGACCAGTGCCAGCCGAACTCGTACTTCGAGTAGTAGTCCGCGACCCCAGCGACCCGCCAGGTCCCTCCGCCGGTGGTCTCGTACTCGGAGAAGTCGAACTGCCACACCTGGTTCGAACCGGTGGGTGGCGCGGCGAACGCGGCCTTGCGCTGGCGAGCCAGTTCCCGACGTTGTTTCTGGTAGTCAGAACGGAGCAGGAGGTCTTCGTCGGCCATGATCCGCAACACCGTCGACGGCGAGACGAGGTGGCCGTCGTGACGGACCATGGCCCAGATCTTGCGGTGTCCCCAGGCGGAATGCTTGCTGGCCATCGTCGCCACAGCTTCCCGGTGTTGGTCGCGTGATGGGGCCGGCCAGGGACCTTTGACTGGTTTGCCGGCCCGGGCTCGTGCTTGCCAGCGTCGCCACGTTCGTTCGGGAATGTCGAGCAGTTCGCAGAACCTCGAGGTCGACATTCCCTCATCGATCCGGATTACCTCGAGGTCTTCGAAGGGCCCAGCCGGCCCTCCGCGCTCTTCTTCCAGACACGCAGCTCGACCGCTGCTTCGCCGAGCGCGAGGGTGAGGTCCTCGACCTGGGCCTCGAGCTGGGCCTCGCGGGTCGACGGCCCCGACTTCCCGGCCGC
>NZ_JBCDMV010000043.1:0-12558 GCF_038433135.1 Luteococcus sp. H91 | reverse complement strand
CAACACCGTCCGCCCGCACCAAGCGCTGGCCTGGAACCGGCCCTCGGACGTCCACCGCGGTCTGGCCGACCCGACCGTCCCCAACTTTCCCGAGCCCGAAATCCTGCCAACTACTTGACGCGGGACACCGCGGATGCCTGTCGAGATGAGTTATGGAGGATCGAGGGTGAGCGACCCGAGCGAGTCCGTGCCGCGACGCTGCCCCTGGAGAAGAAACTCGAGGAATTCCACTCGTATTGACCCGAGTCTCCTGGGCCGAAGCCAGCTCCACGCTGCGATTGGCTCGGTTGCCCATGTGGTCATCCAGGGGCCAATGGTCGACGCCAAGCGGAGGAGTGTCGACGACGTCGACCAGTGGCACTCGGAACTTGTAGCGGCTGTGATCGTCATCCCAGGGCATCCATGCTCCTTGGAAGGGAAACAGGTTGGACGTCGCGAGTGCTGTACCCAGGAATCGTCCCGTCCCGCTGTCCCGGTCGCCGTCAACCCGGTTGACATCCCCCAAGTCAGAAGTAGAGCCGAGTGCCTTCCTCGACGCTCTTTCTATTGGAGGGAAAGTCCCAGAAGGACACCTCCTTGGCGTACTCCCAGTGTTGCCTTAGGTTGCGGCTGATCCGGATGATGGCGGACATGCGCGTGCTCTCCGTTGTTCAAACGGGGAGGCATGTCCTGTCAGGAAGCCTGTCGATCCGTGGTGGGTGTAGGACGGTCTTGCCAGTACTGCTAGTCGATGAGGCTGTGCAGGAACTCTTGAGTCTCGGGATCGGTGCTGTGGATCGTCACTCCCAACAAGCCACGGGTCAGCAACACCTTGTAGACGTTGCGCACCAGACGGTCGAAGTAGGCGTCGTCGACGCGCTTACGGTTGCGGAAGTCCGGATCCTTGTTGGCATCGCGAACACTGACCCAGCGGTCGGTGCGCCAGACGAGGTCCGGCCCAAGGATCACGCCGGCATAGTCGTACTCGAAGCCCTGCGCGGTGTAGACGCATCCCACCTGGCCAAAGCCAGCGGGGTCCGTGGCCCACAGCGCTGCCGGCGGTGCGCCGCCGATGCTGCGGTCACCCTTGAGGTTCCAGGGCCGCGTCCACTCACCGATCCGGACGTCCGGAACCAACGTGCCGTCCCTCTTCGGGTCGCTCCACGGCCAGCAGTAGCCAGCGGCCATCCGGGCACCGAAACCTTCGCTCAGACGGGCCTGTAGCTGGGTTTCCAGGGCGCTGGGTGAATCGGCCAGCCGCACGTCGAACCGGCCGTCGGTCTCCCAGCGGACAGGGCCGTCGCCGGTGAGCCCCAGCAGGCTCTGCACCCAACCGACGTAGGCCTGCGATCCGCCGCAACGGAACTGGGCGTCCAGATCGATCCGCATCACATCCATGCCGCGTGCTCGCGCCGCGGCTTCGATGTCGTCCGCCGTGCCCAGCTCGCCGGGACGCACCACCTGATTCTCGTCCAACAGGAACACCGGGACGCGGGCGGCACTGAGCAACTCGTCGACCTGAGGGCGGCCGGTGCGGAACTCGGCCTTGGTCCAGCGGTTCGCGGAGGTCTCGCGGATGCGATGCGCCTCGTCCAGGATCAGGCAGTCGAGGTCATTCGGCTCCGCGGTCATGAACGAGTTGAAGTACTGGAAGTTCTTCTGGACCCGGGTGGATCCCTTGGCGGCTACCTTGCGTAGCGTCATCGTGAAGGAGCGGGACCCTGTCGCGTGGACGACGGTGCGCCCTTGTCGTGCCAATTCGCCCATCAGGGACAGGGCGATCACGCTCTTGCCACTGCCTGGTCCGCCAGAGACGATCACAGCGGTCTTGGTGTTGGCGCGTCGCGCCTTGTCGACGGCATGGCGGACGTAGTTGAAGGCATCGCGTTGTTCATCGAGGAGGACGAACATCTCACGACGCTGGACTTCCTCAGCGGCAAGCTTCAGCAGCTGCTTCGACGGAGCGATCTTGCTGCCCAACAGCGCATCTGCGGCTTCGGCCCCGTCGGTGTCGGCGAAAGTGTCACGAAGAAAATCGATGAACTCGCCACGACGCTGGCCGGTGAAGATCCGGCCAGTCGAGGCAGCGGGTGCGTCCAAGAGATCAGAGATGCCCAGGTCAGTGGCGTTGTGGAGGTAGACGACTCCCTCAACCGCAGCCGGGTCCTCTGACAGGACGGCGGTGTAGTCGGTCATGTACTCGCAGTAGGAGCGGACCTGTTCCGACGGGTGCGTGACGGGGTGAGCCCCGTAGGCGCCGATGGACACCAAGTCGTCGCTGTCCTCGAATCGGGCCGCATCGGACCACTGCTTGAGTTCGACGACGACGTACTTGTTTCGGCCGGTGCGGCGGTCCTTGCCGGCAAGGACGATGTCGGCGCGCTTGCTGGTGAACGGCAGTTGGTATTCGACGAGCACCTCGACGCCGGAGCGCTCCGCTCGTACCAGATCGGCGGCCAGATACGGCGCACTGCGGTCCCAGGAACGGATCTCGCCGGGCGAAGGCTGGCGTCCCACTTGGTGGGTCATGTTCTCGGTGAGCATGGCACTCAAGCGGTCACCAAGGGTGGAGAGCTCCTTGGCGGAGACTCGTAGCAACGACGGCACGTGGACAACTCCCGGGCAGCACAACAAAGTGTGCGGGGGAGCATGTCCGTCGCCGGAAGCTCGTCGATCCGCTGGATAGGAGAACTGTAGCTGGCGAATTTCTGGGAACAATGGTCTGACGCATCAGATGGGCGCCACTTTCCTTGCTACAGAGCGGGCGCACCAAGGCGCCCTGAGATGGAGCGCTCGGTGCGAAGGCTGACCTATCCGGCCCGATGATTGGCTAGCGTGGCCTCACCCGTCGATTGTCAGGAGGCGGCATGGCCCAGATGGTGCTGAGCCCAGCGCTCAGCGTTTTTGATGATGTGGCGCAGAAGGCCAGGCAACTGCGTGCCCAGCACGAGTCCTGGATGGAATCCGGGAAGGTGCCCAATGGCGTTCGAGAGGTCGTCCGACGAGGGTGGCAGCGGCCGTCCGTCAGGGCTGCGTGCGATGCCGACGTCCTCCCCGAGGACCAAGCGAGGGAACGGATCACTCCCGGGTTGAAGTTGGTCATGCCCTTGCTGCGTGAGCGCTTGCTTCCGTTGGCCGAGAGCGCTGGCTGTCAACTGGTCGCCTGCGACGCCGAGGGCGTGGTGGTGGGGATCGTCGGCCCACGAATGGTTCGCGATGCCTCCGATCGACTCGGTTTTGTCATGGGCGCCAACTGGTCGGAACAGGCCGTTGGCCTAAATGCCCTGGGCACGGCGATGGTGGAACGGCAAGCCGTGCAGCTGTTCGGTCCAGAGCACAGCAACGACCGCCATCACGGGTGGGTCTGCACCGGTGCTCCGGTGCAGGGCGGAGGACATTCCCAGCCCCTTGGAGCCTTCACCGTGTCCGGACCTCTGCTGGCGGCGCACCCGCACACGCTGGCTCTCGTAGCCTCGGTGGCGGACGAGGCGAGGCGCCTGCTCGACGAGGCCCACCGGGCCGACGTGGAACGACAGACCCCGTTGCCGTCGGTGCCCGGCCGGCACGTCATCCTCGATGAGCAAGGCTTCGTCCTCCGCAGCGAGGGCTTTCCGGTGAGTGGCCGGGTGGTCGATGCCCGAACCCTCCAGAAGGCTGGGATTCGTTGGCTCGACGGCCTCGGTTTCGTCCAGGTGGGGCGATGGGCAGCGGGTTGGGTGCTGCGAGAGCACCGGACGGTGCCGTTGGCGCTGACCGTGGTCGACGGAGCACGTCCCTCGGTCGAGTTGGCCACGGCGGCTGGTTCAGTCCACATCAGCATCACGCCCCGCCAGCGCGAACTGCTCTCCCTGCTGGCCGGTCACCCCGCGGGTCTGGATGCGCGACGGCTTGCATCTGCGTTCACCGGAGACGCCGGTGCCGTCGTGACTGTGCGCGCGGAGGTGTCGCGCCTACGTAGCCGACTGGGGCCGGTGCTCGCTTCACGGCCCTATCGCCTGACCGTCCCTGCAACCTTCTGCAACCCTGTGCCCACCTCAACCGGCTGACTAGTGTCCCGGCAACTGTTCCAACGCGGGAACGAGCAAGGGGAGAGGTCGATGACGACGCAACAGTGCACTGCCCGTCCGGGCATTGAGGTGCCAGAAGAAGTGCAGGCATGGCTCACCAAACTGCAGGATGCGGTCGACGCTGCCGAGGTGGAGCAGGTCCTAGACCTGTTCGAACCGGGGGGCTTTTGGCGAGATCTGGTCTTCATGACGTGGAACCTGCACACCGCTGAAGGCGCTGACCAGATCCGGGCCATGCTCGAGAGTGTTGGTCCCGAGGCGTGGCCAAGGGACTTCACGGTGACCCGGGTGGACCGTTCCGAAGAGGTCGTCGAAGCCCACATCAGTTGTGCCAATGCCACCTTCGCAGCCAAGGGCATCGTCCGGCTGCGCGGCGAGAAGGCTTGGACCTTCCTCACCAGCGCCCAAGAGCTGCTGGAATACCCTGAGCCGAAGGGGCGACGCCGCATCGCTGGCGCTGAGCACGGCGTGCAGAAGGATCGGGAGAACTGGCTCGATCGGCGTCGGAAGCAAGTCGAGTCCTACGGCACTGATCAGCAGCCCTACGTGCTTGTCGTTGGCGGTGGGCAGGGCGGAATCGGGCTGGGGGCGCGCCTGCGCCGTCTGGACGTCCCGACATTGATCGTGGACCGCTATCCCAAGCCGGGTGATCAGTGGCGTTCTCGTTACCACTCACTGTGCCTGCACGACCCGGTCTGGTATGACCACATGCCCTACCTGCCTTTCCCCGACGACTGGCCGGTGTTCACGCCCAAGGACAAGATGGGGGACTGGCTGGAGAGCTACGTCTCGATCATGGAACTGGACTACTGGACCAATACCTCGGCGCGCAGCGCCACCTTCGACGAGGGCCGCGGAACCTGGACGGTCCATGTGGAGCGCGAGGGCCGCGAGGTGGTCCTGCACCCCACCCACCTGGTCCTCGCCACCGGGATGTCAGGTATCCCGAATGTGCCCGAGATCCCCGGGCAAGACGTCTTCCAGGGCGACCAGCACCACTCCAGCAAGCATCCGGGAGGAGCGCCCTACAAGGGCAAGAAGGCGGTGGTCATCGGAGCCAACAACTCCGCTCATGACATCTGCGCCGACTTGTGGGAGAACGGCGCCGACGTCACCATGCTGCAGCGATCCAGCACGCACATCGTGAAGTCGGAGTCATTGATGGAGCACGCGCTGGGGCCGCTCTACTCCGAGGATGCGCTGGAGAACGGCATCGACACCGACACTGCCGACCTGATGTTCGCGTCCATTCCGTATCGGATCCTGCCGGACTTCCAGCGACCGGCCTTCGACGCGATCCGGGAGAAGGATGCTGACTTCTATCGCCGTCTTGAGGAAGCCGGCTTTATGCTCGACTTCGGTGACGATGACTCCGGTCTGTTCCTGAAGTATCTGCGACGGGCTTCCGGCTACTACATCGACATTGGTGCCTCGGACCTGATGGCCAATGGTGACATCAAGCTGGTGGCGCCAGCCGAGGTGAGCCACCTGACCGAGCAGGCCGTTGTCCTGGCGGATGGCACCGAACTGCCAGCCGACCTCGTGGTCTACGCCACCGGATTCGGCTCGATGAATGGCTGGGCTGCTCAGCTGATCTCGCAGGAGGTGGCGGACACAGTGGGCAAGTGCTGGGGCTTTGGCTCCGACACGACCAAGGATCCCGGCCCTTGGGAGGGTGAGATTCGCAACATGTGGAAGCCCACCCAGGTGCCGAACCTGTGGTTCCATGGCGGCAATCTGCACCAGTCGAGGCATTACTCCCGTTACGTCGCCCTTCAGCTCAAGGCGCGGCTCGAGGGGATGGAGACGCCGGTCTATGCCTTGGCCCAGAGCCATCACCGCGAGTGATTGCCGTCGGAGCCACTGGTTGATGACCATCGGATGAGTTGGCCCGGTTGAGGATGACGATGGCCCGCCCACACCATGGTGTGGGCGGGCCATCGCGCAGGCGGCCACGCATGGTGTTGCTTCTCAGTGTTCTGCGATCCATTTCCGGTAGCGGTGATACGAGTCCTTGATGGTGCGCTTTCCGCTGCCCTTGCCCTCATCGTCCAGATCAACGTGGATGAAGCCGTAGCGTTTGGCCATTTGCCCCGTTCCTGCGGACACGATGTCGATTGGGCCCCACCATGTGTAGGCCATCACCTCAACGCCGTCGTCGACGGCTTCCATCACCTGGACGAGATGCTTGTCCAGATAGTCGATTCGCTCCGTGTCGTGGATGCCGTCAGAAGTCACCGCGTCCACCGCGCCAAGTCCGTTCTCGGCAATGAACAGCGGTTTCTCGTAGCGGTCCCACAATTCGTTGAGGGTGTACCTCAGGCCCACGGGATCCATTGGCCATCCCCACGCAGAGGACTGCAGGAAGGGGTTCTCCAGGCCGACCGAGCCGCCAGTATTCACCTGGATCGGGTCGCCGGCCCGTACCGTGGTGCTCCGGTAGTAGCTGAATGCCAAGTAGTCGCATGGGTACTCGGCAATCAGCTCAAGGTCTCCGTCGGCAATCTCGACCTGGCCGATGCCGGTCTCCTCGCGCATCATGCGCTGGGCGTAACCGGGGTAGTGGCCGCGCATCATCACGTCGCTGAACAGCAGTTGCCGACGACGGGTCTGGTACGAAGCCAGCACATTATCCGGGGCGCAGTCGGCCGGGTAGACATTGGAGAGCGACAGCATGCAGCCGACCTGTGCTGTGGGGTCCACTTCGTGGGCCCGCTCCACCGTCATGGCGTTCATGACGAAGGCGTGGTGAGCAGACTGGTAGCCCTTGTACAGCGTGACCTTAGGATCCTCACCTTCGACAGTGGGGGTTCCCCCGGCCAGGTAGGGAAGTCGGATGACATTGTTGACCTCATTGAAGGTCATCCAGTAGCGGACCTTCCCCGCGTAGCGCTGCAGCAGCACATCCAGATACTTGGCATAGAGGTCGATCCAGGAGCGGTTCTCCAGACCGCCGAGCTCCTTCACCGCCTCCAAGGGGTACTCGTAATGAGTGATCGTCACCACGGGTTCCATACCCAGCCGCCGCATCTCGTCGAAGAGCTCGTCGTAGAAGCGCAGGCCGGCCTCATTGGGCTGCTCCTCGAAGCCCGTCGGGAAGATCCGCGTCCATGCAATCGAGGTACGCAGGCATTGCAAGCCCATCCCGGCCAGCAGCTCCAGGTCTTCCCGAAAGTTGTCGTGGAAGCTGATCGCCTGGTGCGACGGGTAGAAGACGTCGTCTTCCACCGCGAGACTGACATTGGCAAAGCGTGACGGGCCGCCGTGTTTGCTGGCCCGCACCACATCGGCCGTGGACGGTCCCTTGCCATCCACATCCCAGGCGCCTTCGGCCTGGTTGGCGGCGATGGCGCCGCCCCACATGATCGGCTGGTTGTTCACAGATCCCCCAGTTCTCGTCCATTGCTGGCCACCATCCGCTGGTACCAGTCGAAGGACTTCTTCTTGTAGCGGTTGTAGGTGCCATTACCCTCGTCGTCGGCATCGACGTAGACGAAGCCGTACCGTTTGGTCATCTGACAGGTGGACATGGAGACGAGGTCGATCGTGGCCCAAGGTGCGAAGCCGCGCAGGTCAACGCCGTCCTCGATTGCTCGTCCCATCTCGGCAATGTGGGCCTGGAAGTAAGCGATGCGGGCATCGTCCTGGATGGGCTGGTCACCTGTCATCTGCTCGTAGGCGCCGATCCCATTCTCGACGACGAGCAGCGGCAAGCGGTAGCGGTCATAGAGGTCGATCAGCGAGTACCGCAAACCCATCGGGTCGATCTGCCAATTCCACTCGTTGACTTCAAGGTAGGGGTTCTTCACACCTTCGGAGAGATTGCCGGCCACCTTCTCTCGGACCCCCTCGTCCTTCGTGGCCACCATCGACATGTAGTAGCTGCAGGTGAAGATATCGACGACGCCCTCGCGCAGGGTGGAGCGGTCCTCGTCGGTCATTTCGACGCTGATTCCCTTGCGTCTCCATTCGCGCTGAACCCAATGTGGGTACTCGCCGAAGACCTGTACATCTGCAGTCAGATGGTTCTCCCGGTTGACTCGCTGGGCGAGCAACTGGTCGGCAGGATCGGCGGTGAGGGGGTAGTGGAGGGTCTTGGTGAGCATGCAGCCCATGTGGCTGTCCGGGACCAGGTCCCGCATCATGATTGCGGCCTTTGCCGCAGCCACCAGCTGGTGATGCAGCGCTTGGTAGCACACCTGCTCCATGTCCTGCCCCTTGAAGCGGTCCCCCAATAGGCCGGCGGTGGTGAATGGGTGACGGAAGATCGAGTCGACCTCGTTGAAGGTCAACCAGCACTTCACCAAGTGTCCGAACTCGCGGAAGCAGGTTTCCGCGAACCGCAGGAAGAGGTCCACCATCTCCCGGTCATGCCACCCATTCCGGTTGAAGACGGTGGCCAGAGGCTGTTCGTAGTGGTGCAGCGTGACCAAGGGCTCGATTCCGCGGTCGCGCATTCCTTGGAAGAGCCGACGGTAGAAGTCGACGCCCGCGGGGTTGGGCTCGGTCTCCTCTCCCGTCGGGTACAGGCGGCTCCAGGCAATGGACACCCGAAGCATGCCGAAGCCGAGTTCCGACCAGAGGTCCAGGTCTTCCTCGTACCGGTGGTAGAAGTCGTTCCCGCGGCGCTTGCCGTAGGGGCCGGTGCCCTCGAATGCCATGGCACGTTCCACATCGGCACTGTCGATGGCGTGGCTTGCCTTGTAGTCCTTGGGATCCACCTCGAACTTACGACGGGTCACGTCCCCCACCGAGGGGCCCTTTCCGTCTTCGTTCCAAGCCCCCTCACACTGGTTGGCGGCGCTGGCTCCTCCCCAGAGAAATCCGTCGGGGAAGGCTGATGAAGCCGTTCAGGAAGATCGGTACACCGAAGGGGACATCGACGGTGTTCGCGTGGATGAAGCCCAGCTTGATCGCCGCCACGCCAATGCCGGACGCCACGGCTGCGTTGCCGATGAAGGGAATGGCGTAGATGGGATTGAGCAGCAGCGGGACGCCGAAGACCATCGGTTCGGAGATGCCGCAGATCCCGGGCAGGAAGCCGATCTTGGAGATGGCCTTGAGGTCGTCCTGCTTGGACACCAGCAGGGCAGCAAAGATCAGGCTGAGGGTGCAGCCCGCTCCTCCGAGCACGGCGAAGGCCTGCCAGAAGCCATAGGTCAGGATCTGGGTGGGTTGCTCGCCGGCATTGGCCGCCGCCACGTTTGCGGCGATCGCGGAGGCGAAGAGCGGGTTCCGGATGGGGGAGACCACCAGGCCGCCGTGGATGCCCAGGAACCAGAAGAGCTGCGCCACGATGACCATCAGGACAACCCCGGCGGAGGTCTGGAAGAGCACTTCCAGAGGAGCCTGGAGTGCCTTGTAGATGAACTCATTCAGGTAGGAGCCAGTTGCCAGCTTGAACAGCACACCAAAGACGGATGAGAAGACCAAGATGATGAAGATCGGCAGGAGGGAGTTGAAGGACTGGGTGACCGCCGGGGGCACGCTCGGCGGCATCTTGATCTGTAGCCACTTCACCTTGGCCAGGAAGCGGAACAGCTCGGTGATCACGATGGTCCACAGCACGCCAACGAACAGCCCCTGGGCTCCGAGAGCCCCCACGGCGAGGCCGGGAGTGGTGACCGGATCCGCATTCTGGACCAAGCCGGTGACGACCTGCGGCACCACGGTGATGTAGGCGACGACCGACAGGGCGCCCGTAGCGAGCTCCGGGGTCTTGTTCCGCTTGGCGAACTGCATGCCGAGGATGAAGACGATCGGAATCGTCATGAAGGACATCGTCGCAAAGTTGATGCCGCTGAAGGCCGGCCCTAGCTTCGCCAGCCACGGCACCCATTTCGCCAAGCCGGTTTGGGGGCTGGAGATCAATGTGGTCAGCAGGGTGGCGAATGAACCCACCAGGATGAAGGGCAGGTAGAAGGTGAAGGCGTTCTTGAGCGACGACAGGTACTTGTTGTCGTCCACCTTCTCGGCGACGGTTGCCAAACCGTCGGTGAATTTCTCCATCGAAGCCATCGTCAACCCACCAGTCGTTCCGCCTGGGCGACAACCGCGGCACCGTCGCCGAGGCCGTAAGCGCGGGGCTCGATGATGTCGACGGGGGCTGCCTCGCCCACGATGCCCTTGATCTTCTTCAGGATGTGCCGGACCTGGGGGCCCAGGAGCAGGACATCGAAGTTGCCGAGTTCACCTTCCACCTGAGTCTGGTCTGCTGCCCAGATCGTGTAGTTCTTTCCCTGCGAAGCAGCAGCCTCCTGCATCCGCTGAACAAGGATGGAGGTGGACATTCCCGCGGCACAGGCCAGCATGATCCGCAGTTCGTTGTTCGGCATGGTCAGTTCTCCTTTGAAGTGATGGTGCTTGCCGTGATGGTCTTCTTCAGCTCCGCGATGGCGGAGTAGACATTGATGAACTCCTCTGCATTTTCGCGAGCCATCAAGGCCATGGTCACGTGGTCCTCCGCGTGCACGAGGATGATGTTCACCGCGACGTGTCGCTTCTTTGCCTCGTCCTGCAGCAGCGAGAACTGGAGGTCGTGTGCAGCTCTGAATTCGGCCTCTGAATCCCTGATGAACTGGCGGGCCTCGTCGAAACGTTCCTCGCGCGCGGCCTCGATGGCTTCGTATGCCTTGCTCTTAGAATTCCCAGCGGCGAGGATCAGCTGGAATGCGATTTCATAAGGGTCTTTGGACATTTAGTCCACCTCCAGATCTTGGGCGATTTGTTGTAGCCGCACTATCAGTGCCTCAAAGTCGCGGTTTTCGATGAGGTAATTGACATGCTCAGGGTTCATCAGAAGGCGAGTCAGGGAGCCGTAGAATCTGCGAAGATCCTCGCCTTCGAGAGAAGAGACGCTGACGAGGAATACGGCCTGTACGCGGTGACGGTGCCACTGGATCGGTTCCTCCAGCACGCCCACGCAGACGAATGTCTCGCTGCTCATGGCCACCTCGGCGTGGGGCATGGCCACGAGATTCCCGAAGTCGGTGGAGGATAGTTCTTCGCGCCGCAGGATGGACTGTTCGAAGACATCGGGAAGATCGAAGGTGTGGTGACAGGCAAGCGCCAGTTGCTGGATGGCGTCGTGCCGACTCGCAGCCTGCAAGTGGCCGATGAAGAGTTCAGGTCGGAAGTACTGGGCGACGTCGACGGACGGCCTGCGCAGCAACGCCTGCCGGATCCGAGGTTCATCCTCGGGAGCGAGGAAGTCACTGATCAGGTGTAGGCGGGTGTCGGCCGGTACGTCCATGGGGACCGTGGAGAAGGCGATGTCCACGTCCTCCAGATCCTCGGCGGTTACACGGTGCGCCTCCATGGAGGTGATGGACTCGATCAACTCCGGGAAGCGGTCTCGGAAGGCGAACTCCATCAGGCGGGCGGTGCCGAGGCCCGAGGCGCAGGCCACCAACACACGCCGCCGTGGGTGTGGCGGGCGACGGCGTTGCAGTGCTAGCTCCAGCCACAGGGCGATGTAGGCGACCTCGTCCTCGTCTACTTCAGCGCCGATCTCTCGTCCCAATAGCGAGGAAGCTTGGGAGGCCATGACGAAGGCCAACGGGTGGCTCCTTTTGATCTGATCCTTGACGGGATTGCTGAGCGTCATTCCGAAGCGGAGCCGAACCATCAGGGCCGCAGTGTGTTGCGTGAGGGCGCCAGCTAGAGTCTCGTCCTGGTACAGCTCGAATCCGTAGGTTTCGTCGAGCACGCCCATCATTGCGTCGACCACGAGATGGGCCTGTTCGGTCAGCGCATCGCCGGATTCCTTGCCCCCGAGGATGCGCTTGCCAGCAAGATTGAGCGCTAGATAGCTGACCTCGCCGCGCGGGATGGGTAGCCCGACCGCTTGCTCGACGGCACGCATCAACCGGTCCGCGATGTCCAGCTCTCGGTCCGTGACAAACGGGCGGAGTGAGGCCTGTTGGTCCGGGTAGACGTTCCCGCTGGTCACCCGGAGTAGGGCTGCCGCCAAGTGGACGGACAGGTTGTCCAGTAGATCCTTTGAGATGGGGATCGACGGCTCGCAGAGGGCTCGTTCAGCGATCTG
This sequence comes from Luteococcus sp. H91, assembly GCF_038433135.1. NCBI lineage: Bacteria > Bacillati > Actinomycetota > Actinomycetes > Propionibacteriales > Propionibacteriaceae > Luteococcus > Luteococcus sp. H91. The sequence goes on along the minus strand of NZ_JBCDMV010000043.1, from coordinate 465 downwards.
TCGGAACGGGATCTGGTCAGGATTCAGCAGGCTGCCTACCCCGGTGAAATGGCTGGTCAGGCAGTGACGGATGTCGAATTCTGCGCCGACCACCTTGACACCGTGATACGGCTTCCGGTCGATGAGCAGGCTGTAGTCCCTGAGCACACCTTCGATGTTTCGCAGATCTTGGGTGATCGTGGTCCGGGAGACAAACAGAGCCTCGGCAATTTCATCTAGCTTGACGTAGTCCCGCGAGGTGAGCAGACGTTGCAGGATGTAGCGGCCTCGCTCATCGGGTGTGCTGGGCAGGGCCCGACTGCGCGGGGTGGGGCGTCCTGCCTCGAAGGCACTGCGGTTGTCAACGACGGTCGAATTGGGGACCGTTTCCGGCGGCTGAAAAGGGAGCCACTGGTTTGGTGGTTTCTAGTCTGCCTGTTGCTCGAGGCGAGCGGAAGGCAGGGTGGTCATGGTGGTGTTCCTCAG
>NZ_JBCDMV010000042.1:0-14596 GCF_038433135.1 Luteococcus sp. H91 | reverse complement strand
CTCATGGGCCTCGTGGGCCTCGATCGCTGTCTGGAGGCGGTGTTTCTGCTTGTCGGACAGGTTCTCGGCCGAGCAGCGCAGGATCGTCTGGATCCCGAACAGGGGCTCGCCCTTGCGGCCCCGGTGACCGAGGGTGGCCTGCTGGACCCGGCGGCGGACCTCGTCAACGGCTTGGGTGGCGAGCTTGACGACGTGGAAGGCGTCCAACACGGCGGTGGCGTCGTCGAGGTGGTCGTCGATCGCGTTCTTGTAACCACGGAAGGGATCCAGCGCAGCGACCTCGATGTGGTCGAGCCAGTCTGTGCCGCGGGCGTGGAGCCAGTCGGCATACACCGTCCCGGAACGTCCCGGCACCAGGTCGAGCAGCCGAGTCCGGGCAGTGCCGTCTTCGCTGGGGGTGAAGTCGACCATGCCGGTGAGCATCTTCGGCCCACGTGTCTTCGGGTTGCAGTGGTGCCACACGTGCTCATCAACCCCCAAGCGCTTCACGCCCTCGAAACGCGTCGGGTCAGCGTCAGCGGCTTGCAGAACTGGCTTGATGGCGCGCCACAACGTCTTCCATGAGATGCCGAGCTGGCGGGCCAGCCCACTGACTGAGGCGTGCTCGCGGCGCAGTTGCTCGATCGCCCACCTGGTGGCCCGCGTGGTCAACAGATGTCCGGCGGGGGCGACTACCGGGTCGGTTTCGGTGAAGGTGTGCTGGTCACACAAGTGCTCTCGGCACACATAGCGGTGCTTGACCCAGCGCAGTCGCACCGGCCGGCCCAGCGCCGGCGCGTCGATCAGCGTCACGGTTCGTCGGTCATGAACCCTGGCGAGGACCCCGCAGGACGGGCAACCCAGCTCAGCACGGCTGCTGGCCACGGTGACCACCACGCGGTCGTCGTGGTCCACCGCGATCACGTGGAGCCCGGGCAGGTCGAGCCAGGCATCGCAACAGGGGCAGGGCTGGGTAGTCTGGGGCAACGTCGAGGTCCTTGGCGATCAGAAGAGGTAAGAGTCCTCTGATCATGCCCGGGACCTCGACCCCTACCCGGACCAGGTCACCCGACTACAACACCCGATCCACCCTCAAGTCCCAAGGGCCGGTTTGAGCGAGCGCCACATGGTCTTCCAGTCGACCCCGAGCTGGCGTGCGAGCCCGAGCACCGAGGCGTGTTCGCGGCGCAGCTGGCTCACGGCCCACCGGGTGGCGCGGCGGGTCAGCACCGCCCGTGGGGCGGCGATGCGGGGGTCTTGCTCGGTGAAACAGCCCCTGTCGCACAGGTCTTCGTGGCAGAGCCACGTGCGGGTGCGCCACACGATCAGCATCGCTGTCTGCCCGAAGGGGGCATCGTGCAGGACTCGGGTGCGGCGGCCATGGGAGGAGGCGAGTGCGCCGCAGTCAGGGCAGTATCCCTCACCCGGGGCGGACTCGACCTCAACGGTGATCGTGTCGGGGCCGCGCTCGACGGCGATTACGTGCAGACCGGGCAGGTCGATCAGGACATCACAACGAGGGCAAGAGTCGGTAGGCTCACACACAGTCGGGGTCTTCTTGGAACAGCGAGTTTGGTCGCTGCTGATCCTGCCGAAGACCCCGGCCCCTCACCTCACCGGACCCCGACTACCCGCCCCACCTCAGGTCCGAAGAGCCGCATTGTGGGGCCCGTGCCTGGCCACTGTATTCACGGTGCTGCCGCTCGTGCGCTGGCTCGGTACAATCACCGCAACTCAGCTGTGAATAGTGGCCCCAGGCTCTTTGAAGCATACGTGGTGATATGAAGACCATCGCGGTACCACCAATGGCCGTCGCGATACGCTTGGCATGATTCCTGTGGGCAAAGAGTGGGAATCACTCGGATGTAGTGGATGCTACTGTCCTTGACCACCTTGCGTTCAGCATCAAAAATATGAGCCATCCTCCTCTCGATTCCGGTGACAGAGTCTCCGGTTGAGCACTCTCCTGGAGAGCTGAGAAGTGTCCAATTCTGGCAATCGACAGGATGCCACCATTCCCGGTTGATACCGGTGAAGTGAGGACTGGTTTCGACCAACACCGGATTGTGCTTCTTCTCGCGAAGCTGTGCGATGGTGTCCCTTAGTGCCGCACTCCAAACTATGGACTTTGCGTGCTCGGTCGCTGCTGCGGCTCCAGCTTCATCCCGTAGAGCGATCTTTGGATTAGTGACCTGTTCGCTCGCTCCTGCGAATACTACATCTCCACTCTGCTGATCTCCTAGCCATTCCAGAGCCGTTTCGACGTACTCTCTGCATAGTGCGTCTTGGGTGGTATTCCCAACGTACACCAATCGCAGACTAATCATCGGACAGCCGCCACTAGTGATGATTGTGAGTGGGCGACCAAGTTCTTCCGACGCCACGATAAGTGCCTCGGTATATTGCTGTGCATTTGAATCTCCCATCAGATAGATGGGGCGGCCGATGCGCTCGCTTCCCCAAGTGCAATCGCTCAGATCTCGCTGTCCGACCGGTACATTACTCAGGCAATCCTTATATCCAATCGGACGCTGGACTAGCTCGTTAGCTTGGCGATCAAGACTTGGTATGCCCCATCTAAAGGCGGAACCAATGCCCAACAAGGTGCAAGCTGTGAGCGCCAAGATGAAGCCAATGAATGCCGGTTTGAGTGCCGTGAGAACTCGCTCATGGGCAGGCTTCCTGAAGCGATTCTCGATGAAGGAATAGCTGATCTGGGCGCATAGAATGGACAAAGCTACGGCTGTCAGGTTGGTGAGTATTCCATCGCCAGCCAACCTTCGAGCAAAGACCAAAATCGGCCAGTGCCAGAGATACAGCGAATAGCTTATGTCGCCGAGGTAGACCAAGGGTCGGGTTGATAACGCTTCGGATGCGAGATTCTTGAAGTTCCCCGCGATGATCAGCAGAGCCGTGCTAAGGGTCGGGATAAGCGCAACATATCCCGGGAAAGGCTCCGTGGGTTGAATTGAATACGCCCCAAATAAGAGTCCAGTTACGCCGAAGAACCCGAGAATTTGGGGAGCCCACGCTGCGTCGAGCTTCCGCATCGTTCCGAAGGCGGCGACAAAGAATCCGATGCCAAACTCCCAGAACCTGGTGGGCATCATGTAGAAGGCGAAGAGATCTGTCCGCGGTATGCCAGGAAAGATGACTCCGTGTGACATGGCTACACAGAGAGCAAAGGTAATAGCAGTCAATACACCAACTGTGACAAGAACTGTAGCGCGACGTCGAATCTTCCAGGAGATTACCAGGATAAGGGGGAACAGCAGATAGAATTGCTCCTCCACGCCAAGCGACCACGTGTGCAGGAACGGATTGGTCTGGACATTCTCTGAAAAGTAGTCCCCCGCGATGTAGTACAGAACAATGTTGCTGCTCCAGGCCGTCGCGGCAGCTCCAGTGAGAGCGGCCTTTTGCTGAACCCCTAAGGGGGAGGCTAGAAGGGAAGTGAGAAGTGCGGTAGCGACGGTTACTAGGGATACTGCGGGAAGAAGACGGAGGACCCTGCGTATATAGAACTTCTTCAGATCCAGTCGATTAGTGAGCCGGAGTTCCTTTAGCAGGGAACGACCGATTACGAAACCTGAGATCACAAAGAAGACATCGACTCCGACGAATCCCCCCGGGAGGCCCAAGTGCGCGTGATCTGCCACAACTGCTCCGACCGCGAACGCCCGTAGTCCTTGAACATCCAACCGCTTCGACGGACTGGCTATCGGCTGCGGTTTCAACTCGCTTTGCTGGCTCACGCGAGGGCCACCCAGCCGTCTTTGCCTGCCTTCGTCGATACCCAGTAGACACTTCCCCTGCTTGCGTTTGTTGAGGTATATCGCACCCCAGGCCCTCCTGCTGGTACGGTTCCGACAGGTGATCCGGAATATGACAAGTCCCCATTAACAGAGTCGATCTCCCCGTAATAGGGCAAGAAGAGTCCCTTAATGATGTTATTCGAAGAATCCCAAAAGAGTCGCCCGATCTTATGTCCGGCGTAGGCTCGAAATGTGACCGCATGACTTTCGGCCTCGATCTCATTTCCAGAGATGTGGAGAGATTTCATTCCTTGCGCAATGATCCCGTAGAGGCCGTGTACTCTCTGAAAGATTGAGTTGTTCTGGATCGTAATCCGCGCATTTGTCATGCCGTAAATTAGATAGATTCCATGGCCAGCGTTGGTCGTGATCCGATTGTTTCGGATCGAAACATCATCGCAATAGTCCAGTCGTATGCCGCCGTGGGTTGCGGCTTGAGTGGAAGTCGTGTTGACTATGTTGGTATCAATGGTTATGTCACTAGAGTAGGTTGCTTGGATTCCGGTCCCCGTGTCGTTCAAGATGTTCCCACTTACAACGATTTGGGTCGCCTTGGATGTGGGGGACCCGAATATGCTAATTCCATTCTGCACTCGATCTGGCTGGCCGCCAGGGGAGGTGATTATGTTATTCGAGATCACTGCTCTGGGGTGTGCGGTATCCCCAGCGTGATACGCCGGGGCATAGCCAATGGCCCCCTCTGATGCGACGTTAACGGTCGATGTTACGCCAGACGTTATGTAGTTATCAGTGCAGATGAAGTCCTCCAAGCATTTTGCATACATAGCCGAAAGGCTGGAGGCTTCGAAGTAGTTTCCTATCCAGCGGGCTCCCTCGGTGTAAGGGTAGACGTGCAGGGCAGCAATCACGTTTCCCGCGCAGTTCTGTCCATAGCCATAGAAGTAGTTTCCTATTGCCTCAAATGTTGCGCGAAATCCATTAGCGGGGGCGCCGACAGCGACAAATACCCCGCCGGGGTTGCTGCCCGCATGGGCGACATCATCCGTGAAGATGCACCTGTTGAAATTGAATTTGAGTGTGGCGAATGAGTTGGCTTGGCCGCTGATCACATGGACAATTGCAGTAGAATTGCCTGGAGTTGTGTCGTGCTGAGCCTGATCGGTGATTAAGCAGTTGTGCATGTCGCACTCGCCGCCGAAATTCTGAATGTATACAGCTGCCTTCACTGTATTCTTGAAGTGAACGCCATCCAAGATCAACTGTCTCCCAGAAGACAAGCTAGCAGCAATTACGATTGGCCGCCCACTTTGGTTGGCCTTGTTGCCGTCGATCGTGCCGCCCCGAATCCTGAAGAAGCGCCCTGTTTGTGAAAACATGAAGTTGCCGGGCGAGTTGGTCACGTGCTTGAGCTCGGCGCCGATTCCTAGAAGCATGTCCGCGGTATCGGTGATCGCGATGCGATCCAAGAGATAGACCCCACTGGGGAAGAAAATCAGGTCCCCCTTAGCTGCCTCAATGGCGGCTTTGACGGCTGCGGAGTCATTCGATACACCATCGCCTTTGGCCCCGTAGTCCCGGACGTTGATCCCAGACGGCGTGCTGGTGACTGCGTGGGCTTTCTCCTGTGGGAGAGCCAAGATCCCCGCTGCGCCCAACAGGCTGGCTCCGAGGATGCTTCGGCGGTTTGGAAGCTCCATCTCATGCTCCTGCATTCGGTTGTCACGGGACGGTCCCGCTCCCGTGATGCTCATGATGACATCGTTCGACTGGCCTTGCCCTGAAGAACCTGGCTCAGGAGATCCGCGCTCTCGGCCTCCCATGAGAGCTGTTCATCTCCCACCGCGCGGCAGTGGCGTGCAATCTCGCGGAGATCCTCGGTGGTCGCGACTGTCAGTAGTGCTTCCGCCAGCGAATCTGTATCTGAGGGAGTGGTCCATCCGACTTTCAGGGCATCAATGAACTGCTGATTGAGTGACCCGTTCGTGCACAGGGCCGGGCGGCCGGCGGCGACGCACTCCAATAGCTTGTTGGAGAGCCCATCATTACCGCTTATAGTGGTGTCATACAGCACAAGGCCGACGTCTGCATCCAGGTATCGATCGCAGACATCTCCCGCGGAAACCCAGCCACGCCATTCGATATAGGGTGACGCGCCACATTCTTCGGCTCGCTTCTTGAGCGCTTGCATGTAGCTGTCCGATCCCGTTCCGCTGATGTGGAGCTGTATGGAGGCCTTTGGCCCCACCTTGCCCACGGCGTCGATCAAGCTCTCGAAGGCCCGGCCCTCAAAGATAGTGCCGATGCAGGCAAAAGTGGTTTCGGTGCGAGGGTGTTTGGGGTCGCGGTATGGACTACGCCAAGACCGCAGGGGCGCGTTGCGGACGAGATTGACGTTCTTGAACCCGATCTGTTTCAACACGGCGACGTCAGGTGGCGTCACGACGCTGGCCGCATCGCTCGCACGGGCACCCTGCGCAAGTACCGACCGCTCCACCTTCGCAAACAGGGAGCTGAGGGAGCCTGGGGTTGCAATGGCTCCCGGACGCTCTTGGATGTCGAGAACCAGGCGGGAGCGATGGCGAACTTTGTGGATGAGCCCCAGCGGGCTCAGGGGAGCACCTACGACATGGACGACGTCGGCGTCGTGCCGAAGGGTGTAGATCGCCATTCTTGTGAGTGCTGGAAGATAGGAAAAGAACAGGTTTCGAATCTGCGAAGCCTTTCCCGTGCCGCCTTGTGGGGATTGCATCGGCACCTGGAAGACACTAGTGGCGCCATCGAGGCTGGAACCGGGGTCACCCCAGCGTCCGCTCCGCCCGGGCTTCGACATGCCCAAGTACTGGACTTCCGTTCCGGCTGCTTCGTAGGCGCGGCAGAACTTGCGCGCCCTTGTGGACTTCGCGAAGACGTCGAAGGCAATGACGAGAACACGCGGCGTACCTTGAGTCGTCATCGCAGGCCCGACCAACTCTTGTGGCGACGCGCCGTGGACATGATGAACCGGGTTGCGCGGTCTGACGTGTTGTCAATGGCGTAGTCGGCCGGCAGGGTGCGGCTCTCAGCAGACGCCAGGGGATTGGGCTTGTTCATCACATCTGCCACGGCAGCTTCGACGTCGTCTGGGTTGAGGCCCGTCATCATGATGCCGGAAGTGTCCAGAGCCTCGGGGCGCTCGATTGAGTCCCGCAGGGTGATGGCGGGGAAGCCCAGAATGGTGGACTCCTCGGCGATCGTGCCGGAGTCGCTCAACACGCAGGCACTGTGCAGCTGCAGGTGGTTGTAGTCGTGGAAGCCCAGCGGATCGTGGAAGATGATGCCCTCCGGGGCGGTCCAGTCCTCCAGAGCTTCCAGCCGCTTGCTCGTACGCGGATGGGTGGAGACAAAGACGGGCAGCTGGTACACGTCATGGACGCGGGTGAGGCATTCCACCAGTTGACGCAGCCGCTCGGGGGAGTCAACGTTTTCCTCGCGGTGGGCGCTCACCAGAAAATAGCCGCGATCCTTGAGCTCAAGGCGCTGCAGGACGTCACTGGCGTCAATCTGGGATCGATAATGGTTGAGCACCTCCCGCATCGGAGACCCGGTCAGCAGAATGCGACGGGGGTGCAGGCCCTCGCCAAGCAAGTTGCGACGCGCATGCTCGGTGTAGACCAGGTTGAAATCCGCGACGTGATCCACCAGGCGCCGGTTGGTCTCCTCGGGCACGTTCTCGTCGAAGCAGCGGTTGCCGGCTTCCATGTGGTAGACGGGGATCCGCTTGCGCTTGGCCATCACGGCGGCAATGCAGGAGTTGGTGTCGCCCAGCACCAGCAGTGCGTCGGGCTTCTCCTGATCCAGCACTTCCTCGGTCTTGATCAGGGTCTCTCCCAGCACGCGCCCCAGGGATGAGGTGTCGACGCCGAGCATGTGATCCGGCTGCCGGATGCCCAAGTCATCAAAGAAGACCTGGTTGAGGGTGTAGTCGTAGTTCTGGCCGGTGTGCACCAGCACGTGGTCAACCGTCTCGTCCAGACGTGCCAAGACCCGGGAGAGCCGGATCAGCTCGGGGCGGGTACCCACCACGGTCATCACTTTGAGCTTGCTCATCACAGGTCCTTCTCGTAACGATTCATGGCGCGCCCCTCGGGCGTGCTGAATTCCTTGGTCAACGTCCAGCCGTTTCGCAGGTAGAAGCCGTTGGTGGCGTCATTGTCGTTGGCGTCGGTGGTCAGGAAGGCGTGCTTGGCTCCTCGTAGCCGAGCCGCAGCCTCCCAGGCGTCCAGCAGGATTCGGCCAACGCCAGCCCCCTGGGTTGCCGGGTCGACGCAGATGGAGGAAAGCAATGCGCCCTCCACTCGCTCGCCCGCCTCGCCGCGGTACAGCACTCCGCGTGCCAGCCGTGGAGCGCGCTTGGGGTCCTGGATGGCGGCCTGTGCGCTGGCCAGCAGGAATCCAGGCAAGCGACGCTTCAGCAGCCGGCTGAAGAATCCGGAGGGTTGCGTCGTCCCCACGACAGCGCCCAGTACTCTGCCGTCGTCCCCGTGGGCAACGACGGTGACGCTGGTCGGGTCAGTGAGGAAGCCCTTGTAGAACTGCGTCAGGAAGTTCGGGCCCAGCTGGCTGAGGAAGAAGTCAGGGAAGGCCCGTCGGTGCAGCGCGACGATCTGCTCGATGTCTGCGGCATGCAGCGCAGCGGTCGCTGTCACGATGCCGACTCCTCATGAGGGCGGACCTTCTGCCAGAAGGTGTCCGGGTTCTCGGGGTCAAACAGCGTGTGCGTCCAGAACTGGGTGAGCAGTTCCGTGTCGCCGGTATTGGTGATGTTGTGGATCCACAGGGTGGGCATGTCGATGGCCACCGGCTTGTCGCCGTCCACCTCGAAGTCGATCACGTCGTCGCCAAAGACCTTGCGCAGGCTGATCCGGGCCTTGCCACCCAGCACGACAAATCGCTCGATCTTGCCCAGGTGGTAGTGCTCGCCGCGGGTGATGCCGGGCTTGGTGGTGCTGACAAAGGTCTGGCCCTGCCCACCGTGGCTACGCACCGTCTCCACCAGCCGACCACGATCGTCACTGTGCGGCGTGAGGGCAATGGGGTAGGCCTGCGGGAAGAGCGCCCCGCGCAGCGTGTTGAACAGGTTCACGTCAAAGTCGGTCAGCAGCGCCGGGATGTCACCGGTGCGGTAGGTCTCCCGATAGCTCTTCAGCTTGTCCAGCACCTCCACGACGGTGGTGCGGTGGGCCTCGGGCAGCACCTGGCCAGCCGGAGCGGTCAGGCCGTCGATCAGTACCTGGGCGGCGTCCTGGACGTGCAGCAGGCCGATCTCGTTGTCGTTCACCTCGGCCGGGGGAGTGTCCTGGGCCACGGCGTGTGCGAAGGTGGCGACGAAGGAGTTGTAGCCCGGGCGCCCGTACTCGCCGAAGAGATTTGGCAGCAGCACGTCCACCAGCTCGCGGCCGTCCTCGGCCAGGGCCTGGGCGGCCGAGGCCTTGCCACGTCCGTAGGGGTTGTCCTTCTGGGCCTGGATGCTGTTGGCGTAGACAATGCGCCGCACGCCGGCCTCGCGAGCGGCAGCGGCGACGTCCTGGGCCAGGGCCAGGTTGCCCGCTTCCACCTCATCATCGCTGGCGCGGTTGATGCCGGCGATGTGGATGATGGCCTCACAGCCCTGGGCCAGGGATGGCAGCTCGGCCCAGTTCTCCCGGGTGACCGCAACCACCTCATGGTCGGTCAGCGCATCCAGCCGGACGCGGGTGTGCCAGCCGAGGAAGCCCCCGGCGCCAGTCAGCAGGATCTTCACAGTCCGGTCTCCATCAGCTTCTGGATCTCGGGCAGCTTGAGCAGCAACTGCTTGGTGCCCTCGACGTCCAGCCGTTCGGTATTTGCCGAGTCAAAGGCCTCCAGCTTGCGCACCGGAGTGTCCATGCCCTCCTCGACGTACTTCTCGTACTGCAGGGATCGCGCATCCAACGGCACGCGGAAGTAGTCGCCCTCATCGGTGGAGCGCAGCATCTCTTCGAAGCTCAGCAGGGTCTCGTGCTGCTTCTCGCCGTGCCGGACGCCGATCACGTCGATCTGCGGATCGTCATTGCCGAAGAGCGAGGCCACGGCGCGAGCCAGCACCTCCACGGTGGAGGCGGGGGCCTTGCGGACAAACAGGTCACCGGCCTCGGCATTCTCAAAGGCGTGCAGCACCAGGTCAACCGACTCGTCCAGGCTCATCAGGAAGCGGGTCATCTCTGGATCAGTGATGGTCAGCGGCTTGCCGGCGCGCAGCTGCTCGATGAACAACGGAATCACCGATCCGCGGGAGTACATCACGTTGCCGTACCGGGTGACGGAGACCGTGAGATCAGCTTCGGGATTGTTGCGGGCGAAGGCCTGCGCGGTCTTCTCCATCAGGGCCTTGCTCATGCCCATCGCGTTGACCGGGTAGACCGCCTTGTCCGTGGACAGGCAGACCAGCGACTTCACTCCCACCCGGGTGGCAGCCTCGATCACATTGTGGGAGCCCACCACATTGGTCTTGACGGCCTGCTGCGGGAAGAACTCGCACGACGGCACCTGCTTCAGGGCGGCGGCGTGGAAGACGTAGTCGGCGCCGCGCAACGCGTCCGTGACGCTGTCGGCGTCGCGGACATCACCGATGTAGAACTTGAGCCGCTCATCGCTGAAGACCTTGCGCATCTGATCCTGCTTGGCCTCATCCCGGCTGAGGATGTTCACCCGCTCCACACCGTTGGCCAACAGGTGCCGGGCCATGGTGGAGCCGAAGGAGCCGGTGCCACCGGTGATGGCTACGGTGCTCTGGCTGAGTTGCAGGGTGCTCACGTGTTCTTCCTTCCGGAGGCTGCCCTGGCGAGCAAGCTCTCCAACCGATCGACACCCGCGCGGACCGCGAATGTCTCTTCGTAGTATTGACGGGCCTGATGGCCCAGTTGATCGAGCTGGGCCCGATCGGTTGCGCAGATCTCCCCAATTGCTGCGGCAAGTGCCGGCGCGTCGCCGCTTGGCACGCACCAACCAGCCCGGCTTTCGCGCGCGACCTGCGCGACGTCGCCGCGCCCCGCCACCAAGAGGGGGCAACCCGCGCCCAGGGTGGCCTGGGTCTTGCTGGGCATGGTGATCTGGGCAAGCGGGTGCTCGTTGAGCCCAATGTAGGCGGCGTCGGCTGTGGCCAGCAGGTTTGACATGCGTTCCGGCGCGACGCGCCCCAGGAAGCGCACGTTGCGCAGCCCCAACTCGGAGACGCGCGCCTTCAGCGACTCCTCGGCGGTGCCCGAACCGGCAATCAGGCAGACGAAGCGCTCGTCCTCTACCTGGGCACAGGCTTCGATCAGGGTCTGCAGGCCCTGCGCCTCACCAATCGATCCGGCATAGACCAGCACCACCTGCTCGGGGCTGAGCGCCAACTCGTCGTGCATCTGGGCAGCGCCGGGATGGAACAGGTCTTCATTGGCCCACATGGGGGTGTAGGCCAGCTTGTGCTCCGGTACCCCGCGCTCCAGCAGTGCCTCGTGCACCCCTGGGGAAATGTAGCTGACGAAGCTCGCTGCCCGGTACATGGCGTCGGCGGCAACACCACTGCCCTTCATGGCCCACCGCCCCACGGCGGAAGACTCGTCAACACCGGAGGCGGCCAGCGTGTCGGGCCAGAGGTCCGCCACGTGGCACACACTGGGTACCCGCAGCGCCTTGGTGGCCAAGAGCATTGCCGGCGCCAGCGTGACCGGGGAGTAGTTCACCCACAGCGCGTCCAGCCCGCGCAGTGCCGGTAGGCCCACCGTGGCGGCGGTGGCGCCAAAGCTGCCGTAGGTGAGCATCCGGGAAGCGGGAGATCCCTTGTGGGAGGGGTAGAGCGCCACCCGGGTGACGTCAATGTCGTCGAGTACCTCATGCTGGCGTGGCCGCACCCGGTAGCCCTCGGCGATGGCGCCCGTCGGGTAGTTGGGGAATCCGGTCAACACCCGGACGTCATGACCGCGCTCCACCAGCCCCCGGGCAAGCGTTCCGGGGAGGGCCGCTGGGCCGGGTTCGGGGTCGTACCACTGCGTGAGCAGACCAAACTTCATCTGGCCTCCTCTCGGGGGGTGAAGGGCCGTCTCGACTATGTATGTCGTGTTTGCCAGAAAGTCGGCGATCGCTAGTCTAGCCACAAGACTACGGTTCTTCGGGACAGATCAGAATGGGGTGTTTGGCGATGGGTGTAGACGATCGGATTCCGTTCGCCGTTCCGGACATTGGCGAGGAGGAGATCGATGCCGTCGTCCAGACGCTCCGTTCGGGTTGGCTGACCACCGGGCCCAACTCAGCCGCATTTGAGCAGGAGTTCGTGACAGATCTGGGGGATGAGAGTCTCCACGCGATCGCCGTGAACTCGGCCACGGCAGGCCTTCACCTGGCACTTGAATCCTTGGGCGTGCAACCCGGCGACGAGGTGCTGGTGCCTGACTGGACCTTCACGTCGACGGCCGAGGTCGTGCGATACTGCGGAGCCACCCCGGTGATCGTCGACATCCTGCCCGACAGCCTGAACATCGATCTCGAGGCAGCCCAGCGGGCTGTGACGGAACGCACCAAGGTGATCATGCCGGTGCACTTCGCCGGACTGGCCGTTGATCTGGCGGAGCTTGCCGACTTTGCCAAGCGCAACAATCTGCGCGTCGTCGAGGATGCCGCCCACGCCCATCCCACCAGCAACAAGGGCGTGCGCGTTGGCCTGGGGGAGAGCGACTGCGTCGTCTACAGCTTCTATGCCACCAAGACCATGACCACCGGCGAGGGTGGCATGGTGGTCACCAAGGACGAGGCCCTGGCCAAGCGGATGCGCACCATGCGGCTGCATGGCATCAGCCGCGACGTCTTTGACCGCTACACCAGCGACAAGCCTTCGTGGCAGTACGAGGTGGTCGCCCCGGGTTTCAAGTACAACCTGACTGACACCGCCGCTGCGATGGGGCGGGTGCAGCTGCGTCGCTCCGGCCAGATGCGGGATGCCCGCGCTGCCATCAGCGCCCGCTACCGCGAAGCCTTTGCGGATCTTCCGGTCACTCTCCCGCTGGATGCCGAGGAAGGTTCCAGCCACTCATGGCACCTGTTCGTGCTGCGGTTGCGGGACGACGCACCCCTCTCCCGGAACCGTTTCATCGAGGAGATGTCGGCGCGGGGCGTGCTGTGCAGCGTGCACTTCATCCCGCTGCACCTGCACCCCTACTGGCGAGACTCTGGTCAACTCACCGAGGACGCCTTCCCCGTGGCCTCCGATGCCTTCACCCGCGCGGTCAGCCTGCCGATCTTTTCTGGCATGACCGACGCACAGGTGGATCGGGTCATTGCCGCCGTTCGAGAGTTGTTGGGCTGATGGACGCCAAGCGAGCCGTCGACGTGTTTGGGGCCACGGCATTACTGCTGGTGGCCTCGCCCGTGATGGTCGTGGCCGCCGTTGCCGTGGCCGCCGAATCGCGTGGAGGAGTCTTTTTCCGCCAAGAGCGGGTGGGTCTGCACGGCGAGCCCTTCCGGATCCGAAAGTTCCGCACAATGCGTCCCTCCCAGGGCGGGGCGTTGGTGACGGTGGCCGGGGACAACCGGGTGACCAGGGTGGGGAAGGTGCTGCGGGCCAGCAAGCTGGACGAACTGCCCCAGCTGATTGACGTGGTAGAAGGCAAGATGAGTTTGGTGGGGCCCCGTCCCGAGGTGGCGAAGTATGTCGCCCAGTGGCCGGAGGATCTGCGTGACGTGATCCTGTCGGTTCGTCCTGGGATCACCGATCCCATGAGTGTGGAGTTCCGCAATGAGTCGGAACTACTGGCAGAGCAGGAGGACCCAGAACGCTTCTACGTGGAGCAGCTGTTACCCCGCAAGGCGCAGGGTTATGCCAACTACGTAGCGACCCACTCGATGGTGGGAGATCTGAAAATCCTCCTTGGAACTGTCCGAGCTGTGATTTGTTAACATGCAACATCGGACGGCTGTCTAACCCCTGGGTGCCGTTAGGGTGGTGGTATGACCTTCCCTGCGCGCATCCTCACCGTCTGCACCGGCAATGTGTGCCGGTCCCCGTATCTTGAACGACGACTGCAGTCGGAACTGGATCGTGCGTGGGGAGTGGGCGCCGTTGAGGTCAGGAGTGCCGGAACAGGTGCCGTGGTGGATTCCGGGATGGAACCCCAAGCGCTGGCTCTGCTGGAGGCCACCGGCGGGCAGGCGGATGACTTCGTCGCCCGGCAGCTCACTCCGGTCATCTTGGCTGATCAGCAGCTGGTGATCGTTGCCTCTCGGGACCACCGAAAGGACGTCACTCGGATGTGGCCCAAGGGGCTCTCCCGGACGCACACCTTGGTGGACCTTGCCGGGCTGGCCGCCAAGGTTACCGACGAAGAACTCCCGCCCCGCACGTCCGCTCACGAGTGGCTGGCTGCCGTCGTGCCCCTGCTGGCCTCCAAGCGCGGCCTGGAGCTGCCCCTGCCGGCGGAGCAGGCGGCCATCGTGGATCCGATCGGGCAGGGCCCTGAGGTCTTTGCGCAGATGCAGCAGCAGATCGAGGATTCGTTGCCCCAGCTCCTGCGCGTGCTCGGCTGCTGAAAGTCCCGCATTCACGACGAGAGGGCCGCCCCGGAAGTCTCCGGGGCGGCCCTGTCTGGTCTTGCCGTGGGCTCAGGCTTCGCCGTCGCCGATCACGAAGCGCTTGACGCCCTCCCACAGTGCCGGGTCGGTGCAGTTGCGGCCGTCGACCAGCACCTGCACGCCGGGGAAGTCGTCCTTGCCGAGCTTGCTGAACTCGGGGTGGTTGGCCTGCACCACGACGGCATCCACCTGGTCACCGTCGGTGTACGGGCTCAGGTTCAGCGTGGCCAGCTCGTCGG
>NZ_JBCDMV010000041.1:0-15452 GCF_038433135.1 Luteococcus sp. H91 | reverse complement strand
TACGCTTGTTCACCTGGGAAGTGCTCCTTCAACCACGCTGATACAGACCTAGACAATCGGTATCTTCGCAGGTCAGAGGGCACTTCCCTCCTTCACGTCCAGCCACCCCCGTGAAATCTCCGGGCTATCCACCGAGACCGTCCCCCGACACCGGTCGCCGGGTTCGAAGAGGCCTCCGCGAATCCGCCATGCCCCCTGACGGAGCAGAATGGAGCCCATGAGCCAGCCAGCCAGTCCCAACCTCCCGGAACCCCGGATCGGCGACGCAGAACGTGAGGATGCCGCGGAACTGCTGCGCGATCACCTGACCGCCGGCCGAATCGACCCTGCGGAGTTCGACGAGCGGATCGGCCAGGCGCTGCAGGCCCGCACCCTGAGCCAGCTGGACGCGCTCTTCCGGGACCTGCCCGGGCGGCGCCCCGGCCATGAGCGGGCCCCAGCTGTCTACGCGCCCACCGGGAATCCGGGCGAGAAGGCTCCCGTTGCCTGGGAGGATCAGGGCGAGCCCACGGCCGAGACCCCGTGGTGGGCCCACTGGGGTCTGTTCGTGGCCACCATCGTGCTGGTCGGTGCTTCCCGCGGTCGGTTGGGGCCCTTGGTTCCGGTGATGGCACTGTGGTGTTTCTGGTTGGGGCCAGCCCTGGCCAACTCACTGCACGAGCGCCAGCTGGATGAGCACTACCGGCGCCATGGTGTGCAACGGCCCAACCCGCGAGAGATCGGGAAGGATTGATCCAATCACGTGGCCTCCCGCGCCCCAACCACCCCAGCCACTAGGGTCGATCCATGGCCGGTGAGCTTCCCGAGGTGGTGCACCAGATCTGCGCCTCGTTCACCCACGCCATCAACAACTCCTCCGAGGATCTGCTGGAGGGGCTCTACCTGCGCGGGTCGCTGACCTGGGGGGAGTTCTTCCCCAGCTCGGATGTCGACTTCACCGCGGTGCTGAGCCGCCGGCCGGGGGTGCATGACCTGCAGGCGCTGGAGGCGGCGCACACCCAGATCTGGTTCGAGTTCCCGGAGCACGACTTCGACGGCCACCACGTGCTGCTGGGAGACCTGCAGCGCGGCCCCGACGAGTGCCCGGGTGTGCCCTGCACCCTCGGCGGGACGTTCGTCGCGGAGGACCGGCTGGATCTGAACCCGGTCAGCTGGGCGGAGCTGGACGAACGCGGCATCCGGATCACCGGGCGGGAACCGTCGCGGCTGGGGATCAGCCAGGACCCGGCCCGGCTGTGGCAGTACTCCCACGCCAACCTCGCCCGGTACTGGGGGCGAACCGCCAAGGAGCTCAAGCTGGGCTGGATGATCGCGGGGCGCCGCGACGACGCGATCGCCTGGTGCACCCTGGGTGCCGCCCGGCTGCACCACCTGCTGGCCACCGGCCAAATGACCTCCAAGAGCGGCGGCGGGCGCTACATCCTGGAGCAGCTGGACGAGCGCTGGCATCCGCTGGCCACGGAGGCGCTGCGGATTCGGGAGGAACCGCACAGGCGCGGCCGGTATCGTTCCCAAGGCCAACGGGGCAAGGATGTCAGGGATTTCGTCGCCTGGTGCGTCGAGGATGGCGCATCACTGACACCGCCCCAGTCACGCTGAACGATCGGGGAACAGCATGATCAGGATGGATGCCGAGGAGTTCGAGGAACTCGTCGAACGGGCGCTGGATGAGATTCCCGACGAGTTGATGGCGCTGGTGGACAACTGCCTGCTGATCGTCGAGGACGCCAATGAGGAGGAGCCTGGGCTGCTGGGGCTCTATGAGGGCATTCCGCTGACCGAGCGGGATGGCACCTACACCGCCATGCTGCCGGATCGAATCTTCGTCTACCGCCTGCCCACACTGGAGCTCTGCCACACGCGGGAGGAGGTGGCCGACGAGGTGCTGACCACCGTCGTGCACGAGATTGCCCACTTCTTCGGGATCGACGACGAACGGGTGCACGAGCTCGGCTGGGGATGATCCACGGAACAGACGAGGGCCCCGGCCGGTTCACATCCGGTCGGAGCCCTCGTCGGGTGCTGCGGGCGGCTCAGAAGCGGTTGTCGCCCTCAGCCTTGTGCTGCACGTCGTCGGCGACGTCGGAGAACTTGTTGGCGACGTCGTCGGCCGCATTCTCCACCTTGGTGCCGGCCGAGCGCTTGCCCTCGGTCTTGTCCAGTGCCTTGGCGATGACTTCCTTGACCTTGGTGACCACGCCGGTGGCCTTGCCCTGGGTCTTGGAGTCGATGACCTGAGCGGCCTTCTCGACGGTGCTGTCGATCTTCTCGCGGTTCTTGTGGACGGCCTCGCCAGCCTTGCTGGCGGCCTCGTCGGCGGCCTTCTTCGCCTTGGCGGCGGCCTCCTTGGCCTTGTCGGAGGCCTCCTTGGCCTTGTCCTGGGCGCCCGCGGTGCCGGCCTTCAGCTTGTCGGCCTTCTCCTGGGCGGCCTTCTTGGCGGCCTCGGCCTTCTCCTGCGCGGTGGCCTTCGCGGCGTCAGCCTGCGCCTTGGCCTTGGCGGCTGCGTCGGCAGCGGCCTGCTTGGCGTCGGTCTTGTGTGCTTCGTCGTTGTACTGCGTCATGATCGTCTCCTGATCGTGATCGAATGGCCGCGTTGGCCTTCATTTCAACGGTAGGGGGCTGCCCCCGCGGTCGTACAGCCAAATGGCGACGCCCACAGCGAACAACCCCTGAGCAAACCCCGAGATCAGGGTCAGCGCACGTCGAAATCAACCATTCCCTTGGGGGCAACCGGTCGCAGATCAACCGAATCCACCCGGGCCCATCGCGGGCCCTCCTGGCACCACGCGACCAGGGCGTCGACGGCGGCATCCTCTCCCTCGATCCAGACCTCCACGGTGCCATCGGGCAGGTTGCGCACCCAGCCCGCGACGCCGGTCTGCTCGGCCTGCTGCAGGCAGCGCCAGCGAAATCCGACCCCCTGTACCTGTCCGTGAACGGTGGCGACTACGGCTCTCATGCCCGCCATCATGACATCCGGCGGGAGCCGGCGGCAGACTGGTTCGTGACGGAACAACTGGCTGATCGAATGACCCAGTTGCGCCTTGCGTTTCCCGCTTGGCACAATTTCTCGGCTGGCGGAAACCCCCCGAGTCTGCCGGCGTGGACAACCCCGCCAGCCGGTACTTCACCGCGGCGGGGTTGTTCCATCCCGGCCTGGGGGCCTAGCCCTGCTTGATCGCCGAGACCTCGAATTCCAGCAGGATCTTCTCGCTCACCAGCACGCCGCCGGTGTCCAAGGCCGCATTCCACGTCAGGTTGAAGTCTCGCCGGTTCACCTCGGCCCGGCCCTCGAAACCGATCCGCTCATTGCCGCTGGGATCGGTGGCGGAGCCGGTGAACTCGAAGGGGATCGTCACCGGCTTGGTGATGCCCTTGATGGTCAGGTCGCCGGTGATCTCCACGGTGTCGGAGTCCACCGCCTCCACCCCGGTGGAGACGAAGGCGATCCGCGGGAATTGGGCGACGTCGAAGAAGTCACCGCTGGTCAGGTGGTGGTCGCGATCCTCGCTGCCGGTGCTGACGGAGGCAACGTCGACGTCCACCGTCACGCTGCTGCTGGCCGGATCCTGGCCATGCACCTGGGCTGTTCCGGTGAACTCAGTGAAGATGCCGCGCACCTTGGTGATCATCGAATGGCGGGCCACGAAGGCGAGGGATGAGTGGGTCTTGTCGAGCGCGTAGCTGCCCTCGAGACTCATCATGTCGGTCATCTTGCATCTCCTCGGGGGCACAGGGTCCGCCGGGCGGCCGGCGGGGAAGCGTCCGCTCCCGGATCAAGAAAACCACACGTGGCAAGCCATCTTCAGCTCGGCCGCCGCGGCCACCCCATTTGGCCCGGGTGCTGGGTCGGTGGACCGTCCCGTCACAGTGACTCTGCAGACGGGGCTGTTCTACAGTGAGCCTCAGCCCGGCCCCCCATGCGCAAAGGCAATCCATGTTCCGGATCACCCCTCCCCGTTCAGCCCGCACCCTGGCAGCCGTCACGGTCGCCGCCCTCGGCGCCACCACGCTGGCCACCGCCCCGACCGACGCGGCACCAGAGCCGCGCACCCGCTGGATCGTCCGCTTCGACAACCCGACGTCGATGCAGTCCGTGCGAGCCGCGGGCGCCGCCGGCTCCAAGCCGCGACACACCTACCAGAAGATCTTCCCCGGCATGGCGACGACGATGACCGCCGCCGAGGCCAAACGGTTGAAGGGCCGCCGCGGGGTGGTCTCCGTCGAGCCCGACCGACGGATCCACGCCGCGGGCACCCAGGTGAACCCGCCCCTGGGTCTGGACCGCATCGACCAGCTCAGCTCGCGCCCCAGCCGCAGCTACTCCAGCAAGCTCACCGGGGCAGGAGTGACGGCCTACATCCTGGATTCCGGGATCAACGCCTCGCACACCGACTTCACCGGGCGGATCAAGAATGGTCCCAACTACGTCTCCCCCGGCACCGCCCCCAAGGACTGCGCCGGGCACGGCACGCACGTCGCGGGGATCCTGGCCGGCACCCGGCACGGCGTCGCGAAGAAGGCCACCATCGTGCCGGTCAAGGTACTGGACTGCGACGGCGGCGGCTACGAGTCGGACATGCTGGCCGGGATGGAGTGGGTGGTGCGCAACCATCTGGCCGGAAAGCCCGCGGTGCTGAATGTCAGCCTGGGCGGTGCGGTCAGCAAGAACTTGACCGCCGCCACCCAGAAGGTGATCAACGACGGCGTGACCGTGGTTGCCGCCGGCGGCAATGCGCCCGAGGGTGGTGAGCCCGGCCCGGCCTGCAACTACGGCCCGGCCAATGTGCCCGCCGTCCTGACCGTCGCCAATGCGTCGACCACCAACTACCAGTCCCCCACCAGCAACTACGGAAGTTGCATCGACCTGTATGCGCCCGGCACCAACATCCGGTCAGCCTGGATCGGCAGCTCCACGGCCACCAATTCGGACTCGGGAACCTCGATGGCGGCGCCCTTCGTCTCGGGGGCGGCGGCCCTGGTGCTGCAGGCCCGCCCCAGCTGGACGCCTGCCCAGGTGCACTCCCAGATCGTGACCCAGGCAGCACGCAATGTGATCATCAATCCGACCAAGGGAACGCCCAACCGGATGCTGTACACGGTGAGCCGGGTCACCCCGGCCCGCTGAATCCCCGCACCGTGGCCCCCCTCGCGCCATCGGCCCTGTCCTTCTGGGCAAGGGGATGGTGCCGGGAGGGAAGCCCCGGGCAGGCCTGAGGTCCGACCCCACTCGTCGGGCTCGATGGACCACCCCGTAGAATGCTCAATTTCCTGCCGGGCCGCGACGCGGTATCGTGATCGTCATCCGCTGGCAACGAGCGCCAGCGCACGTGCACATGCCGCACAAGACCACTCGGCCGGGGCCCCGCGGGTCTCTGTTCAAGGAGGAACTGTTCATGACGCAAGCCACCTTCAGCTATGGGGACAAGCAGGTCGAGCTCCCCTACCTTGAAGCAACCCAGGGCAACAACGGCCACGACATCTCCAAGCTGCTCGCGCAGTCCGGCGACACCACCTACGACCAGGGCTTCTCCAGCACCGCGTCGTGCAAGTCCGCGATCACCTTCATCGACGGCGACAAGGGCATCCTGCAGTACCGCGGCTACCCGATCGAGCAGCTGGCGGAGAAGTCCACCTTCCTGGAGACCGCCTACCTGGTGATCTACGGCGAGCTGCCCACGGCCGAGCAGCTGGCCACCTTCGAGGAGCGGATCACCCGCAACATGATCATCGACGAGCGGATGCGGGACTTCTTCCGTTGCTTCCCGCGTCGTTCGCACCCGATGCCCGTGCTGGCCGCCGGTATCATGGGCCTGAGCACCTTCGACAGCGACTTCACCGGCTTCCGCCCCGACCAGATCGAGGAAGCCACCGCGCGCCTGCTGGGCAAGGTACCCACCCTGGCCGCCTATGGCTACAAGAACTCCATCGGCAAGCCCACCATGTACCCGGACTACTCGCTGAGCTACATCGAGAACTTCGAGCGGATGAGCTTCGGCAACCCGGCCGAGCCCTATGAGATCGACGACGCCATCACCCGCGCCCTCGAGGTGCTGCTGATCCTGCACGTCGACCACGAGCAGAACTGCTCCACCTCCACCGTGCGCCTGGTCGGCTCCTCGCAGGCCAACATGTACGCCTCGGTTGCCTCCGGCGTGAATGCGCTCTCCGGCCCGCTGCACGGCGGCGCCAACCAGGAAGTCCTGGAGATGCTGCAGCAGATCAAGGATTCCGGCATGAGCGTGCAGGAGTTCGTGAACAAGGTGAAGAACAAGGAGTCCGGCATCAAGCTGATGGGCTTCGGTCACCGGATCTACAAGAACTACGATCCGCGCGCCAACATCATCAAGAAGCACGCCGACGAGGTGTTGAAGCTGAAGGCCGGCCGCCGCGACCTGCTGGACATCGCCCAGGAGCTTGAGCAGACCGCCCTGAACGACGAGTACTTCCAGCAGCGCAAGCTGTACCCGAATGTCGACTTCTACTCGGGTCTGATCTACGAGGCCATGGGCTTCCCGGTCAACATGTTCACCGTGCTGTTCGCGATCGGCCGTCTGCCCGGTTGGATCGCCCAGTGGCGCGAGCAGCAGGCCGATGCCTCCACCAAGATCGGCCGTCCGCGCCAGATCTACGTCGGCCAGACCGAGCGCGCGTACGTGCCGCTCGACCAGCGCTGACCGCACCCTGAGCAGAGCAGCGGGGCCCCACCGGCAGGTGGGGCCCCGTCCTGCGTTTCTCGGCAACGTCCGCCGGCGAGGAAGCGCGGAGGTGCACTTCTGGCGGGCCAGGCGGTCTCCCAAGGATTCTGGATCGTGCCAACCCACGATCTTCCCGCCAGGATTGCAGCCGACCAGCCCCGCCCTCTCGGACGAGGGGCAGATTCCGCCGACGGCGATACCCCTGTCGCGAGCTGTCGCGCGGCAGCAGACTGGGGGCATGAGCCAGTTCACCAATGAAGAGAACGAAACCATCCGCAAGGGTGCGATGGGCGCGGTTGCGCTCGTCTCGCAGGCCGAGCCGGGATTCCTCGCGACGTTCAAGGAGTCGATGGCCGCATCCAAGGCCCTGGCTTCCGCCCCCGCCGAGTTCGTGGAGGTGATCAAGGGCGGCATGAGCATGCCTCCGCAGGCCTCCAGCAAGGAGGAGATGGTCAGCAAGCTGCTGGCGAACCTGTCCGAGGCCGTCCAGGTGGCCAGCAAGGACCCCGCCACCGCCACCGCCCTGAAGAACTACGTGACCGCCGCCTGCCAGCAGGTTGCCGAGGCCGCCAAGGGCGTCTCGCCCGAGGAGACCGCGATGATCGAGCAGATCCAGGGCGTGCTGAACCAGGCCCCCGCCGCTCAGGCTGATCCGGCTGCCCCGGCAGATCCGGCCCAGGCCCCTACCGCTCCTGTCGAGGATGCCCCGGTGCAGCAGGCTCCCGTCGAGCAGGCCCCCACCCCGGAGGCCCAAGCGCCCGCCGACGGCAGCGCCGGGCTGCAGTGGCCCAAGTCCTGACCAGTCGTCGGACGGGCTGAGCCCCAGATCGACCACGTGAGGGTGGGTGGTGTCACCGTTTCGGTGATGCCACCCACCCTCTGCTGTGCCCCTGACAAGCTCGGAGGCCTTGGCCTGGCCGGGCAGCCCACCCACCCGCAAGGGCCGGGCCCGTTGGGCCCCGACTGGGTCAGGACTGGGTCACCGGCTTCCCCGCCCCCTGCCAGGCGGTGATTCCGCCCTCCAAGTGGGCGACGTCGGTGAAGCCGGCCTGGACCATGTGGTCGATCGCGGCCGCGGAGCGACGGCCGGTACGGCAGTACACGGCGTGCTTGGCCGACTTGTCCAGGGCGTCGATCTTGCCGGCGAAGTCGGCGGCCTCGATGTCGATCACCTTCGCCCCCGGCAGGTGGCCTTCGGCGAATTCCTGCGGGGTTCGGACGTCAAGAACGACGACTCCGTCCTGGCCCACCCGATCGGCGAACTCGTCCACCGTCAGGGTGTCGCCATTCTTGCCGGAGCTACTGGAACCGCAGGCCGACAAGGCCGGAAACGCTACGAGCCCGGCGACTACCAGCAGTAGCTGGCGACGGGTGGTCATTCGCCCTTGGCTTCCTGCTCGGCGATCTGGGCGCGCACGTCGTCCATGTCCAGGCCCTTGACGGCCTCGATCAGCTGCTCCAGCTGCGGGCCGGGCAGGGCGCCGGACTGGCGGAAGACCTGGATGCCGTCGCGGAAGGCCATCAGGGTCGGGATGGCCTGGATCTGGGCGGAGCCGGCGATCTCGGGCTCGGCCTCGGTGTCCACCTTGCCGAAGACCACGTCGGGATGCTGCTCGCTGGCGGTCTCGAAGATCGGCGCGAACTGCCGACACGGGCCGCACCAACTTGCCCAGAAGTCCAGCAGCACCATGCCGCTGCCGATCGTCGCCTCGATGTTGTCCTTGTCGATGTCGATGGTTGCCATGCATTGGATAATACCCGAGGGGGTATAAATCCCGCAGTCCGTGGTGCTTGACACAATCTTCACACTGGCCCCGCATCCGCCTTCATCCGGCGACGGTGTGCTTGAGCCATGAACACGAAACAGCGATCCCTCCTGGTTGCGTCCGCGGTGCTGTTCTCCGGTGTCGGCCTGACCGGCATTGCCCAGGCCGGGCCGTCCAGCCCCACTCCAAGCCCCGCCCCCGCGTCGGCCCCCACGAATACCGCCCAGAAGGCCGACGCCAGCCTGGCGAAGGCGCTGACCTTCAGCCGCGAGGAGGAGCGGATGGCCCGCGACCTCTACGCCGCGCTGGCCAAGAAGTACGACGACGCCCTGCCCTTCAGCCGGATCACGCTGAGCGAGCAGCGGCACTTCGATTCGGTGGGCATGCTGCTCACCCGTTATGGCGTCGCTGACCCGGCCGCCGGGTTGCCCGCCGGCACGTACGCCGATCCGGCCATCCAGGGCCTCTACGATGGTTGGCTGGCGCAGGGCAGCAAGTCCCTGACCGAGGCCTACCAGGTGGGCATCGCCCTGGAGAAGCGGGACATCGCCGACCTGAAGGCCGAACTCAAGACCGTCAAGCAGACCGACGTGAAGTACGTCTTCGAGCGGCTGCTGGCCGGCTCGCAGAACCACCTGCGCGCCTTCACCGCCGCCTCCCAGGGCAAGACGGGCAGCGGGATGGGCCAGGGTGGCCACGCCGGGCAGGGTGCCCGGCTGGGCCAGAATTCCCAGGCGGGCAAGAAGGCCCAGGCTGGTCAGGGACAGCGCCGCGGGCAGCAGGCCGGGCAGCGCGCCGGCCAGGGCCGCACGGCTGGTCAGCAGGGCCAGGGCATGGGCCGCGGACAGGGCCGGGGCGCCGGCAAGGGCACCCCGCGCGCCGATTGCCAGTTCAACCGCTGACCCCCACAAGCCCCACCCCCAACCGGCGGCGCCGTCCCAGATCTCGGGCTGGGGCGGCATGCCAGCTAACGCGGAAGCCGGACGGTGAAACTGGCACCCCGGCCCAGGCCGGGTGAGCTGGCGGTCAACGTACCGCCGTGGGCTTCGACGATCCCGCGGGCGATGGTCAGCCCAATCCCTGTGCCGCCGTCGGGGCGTACCTCGCCGGCGCGGTAGAAGCGTTCGAAGACCCGCTCCACGTCGGCGCCGGCCAGTCCGACGCCGGTGTCGGTGACCACTAGCACGGCGTCGGGGCCCTGCGGCTGGCAGTCGACGGTGATCCGCCCACCGCGTGGGGTGGCGCGCAGCGCGTTGCCCACCAGATTGGTCAGCACCTGGGAGAGCCGGTCGCCGTCGCCGGTGATCGGGGTGGGCTGGGAACGCACCAGCAGTTCGATCCCGGCGTCGGTGGCCTGGGGGCGCAGCCGGTCGCAGACCCGGGCGGCCACCTCGTCCAGCCGGATCGCCTCGGGGTGCATCTCCAGCCGGCCCTCCTCGGCCCGGGAGAGCGCGGAGAGGTCGCTGCTCAGCTTGGTCACTCGTCGCAGTTCTTCCTGCACCAGGGCGAGCCGCTCGGCGTCGGTGGGCAGCACGCCGTCCATCATCCCTTCCAGATAACCGTTTGCGACGGTGATCGGGGTGCGCAGTTCGTGCGCCAGCTCACCGATCAGCCGGACGCGACGGGCCTCGGTGTCGGCCAGTTGGGCGCCCAGGCTGTCGATGTCGTGGGCCAGCTGGGCGATCTCCGCGGTGGAGCTGTTGGGCACGCTGACCCGGTAGTCACCGTCGGCCATCCGCCGGGCGGCCTCGCGCAGCTCCAGCAGGGGTCGGGTGATCCGGCGGGCGAGCAGCACCGCCACGGCACCCGCGGCCAGCACCCCCACCAGGCCGCCGACCACGACCGCTCGGTTCACGGCGTCCGCGAATTGGCGACGCAGACCCAACCCGGCACCGCGGCCGGCACCGGATCCCGATCCCTGCCCCATGCCCTGCCCGGCCCCCTGGCCCGCGCCGGGTCCCTGACCGTAGAGCGACTGGTCAAACAGGGCCGGCGCCCACCAGTGGACCACGGCGTAGATGGTCAGGCTGGCCACCAGCGCCACCAACAGGTGGCTGATCACCAGGCGGACGGACAGGCGACGCATCAGGCACCCGGCAGGAACTTGTAGCCGACGCCGCGCACGGTGGCAATCACGCTGGGGCTGGTGGCGTCGTCGCCCAGCGCCCGACGCAGGTTGCGGATGTGCACGTCCACCACCCGCTCGTCGCCGAAGAAGTCGCCGCCCCAGACGTGCTCCAGCAGCTGGCGACGCGACCAGACCCGGCCGGGGGATCCGGCCATCGCCAGCAGCAGGTCGAACTCCAGGGCGGACAGGTCGATCCCGACGCCGGAACGAGTGACCTCGCGCCGCTCGGGGTTTATCCGCAGCGTGCCGAAGTCCATCGCCCGGGATACCTCGGGGGCCGCGACGTCCTGCCGGGCGCGGCGCAGCACGGTCTTGACCCGGGCGGCCACCTCGCGCGGGCTGAAGGGTTTGGTGATGTAGTCGTCGGCGCCCACCTGCAGCCCGACCAGCTTGTCGACCTCCTCGGTGCGCGCGGTCACCAGGATCACGTAGACATCGGACTCGCGGCGCAGCAGCCGCAGCACCTCCAGCCCGTCGATGTCCGGCAACCCGACGTCGAGCAGCACCAGGTCGCAGGTCTGGGCGGCAAAGCGATCCAGTGCCTCGCGCCCGGTCGCGGCCTCCACCACCTCATGTCCGTCGGCGCGCAGGTACTCCCGCAGCACCGTGCGGATGCCGCTTTCGTCGTCAACCACCAGAACTCTGGCCATGGTCATGACGCTATCGAGTCCGGCCGCTCGGCACGAGGGTGTCGACGCGGATTGGTCCCCGGGTTCCACGTGAAACCCGTCGGCACCTGGTGTGCCCCGATGGCACCCAGAGCGAGGGTCAGTTCAGCGGCTTTACCCGGCCCGGGCCCAGATAGAGCAGGGCCATCAGGAAGAGCAGGAAGATGCCGGAGAAGAGCCCGCCGTAGAACCACAACAGCAGCGGGAACTCCCAGTCCCAGGACAAGAGCAGGACGAACTGCAGGGTGCAGGCCAGCCAGATCAGGCCGAGCGCGGCCCCACGCGATCGGGGCCAGAGCCAGTGCATCCCGGCGACGCAGACCAGGATCGCGGCCAGGCTGACTGCCCAGCCCAACCAGGGGAATCCGGCGCCGCCGACTCCGACCACGCCCAAGAAGGCCGTCGCGACGAACAACATCGCCAGCAACACGGTGACCGTTGGTCTCTTCATGGCAACCCCCTTGACTCACGGCGTCGGGCCCGACGCGGCTCACCTCAATCATCCCCTTCGGGGGGGGTGGGTCAATGTCCGTGTGCCAACCCGACCACGACGGCCGAGCCGGTCGGCCCCCTACAGGCTCGGCGATCAGTCAGCGGAAGGCGCCCACCCCGGTGATCTTCTTGCCCAGGATCAGCGACTGCATGGACTCGGTGCCTTCGAAGGTGTGCATCGCCTCAATGTCGGCCATGTGGCGCATCACATTGTTCTCCAGCAGGATCCCGGAGCCACCGAGCATGTCGCGGGCCTCGGCGGCGACCCGTCGGGCGGCGCGGGTGTTGTGCAGCTTGGCCATCGAGCCCTGCTGCGGGATCAGCTTGCCAGCGGCCTCCAAGTCCGCCAGGCGACGACAGTACATGGCCATGCTGGTCACCTCATCGAGCATGTTGACCAGTCGCTGCTGGATCAACTGGTAGCTGGCCAGCGGTTTGCCGAACTGGATCCGGGTCTGGGCGTGCTCCAGCGCGGCCTCGTAGCAGGCGATCGCGGAACCCAGCGCCATCCAGCTGATCCCGGATCGGGTGGTGAACAGCACGCTGGAGGTGGCGCGGAAGCTGGTCGCGCCGGGCAGCCGATTGGCCTCGGAAACCCGCATGTCGGTCATGGTGATCAACGCCTGCGGGATGGCGCGCATCGAGACCTTGCCCTGGATGGTCTCGGCTTCATAACCGGGGGTGTCCTGCTCGACGATGAAGCCGCCCACCTCGCCATCGTCCATCCGCGCCCAGATGACGGTGACGTCTCCGACCGAGCCGTTGCCGATCCAGCGCTTCTGGCCGTTCAGCACCCACTCGTCGCCATCCCGACGGGCGGTGGTGCTGAGCGCGACCGAGTCGGAGCCGTGGTCGGGCTCGGTCAAGCCGAAGGCGGCGAGCTTCTCGCACCGGGCGATCGGACCGAGCCACTTCTCCTTCTGCTCGTCGGAGCCCCACATGTGGATGGAGCGCAGCGCCAGGCCGCCCTGCACCGCGATCACGGTGGCCATCGACGCGTCGGCGCGCGCCACCTCCATCATCACCAGGCCGGCGGCCAGCGGAGACATCTTCTCCAGCCCGGGCACATCGAGGCCATCGGCGATCAGGTTGAGCTCACCGAGTCGCTTGACCAGATTGAGCGGGTACTCGGCGCGCTCCCACGGCCCGGCGATCTGCGGGACGCACTCCGCGCCGAAGGTCTGGGCGCGCTGCCAGGCGGCCAGGTCGGCACCGTCGACATCGGCGAAGACGGAGAAGAAGTCGGTGGTGCTGGTGGAGAGGATCTCGTTGGTCATCGGGATGGTCCTTTCGGGGGCTTCGGCGGTGACGGGCTGGGGGGCGCCGCGGGTGGAGGCCCCTCGACAAGCTTGGGGATCGGGGTTCGGTCGGATGCCTGGCTCAGCGGAAGGCGCCGATGCCGGTGATCTTCTTGCCCAGGATCAGCGACTGGATCGACTCGGTGCCCTCGAAGGTGTGCATGGATTCGATGTCGGCCATGTGGCGCATCACGTTGTTCTCCAGCAGGATGCCGGAGCCACCGAGCATGTCGCGGGCGTCGGCGGCAATCCGTCGGGCGGCGCGGGTGTTGTGCAGCTTGGCCATCGACGCCTGCTGCTGCACCAGCTTGCCGGCGGCCTCCAGATCCGCGATCCGACGGCAGTGCAGCGCCATGCTGGTCAGGTCCTGCAGCATGTTGGCCAGCCGCTGCTGGATCAACTGGAAGCTGGCGAGCGGCTTGCCGAACTGCTGTCGCTCCAGCGAGTGCTTCAGCGCCGCCTCGTAGCAGGCCATCGCGGAACCGAGCGCCATCCAGGAGATCGCTGAGCGGGTGGAGAAAAGCACCGTCGCGGCCGACTTGAAGGACGTCGCGCCGGGCATCCGGCAGCTCTCCGGCACGCGCATGTCGGTCATGGTGATGGTGGCCTGCGGGATGATCCGGAAGGAGACCTTGCCGGTGATCATCTCGGCGGAGTAGCCGGGGGTCTTCTGGTCAACCAGGAAGGCGCCGACCTCGCCGTCGTCCATCCGGGCCCAGATCACGGTCATGTCGCCGACGCCGCCGTTGCCGATCCACATCTTCTGGCCGTTGATCACCCATTCGTCGCCGTCGCGACGGGCGGTGGTCTCCAGCGCGACGGAGTCCGAGCCGTGGGTGGGTTCGGTCAGCCCGAAGCCGGCCAGCTTCTCGGCCTTGGCCAGCGGGGTGAGCCACTGCTGCTTCTGCTCGTCGGAGCCATACCTGTGGATGGAGCGCAGCACCAGCCCGCCCTGGATGGCGACGAAGGCGGCCATCGAGACGTCGCAGCGGGCAATCTCCATCATCACCAGGCCGGCGGCCAGCGGGGACATGGTGTCCAGGCCGGGAATGTCCAGACCGTCGGAGACCAGCCCGAGCTCACCCATCCGCTTGACCAGGTGCACCGGGTAGGTGGCCTGCTCCCAGCAGTCGTTGATCTCGGGCGCCGCCTCGGAGCCAAATTGGCGGGCGCGCTGCCAGAAATCCTGGTCGGAGCCCTCGACGTCGGAGAACAGGGCATAGAAATCCGTCGAGTCCGCGAGTATTTCCTGAGGCATGGCGAGCCTTTCTGCGTTGGGAAATTGCACAAGCAAGGTTCGAGATGACCCGGATCTTCCTTGATCCAAGTCCCGTGAATTGACCGCTTTACGAATGGCGATTCGTTTCGACTAGTATGAGCGGCACCCCGTAGGCTGTCAAGGGTTCGATCCCACTCGTCGGGCCAGCCCGACGAAAGCACTTGCCACCACCAGATTCGGAGTTGCCATGGCCAGCATCACCCGGCGCACCCAGATCCGCACCGCCGCCATCCAGCTCTTCGATGAGCGTGGCTACTACGGCACCGGCATGGAGGACATCGCGCGGGCGCTCGGCATGCGCGCCTCGAGCCTGTACAACCACTACTCCTCCAAGCAGGAGGTGCTGGGCGAGATCAGCCTGTGGATCCACCAGGAACTGCTGCGTCAGTACGACGAATCCCTGGCCGGGCTGAGCAGCCCGCGGGACAAGGTGGTGGCGGCGATGCGCAACCACGCGCGTTTCCACGCCGAGCACGCCGCGCCCGTGCGGGTCTCCAACCGAGAGGTCAAGGCGCTGCAGGAGCCCTACGCCGGCCAGGTCCGTCAATTGCGCCGTGACTACGTGCAACACTGGATCGATCTGATCAATGAGGGTGTTGCGACGGGCGATTTCACCACCCCCGACGCCAAGATCGTCGCCTACTTCATCATCGACATGGGCACCGGCGTCTCCCAGTGGTACAAGCCCGACGGCCGCCAGCCCCTGGACGTGCTGTGCGACTTCTACGCCAACGCGGCCCTGCGTCTGCTGCGCACGGACATGCCCGACGCCAAGTAGGGCGCCCCTTTTCGCAACCCCTCGACAAGCTCGGGGACCGTGGCAGGTTCCCTGCCCAACGTGACCACGATGGCCGAGCCCGTCGAGGCCCCGAAACATGGGACCCCCAAAACCATTGACTTTGCCGTGAGCTGCTTGCTACCTTTCCTGCAATTCAATACGAATCGCCATTCGTATCGACGATCAGTCACCACCCAAGCTCACCCACAATTCCCTAACCTCGATCTTTCATGAGGGCTGGTTGGTCAACGGTCCAGCGTCGTTGCCGGTCTCGTAGTCATGATTCTGGCATGGGGGTGTGACAAGGTCCCGCATGCGCTGCGGGTAGGCGTCGGTTCCACTGCC
>NZ_JBCDMV010000040.1:0-15819 GCF_038433135.1 Luteococcus sp. H91 | reverse complement strand
CCCCCAACCGCTTCGCGATCGCCCTGCCCGACAGGCCCTCACTGGCATGCAGATACCGAATCTCGGCCCACACATCCACGCTGATCATCCCTCCATCGTGATCGCGTGGCCCCCTTTTCGACCGTCGTTACTGGCTCCGTTTTCGACCGTCGTCGACAGTCCCGCCAGCGGACCCAGCAGACGGCAGACGACCTGACCGGTTGCTTGTGGTGCGGACAACCCCTCCCCGCCACGGACGATGACCGGGATACGGGCAGATCGGACGGTGATCCGCTCATCCATGGCTGATCTGATCGACATGTATCCCTCACCTGAGATAGTCGTGAAGACCACCGCCACGGGGCCCTCTTGGGGTCGCGGTGCACACCTGCAGAGTGAGCCATCAGTGAGACTCCGGTATCGGGGGCCGTTGCGAGGCAGTACGGATCGTGCATCTTCGGGCTGGGATGCACGGTGGGGGAAATTTTCCCCAGCCGTGAACTACCCCACCCGGCACCGCCCTGCCCGACTCCAGTCGAAGGGACGGTCCCGGAAATTTTCCGGAACCGTCACCACCACCGGCTCTCTCACGGGGGTGGGGCGTCCACCTGTGGGGCATGAGGTATGCACGCACCGCACCGAACGGGCGGCGGTTGATCGCAGAGCCCGTTCCCCGGGGCGAGCCAGACATGGACCGGCTGGTCGCGTTGGTGCTGCACCTGGCCGATTGTCTCCACAACCAGACCGCACAGCCCGAACCCGATGCCGGCTCGACGATGAGAGAAGACGCCCATGACCACCCTCGGCACACAGGCCTCGACGCTCACGGGTGAGGGACGGGTGACGGCGGTGACCTACCAGCGGGTCTCCACCAAGGAACAAGCCACGGCCGGTGGCCACGATGAGGGGTTCTCCATCCCGGCTCAGCGGGAGGCGAACCGTCGCAAAGCCGAAACCCTTGGCGCCCAGGTGGTCGCGGAGTTTGTTGACGCGGGCGAGTCAGCCCGGTCGGCGAAGCGGCCCGAGCTGCAGCGAATGCTGGATTACATCGCGACCCATCAGGTCACGTATTGCATCGTGCACAAAGTGGATCGGCTGGCCCGCAACCGGCTCGATGACGTCGACATCCACCGCCAGCTCATCGACGCCGGCGTCCAGTTGGTCTCTGCCACAGAAAACATCGACGAGACCCCCTCGGGGATGCTGCTGCACGGCATCATGTCCTCGATTGCGGAGTTCTACTCCCGCAACCTCGCCGCCGAAGTGACCAAAGGCATGACCCAGAAAGTCGCCGCAGGCGGCACCCCCTCCCGTGCACCGATCGGCTACCGCAACGTGCGACGCAAGGACGAGCACGGCTGGGAGTACCGCACCGTTGAGATCGACCCCGACAGGGCACCGCTGATCCGGTGGGTCTTCGAAACCTACGCGAAGGGTGAGCACACCGTCCCGGACCTGCTGGCCGAAGCCACCGCCCGAGGATTGACGACAGTGGCGACGCCGAAGCGTCCGTCGGGGCCGGTGGGGCGGTCGACGTTCTTCAAGCTGCTGCGTAATCCGTACTACATCGGGCAGGTCCGCTACCAGGGTGCTCTCCATCCCGGCGCCCACGAGCCGATTGTCGATGCGGAGACGTGGCAGCAGGTCCAGATCCTCCTGGATACCCGCGCCACCGCTGGGGAACGCCGCCGCAAGCACGACCACTACCTCAAGGGCACCCTGTACTGCGGCACCTGCAACGCCCGGTTGCAGCTCGACTACGCCCGCAACAAACAAGGCATTCGCTACGCCTACTACATCTGCACCGGTCGAGCCACCAAACGCACGACGTGTACCCGGAAGGCCGTGCCCGTCGGCATCGCCGAACAACTCGTCGCCGACTGCTACCAACAGATCGCCATCACCCCGACCACCTACGCACAGCTCGCAGAACGGGTCGAAGCGGCCTTCGATGAGCGCCTGGCTGAGCGCTCGCAGGCCATCGACGACCTCACCGCCACCAAACAGCGGCTGGAGGCCGAAGCAGACAAGCTCCTCGAAGCCCACTTCGCCGACGCCATCGACCTCCCCACCCTGAAACGCCACCAAGACCGGATCAGGATCGCCCTGGCTGACGTCACCAAACGCCTGGACGCCGAACGGCACGACCACGACGGCCCCCGCCAACACCTCGCCACCGCCCTACGACTCCTCGCTGACTGCGGCCGGATGTACGAGCGCACCGACGACTTGGGCAAACGGCTCGCCAACCAAGCCTTCTACCACCGCATCCTCATCACCGAAGACGAAAAAGCGGCGATCCAGCTCAACGAGCCGTTCGCCGCCCTCGCACCCACATCAACCGATGTCAGGTGTTCTACTACGTCTGATCTGGTGGGCGCAGAGGGACTCGAACCCCCGACTCCCTGCTTGTAAGGCAGGTGCTCTAACCAACTGAGCTATGCGCCCGGCAACGCACCTACGATACCGGTTCCGGCACCGGGGTGCGACGGCGCTCCGGTGCTGCGTCGGCCTCCCAAGCACGCAGCCGACGATCCCAGGCCGATGGGAGGCCGAAGAGCGGATGGGCGCCGACTGCCTTGAGCACCCGCTCCAAACCGAGCGAGAGCATGGCGATCAGCGCGGTGACCAGCAGTGGGTAGAGCACCGCGGCCGGGCCCAGCGCGTCGGTGATGCGCAGAGCGGGAACCCGGGCAACGGCCAGCATCAGCGCGCCCAGCAGCAGCGGGTGCATCACGTAGATGGCCAGCGTGTGCCGGCCCACCCACGCGCCCAACCTGCTGAGGGCTCCCAGCCTGCTGGCATACCAGGCCAGCCCCAGGGCGGTCAGGCCCTTGCCCAGATTGCCGACGAAGAAGGCCGCCTGCAGCGCCTCCCACCGGCCACCGGCGAGTCCGACCAGCCGACCGGAAACCAGATAGCCGACCACGCCCGCCAGGACGAGGGCCCAGGCACGATCCCGCAGGGTGCGGCGCAGCCAGCCCGACGCGTACACCCCGATTGCGAAGTAGATCGCCAGCACCGGCACCTTCAGCCACATCCGCTGGCCGGGGTGCAGCATCAGCATCGGCACGGCCAGGGCCGCGAGAACCAGCCAGGACGGCAGCGGCCGGACCAGCCACATGAAGACCAGGTAGCAGGCCAGGGCGAAGACGTACCACAGCGGAGTGCCGGGCAGCAGCAACTGGCTGAGCCAACTGGTGCCGAGCGTCACCTTCTCCGGCGTCGGAAAGGAGAACAGGCTCCAGGCGACGGCGTAGACCGTCAGCCAGACGGCATAGAGCCAGTAGTTGGCCGCGGCGCCCCGCAGGGCGGAGCGCCCGCGGCCGATCTTGCCGGCGGCCAGAATGCCGGAGAGCATCAGCAGCAGCGGCATCCGGATGCCACCGGCGACGTCGTTGAGGCTGCCCCACGTGCCGGAGCGCAGTGCCGGGGTCTCCACCTGGGCGAGGTGCCAGAGCACCACGTGGTAGAGCACCACCAGCAGCACGCAGGCGCCGCGAGCAAGGTCGATCCAGGTCTCGCGTGTTCGATTCCGTGAAGGGTCAGTCATGCCGACCAGCCTCACACGGCGCGAGGGGGATCGCTGAACTGTGCTGCCAGTGGATACTCAGGCTCCTGTTTGCGCCGAGCCAACTATGTGGCTCCCCTTAGGCCAGGGCCTGCTTCACCAGGCCGGAGATGGTCTTGCCGTCGGAGCGGCCCTCGGCGCGTGCCGTGACGGCCTTGATGATCTGGCCCATCTGGCGCATGGTCGGCTTCTCGCCATCGGTGCTGGCCGCGGCCACCTCCTCATCCACCAGGGCCTGCACCTCGTCGGTGGTCAGGGGAGCGGGCAGGTACTTCGCCAGGAATTCGGCCTCGGCGGCCTCCTTCTCGGCCAGATCCTCGCGGCCACCGGCGCGGTAGGCCTCGGCGGAGTCCTTGCGCTTGTTGACCTCCTTGGTGACGACGGTGGTCTCCTCGGCATCGCTCAGCTCACGCGCCACGTCGCCGGCCACCTCTTCGTTGTGGATGGCGGTCAGGGCCATCCGAATGTTGCTCTTGGCGGCATCATCCTTGGCCTTCATGGCGGTCACCAGGTCAAGCTTCAGTTGGTTCTTCAGGGCTCCCACGAGCGGTCCTTTCGTCAGTGCCCCAAGTCTTTCACGTGACGGCAAGCCGATTTCTCCGGCGAAACGGTAGACTCTCCCAACGTGGCTCTTGCAGATCTTTCAGACATCATCACCACCCTCGAGACTTCGCTGAAGTCGATCGAGGCGGTGCTCGACCCCGAGGCCAAGAAGCGCGAGATCGAGGATCTCGAGCAGCAGGTCGCGGCTCCGGACCTGTGGGATGACCAGGCCAATGCCCAGAAGGTCACCTCCCGGTTGAGCGCGCTGCAGTCCGACGTCGAACGCGTCGAGCAGCTGCGAGAGCGCTTGGACGACGTCCAGCTGATGCTGGAGATGGCCGCGGAGGAGTCCGATGCGGATGCCGCAGCCGAGGCCCAGACCGAGGTGGGCAAGCTGAAGAGTGACATCGAGGCACTCGAGGTCCGCACCCTGCTCTCCGGCGAGTACGACGAGCGTGACGCCGTGGTCAGCATCCGGGCCGGCGCCGGTGGCGTCGATGCCGCCGACTTCGCGGAGATGCTGCTGCGGATGTACACCCGGTGGGCGGAGCGCCACGGTTACAGGGTCACCGTGATGGACACCTCCTATGCGGAGGAGGCCGGCCTGAAGTCGGTCACCTTCGAGGTGAGCGCCCCCTTCGCCTACGGCACCCTGAGCGTGGAGAGCGGCACCCACCGACTGGTGCGGATCAGCCCCTTCGACAACCAGGGCCGTCGCCAGACCTCCTTCGCCGCCGTCGAGGTGATCCCGCTGATCGAGGACACCGACCACATCGATGTGCCCGAGGGCGACATTCGCGTCGACGTCTTCCGCTCGTCGGGCCCCGGCGGCCAGTCGGTCAACACCACCGACTCCGCCGTCCGGATCACCCACCTGCCCACCGGCCTGGTGGTCTCGATGCAGAACGAGAAGTCGCAGATCCAGAACCGCGCGGCGGCCATGCGCGTGCTGCAGTCCCGCCTGCTGTTGCTCAAGCAGCAGGAGGAGGAGGCCAAGAAGAAGGAACTGGCCGGTGACGTGAAGGCGTCGTGGGGTGACCAGATGCGCTCCTACGTCCTGAACCCGTACCAGATGGTCAAGGACCTGCGCACCAACTTCGAGGTGGGCAACCCCGAATCCGTCTTCGACGGCGAGATCGACGGCTTCATCGACGCCGGGATTCGTTGGCGGATGCAGGGCGACGAGGACTGAGCGTCGGCTGATCGTGCAGTGACCGGGTCGCCGGGCGGACTCGTCGAGGCCTAGACTCCGTGGCGGCCGAGCCGACAATCGCCCCCCCCGAACTTCCCCACGACGGCCAAGGACCCAGCATGATCACATTTGACGACGTCACGAAGTTCTACCCCGGCCAGAACAAGCCGGCGCTGAAGAATGTCAGCGTCCAGATCGACCGCGGTGAGTTCGTCTTCCTGGTGGGGCAGTCGGGCTCCGGCAAGTCCACCTTCATGCGGCTCATCCTGCGGGAGTACCGCCCCACGATGGGCACCATCCACGTGGCGGGCAAGGACCTCAACCGGCTGCGCAGCTGGAAGGTTCCGGCCCTGCGCCGCCAGATCGGCACCGTCTTCCAGGACTTTCGGCTGCTGCCCGGCAAGACGGTGCACGAGAACGTGGCCTTCGCCCTGCAGGTGATCGGCAAGCCCACCAGCGAGATCAAGCAGCTGGTGCCCGAGACCCTGGAGACCGTCGGACTGGCCGGCAAGGGCAACCGGCTGCCCGAGGAGCTCTCCGGCGGCGAGCAGCAGCGCGTCGCCATCGCCCGCGCCTTCGTCAACCGGCCGCAGATCCTGATCGCCGACGAACCCACCGGCAACCTGGATCCGGCCACCAGCATCGGCATCATGAAGCTGCTGGACCGGATCAACAAGACCGGCACCACGGTGATCATCGCCACCCACGACGCCACCATCGTGGACCAGATGCGTCGTCGCGTGATCGAACTCGATGCAGGCAGCGTCATCCGGGACCAGACCAAGGGTGTCTACGGCACGGCCTGAGCCGTCCGGGACAGCCGAAAGGACATCAGCATGCGTCATACCTTCCGCGAGACCTGGTCCGGTCTGCGTCGCAACCTCTCCATGACCATCGCCGTGATCGTCACCATGTGGGTCAGCCTCAGCCTCTTCGGCGCCGGGCTGATGACCATGCAGCAGGTGGATCTGATCAAGGGCAAGTGGTACGACAAGATCGAGATCAGCGTCTTCATGTGCGTCGCCGACTCCCAAGGGGGCATGTGCGAGCCCGGCAAGGACGTCACCGATGCGCAGCGAGCGGCCATCAAGCAGCGGCTGGAGGCCAACCCGGAGGTTGCCCAGGTCTTCTACGAGAGCAAGCAGGAGGCCTATGACGACTTCAAGGAGACCTTCTCCGACTCGCCGATCCTGGAGAGCCTCACGGTCGACCAGATGCAGGACTCCTACCGGATCAAGCTGAAGGATCCGGCGCAGTATGCCGGGGTGGTGGACGAGGCCGAGGTGCTGCCCGGTGTGCAGAATGTGCAGGACCTGCACAAGGTGCTGGATCCGCTGTTCAGCTGGCTGAATGCGCTGAAGTGGGCGACGATCGGGATGAGCGTGCTGCTGCTGCTCGCCGCGGCGCTGCAGATCGGCAACACCATCCGAATGGCCGCCTTCAGCCGACGACGGGAACTGGGCATCATGCGGCTGGTGGGCGCCTCCAATGCCTACATCATGTTGCCCT
Source organism: Luteococcus sp. H91 (assembly GCF_038433135.1). NCBI lineage: Bacteria > Bacillati > Actinomycetota > Actinomycetes > Propionibacteriales > Propionibacteriaceae > Luteococcus > Luteococcus sp. H91. The sequence goes on along the minus strand of NZ_JBCDMV010000040.1, from coordinate 9,025 downwards.
TCCTGCTGGAGAGCCTGGTCGCCGGGGTGATCGGCGCCGCGCTGGCCTGCGGGACCCTGGCCTTCGGGTACTGGTCGGTGATCGTGAAGAATGCTGAAGTTTCCATCAAGGCTCTGCGGTGGATTTCCTGGCAGCACGCAGGTTGGGCGATGGGCGGGGTTGCGCTGGTGGGTGTGGCGCTGGCTATCATTCCGACGTTGCTTGCAACTAGGAAGTACCTGAGAGTCTGAGTTACCCCACGCTCAGCTTGGGCCAGGAGAAGGTAGAACTGCAATGGAAGCCTCCGCATCATGGGCCCGGGCCGGCCGCTTTGCCGTCGTCGGCGTGACTGCCCTCAGCATGGGGCTTTCGCTCGCCCCGGTGGCCAGCGCCGATGAGCTGACCGACGAGCGTGACCGCATCAATGCCCGTCGAGCCGCCTCCCAGAACCAGCTGAGCGAGTTCTCGGCGGAACTGAACCAGGCCGCGGAGACGCTCGCCACCTCCCAGGCGAAACTGACCAAGGCTCGCGAGGCGCTCGCTGCCGCCACCGCAGCTCGCAAGGCCGCCCAGGCGGAGGATGCCAAGCAGGCCAAGGCGCTGCGTCAGGCACGGACCAAGCTGGCCCAGGCCCAGCGTGATGTGGCCGAGAATGAGCGACGGGTCCAGACCGAGGCGCGTCTGGTGGGGGCGACGGTGCGGGAGACCCACCAGCAGAACACCGAGTTGTTGGGGATCGCGGCCTTCGTCACCGACATCGAGACCGGTGACGTGAACAGCAAGATGCAGTGGTCGAGCACCATTTTCAATGCCACCCAGGCGCAGATGGACCGGCTGCAGGTGCTGCAGGTGAAGTTGGAGGCCGCCAGGAAGGCGCAGACCGAGGCGGAGAAGGAGGTCTCGGCGGCGCGTGAGCGAGCGGCTGAGAAGCTGACCGCGTCCCGGGCCGCCGCCAGCCAGGCCGATCGGGCCGCCGCCTCCGTGCACGAACTGGTCGCCGTCAATCGGCGGGCCAAGGCCGCCGCGGCTGACAAGGTGGCCGCGGAGAAGGAGCGGCAGAAGGTGCTGGCCGCCGAGTCCGGCGCCGTGCAGCAGCGCATCCAGCGGCGGATCGCTGCGCAAAAGGCTGCCGAGGCCAAGGCCGCGGCCGAGCAGGCAAAGCAGCGACAGCAGGCAGCCGACAAGAAGGCCGCGGCAGAGAAGGCCGCAGCCCGACGGGCAGCCGGCAAGAAGTCCTCCAGCGAGCAAAAGCCGTCGGCCACCGCAAGCAAGGCGGCGTCCGCACCGGCGGCCACGTCCGCACCCGTGGCCACCACTCCGGCGGTCTCCGGCAATGGCGGCTTCTCGTCGCCGGTCGGAGGCCCGGTCACCTCGCCCTTCGGGCAACGGCTGCACCCGGTCCTGCACATCTGGAAACTGCACGACGGAATGGACTTCGGTGCGGCCTGCGGCGCGCCCATGATGGCCCCCGCCGACGGCGTCGTCACGGAGCAGTACTTCAATGCGGGTTACGGCAACCGACTGATCCTCGACCATGGGAATGTGGGCGGTCACTACGTCACCACCGCCTACAACCACGCCACCAACTACGTCGTCGGGGTGGGGCAGCGGGTGCGCAAGGGCCAGGTGATCGGCTATGTGGGCACCACCGGCTATTCGACCGGCTGTCACCTGCACCTGATGGTCTGGCGGGACGGGGCGCTGGTCAACCCCAGCACCTACTTCTGACCGGCCTGCTTCTGAGAGTCCTGACCGGCCCGGCTTGCGAGCGGCCGTATTCTGGGGTGTCAGACTGACCACATTCGACCACCCGAGGGGGACCACGTGCCACGCGAGAAGGGCCGCAAACTCATCGCCCAGAACAAGAAGGCGCTGCACGACTACCACATCGGGCAGAAGTACGAGGCCGGCATGGTGCTCACCGGCACGGAGGTGAAGAGCCTGCGCAATGGCCGCTGCTCCCTGGTGGATGCCTTCGCCACCGTCGACGACGGTGAGGTCTGGCTGCGCAATGCCAACATTCCGGAGTATGCCTTTGGCACCTGGACCAATCACGCGGCCAAGCGCACCCGCAAGCTGCTGCTCAACCGACGTGAGATCGACAAGCTGGAGCGTGAGTTGGGCAATACCGGCAAGACGATCGTGCCGCTGGCCGTCTACTTCAACGACGGCTACGCCAAGGTCGAGATCGCGGTCGGTACGGGCAAAAAAGACTGGGACAAGCGCCAGACCATCCGGGAACGTGACATGAACCGGGAGACCCAGCGCGAGCTGGCTGAGCGCAATCGGCGACGCGGATGACCAGGGCCTTGCGGGCGGCCCTGCTGGGGCTGTTCACCGTCCTGTTCGCCCTGCTGGGCGCCGTCAACCCGCAACGGGCCTGGGCGGCGACCGATTCGGTGGATTCCTGGAGGATCGCCTACACGGTGCAGCCCAATGGCACGGTGCGCGCCACCGAGACGCTGGTCTACCGTTTCGGCACCAGCGGCCGGCAGGGCATCACCCGATCCTTCGTCACCCGCGAGGCCTACGACGACAAGCAGGACGCGGTCTACGACGTGAGCAATGTGGAGGTCACGGCCAGCGATGGCGCCTCCGCCCACTGGCAGCCACGCGTCGACACCGACGGCCGCAATGAGAGCTACACCCTGCGGATCGGCACGGCTGGGCAGTACATCCAGACCCGCACGGTCAGCTACACCATCAGTTACGACATCTCCGGTGCGATGCGCACCTTCAAGGGCTACGACGAGTTCAGCTGGGATGCGATCAGTGGCGAGACCCCGATGGTGCGCAACATCACCGTGTCGGTGAGTGTGCCGGGCGGAGTCAAGGACGTCTTCTGCTCCTCCGCGACGCCACCCAGCAAGGCCGACTGCACCAGTGCGCGGGTGAACGGCGGCAAGGCCGAGTTCACCCAGGCCAGCAAGGCCCCCGGCGAGGTACTGACCGTCGCCGCCAAGCTCGGCGCCGGGCAGGTCACCGACAATGCGCCCCACCTGACCAGCAGGGCCGACGCCCAGGACATTGCCCTGCAGAAGACCGGGATGGGGGCCGGGCTGCTCAGCCTGGTGCTCTCGCCGATCCTCGGGTTGATGTGGTGGCGTCGGCGCGGGCGTGACCTGCGCTACGTCGGCCTGCCACCCGGGGTCATTCCGGGGCCGGGGGAGCGCGCCCCGCAGAAGCCCAGTGACGCCATCGAGATCCCCGTCGCCTTCTCCCCACCCCGGATCAGCGTCGCCGAGGCCGGACTGTTGGCCGACGGCATTCTGGACACCAAGGAGACCACCGCGACGCTGGTTGACCTGGCGGTGCGGGGTGCGGTGAAACTGGCCAGCGAACCCGGTTCGGCCCGGGTGCAACTGGTGGACTTCTCCGTGGCCACCCAACCGCACGAACAGGTGCTGCTGCAACGGCTCTTCGCCGGCGCCGACGGCGAGATCGACCTCTCGGATCAGGGATCCATGCACCTGGCCCATTCCGCGCTGGTCACCAGCGTGCGCAACCAGGTGGCCGCCAGCAACTGGTTCACCGCGATCCCGTCGGCCGCGCGCGCCAGCTTCTCCTGCTCGGGCATCATGATGCTTGGCTTTGCCTGGTTCTTCTTCGGCGGATCGCTGTCCAGTGCCATGTGGCTGCTGCTGCCGGTGGTTCCGATAGCCCTCACCGTCATGGTGGTGCGCGCCAAGGCACGTCGGGGGCAGCGGACGGGCCTCGGACGGGCGCTGACCGACCAGGTGGAGGGATTCCGGACCTATCTGGCCACCGCCGAGGCCGACCAGCTGCGCTTCGAGGAGGGGGAGGACATCTTCTCCCGTTATCTGCCGTGGGCGATCCTGTTCGGGCTGACCGACCGGTGGGCGGATCTGTGCGCCCAGCTGGTGCGGATGGGGCGGCTGAGTGCCGAACCGCCGGTCTGGTACTACGGCCCCTATGACCACTGGAATTTCTACGTCTTCAACAACTCCCTGAACACCATTGATCATGCGGCGGCTCCGGAGATTTCCGTGCCCTCCTCGGTCGGCAGTTCCGGTTCCGGCTTCGGCGGTGGGTCCTCCTTCGGCGGCGGCGGGGGATTCTCCGGCGGTGGTGGCGGCGGTGGCGGCGTCGGCAGCTGGTGAGGCCGTCGAGTTTTGTCACAGCCATGTGGCAGGCTTGCAGGCATGACTGAAAAGCCTGAAATCGACTTCCCCGAGGGCCCCGCGCCCACCGACCTCGAGATCACCGACCTGGTGGTCGGCGACGGACCCGAGGCCAAGGCCGGCATGGCCGTGGCCGTGCACTATGTCGGCGTCGCCTTCTCCACCGGTGAGGAGTTCGACTCCAGCTATGGCCGCGGCCCGCTGCAGTTCAACCTGGGTTCCGGCCAGGTCATCTCCGGTTGGGACACCGGCATCCAGGGCATGAAGGTGGGCGGCCGGCGCAAGCTGGTGATCCCGCCGCACCTGGCCTACGGCGACCGTGGTGCGGGCGGTGTGATCGCCCCCGGTGAGAGCCTGATCTTCGTCTGCGACCTGCTGGCCGTTCGCTGATCCGACGTCTTCTCGGGGCGCTTTCAGGGCAGGCCCCGATGGTGTGATGGTGGTGGGCGAGGCAGACTCAAGACATGTCCACCACCATCGCGCCACGAAAGCCGTCCGTCATGTCCGCCTTTGAGCACCCGTCGCTCGGACTGCCCGTCACCGAGGACCAGCGGGAGCGCAGCCTCGCGTACCTGCAGCAGGCCTATGCCGAGGGACGGCTGACCATCTATGAACTGGACGCGCGGGTCGAGACCGTGCTTCAGGCCAGCACCCGACGCGAGATGAATCGCGCCTTCGAGGGTCTGGCCCGGATCCCGGTGGGCGCTGGCGCCAGCCTCCTGATGCGCCCCACCCGGCCGACGGGGGTACCTGGCCCGATGGGGCGCACCGGCGCCACCGTGGCCCATCTGACTGGCCTGGGTTCCTTCTTCGTCGGGCCCGCCGTCTGCTACGCCTTGGCCCCGCATGAGAGCTATGCCCGCCGCGAGGCGGCCAAGGCCTTCAACTTCCAGCTCGTTGCACTGGTGGTCATGGCAATCACCGGTGCCCTGACGGAGGGGTTCCTCGGTGGAGCGCTCAGTGGTGTGCTGGGCATCACCTGGCTGGTGCTGACGGTGGCCGGCATCTCTCATGCGGCGTCGGGTGATGACTGGCGCAATCCGGTGAGCCGGCTGGTTCCGCTGCGGCCGCTGGATGAGGGGCGTCCCCAGGGGCGTCGGCCGAAGGAGATCACCCGGTAGCTGGCTGCGTGCGCGGGAATGTTGGTGGCGTCGCGTGCGTTGTACCGGTAGCATGGCAAGAACCGGGTTGTTGGTGCAGCCCGTCGCTGTCCTAGGACAGTACAACTCAACAGGGGGGTGACTGGTTTCGACTTGGGACGGTAGTTCCAGGAGAAGCGGGCCGTGAATCCAGGGTCAACACGTAAATGTTCCCCGGAAACCTATAACTGCCGACACCAATCGCGCAGACTTCGCTCTCGCTGCCTGAGCAGTGACCGAAGGGTCAGCCCGGGTTTAGCCTTCGACCCGGTAGCTGGCCTCATCCAGAAGGCTTGCTGATCAACCTGTGTGTCAGGGGTTGATCGGGACTTCACTGATACTGGGCCTGTCCACGACGTGCTGTAGAGAGCGTGGGGGCCGAGAAAAGCGTCAACCACAGCTGCGCCCGGAGAATGCCTGGTTCGCCTCTTGAGGACGCGGGTTCAATTCCCGCCACCTCCACGCACATCCCTGTTAGCAAGGCCGGGGCTGCATCAGCAGCCCCGGCCTTGCTGTTAGCTGGTGAACCGAGTGAGGGCAAGGCAGATCCGGGGTTAGCGGCAGAAATGTGTGTATGGCTCTGGGCGTGTCATGGTCGCCAGCGGCCGGCCCAGCCTTTCTGGATGCCGTTGCCGTCTTCCCAGGAGAAGGTGTTTCCGGGTTGCGGGCCGAGGGGCTCCTCGACGGCAGGGCGGGGCTTGTGTGGCTGGTTCCAGTGCTCGGGCCGTGCCAGGCTCCAGGGGTCGTGAGGGAACTCGGTGTGGCTGTTGAGGAGCCACTCGACGGCCCGGCGGGCATGGTCCGGCGGGAGGCCTCGGTGGACGCGTAGGAGGTCCTTGATGGCCTTGTTCGGGCCCCCTTCCAGGGGTGAGGTCGTGCGCGGCAACGGAGCGCCGGTGGTAGTGAGCCAGCAGAACAGTTCTTCGCGTCGGATCAGGCTCCGGAACAGGGCGCGGCATCGGCGCAGCTCGCGGTGGGTGAACCACCAGGTGGCGCATTCCCCGACCCCGAGTGGGCGTTCGCGGTGCTTGGCGGCGTAGGTGCGGTGTTTGAGGAAGGTGTCCCAGGTGGCTTCCCAGGCCAGGTATTGCCGGGTCCACTCGGTGGCCTCGTCCAGGGTGGAGACGTCCATCAGGGCCTTGGTGAGGGCGCGTAACTGCTTGCCAGCGTCCAGTCTCGGGTTCATCGTGAGGTGGCGGGTGACGGTGCGGTAGATGTGGAAGTAGCAGCGCTGCACCGCGGTGTCGGGCCAGCACTCACACAAGGCGGCGGCGACACCCCGGCCGCCGTCGACGACCACCATGCTCGGGGAAGGGAGCCGGTGCAGCAGGGCAAGGTAGGCGGGTTTGTTCTCTCGTTCGCACCATTGCCAACCCCGCACGTGCTGGCCGTTGAAGGCCACGATGAGGCACCAGTCCTGGAAATAGGTGCCATCCAGCATCAAGACCTCGTCAACCTCGCCTGCGGCTCGTGGTTGTGGCACGTCGATGTTCCAGCACCAGCCGGTTGCGGCTCGGAAGGAGCGGCCGGTCCCGGTATCAAGGCTGTGCTGGCTGGCAGGGCCCAACAGCCAGGCGTGGAAGCGATTCAGCTCCGCGCGTCGGGTGACGTCGGGCCGGGACTGGACCGCGGAGGCACCACAGGTCTTGCAACGCCACCGGGTCCTGCCAGCCGACGTGACACCGTTCTTGACCAGCTTCGATCCGCATACACCACACCGGGGATGATTCCTCGCAACCTGCACCGAACATGCTCCCAGAGCATGTTCAAACCACCATTACCCCTAGCCACCACACATGAAAATGGTCATCCTGTACACACATTCCTGCCGCTAACTGAATCGCCCCGGCATGTCCGGGGACTCAGTGGTGTGACAGTTCCAGTTCCTCGTGGGGCTGGTTGTGGCCAGCGTAGTAGGCCTTCTCGAGTTCGGCGGGCGGGACGTCGCCGCAGTACTGGGCCTTCGCCCCGGATCGTGGACACGTTGTTGTCTGATTACGCTGCGGTTGGCAGCGTAGCGGCCCGGCGGGCCTCGTAGGTGTTCGGGGACAGGTGGCCGCACCAGGAGTGGCGTCGTCGGGTGTTGTAGCGCACGAGCCAGCGAAACACCTGCCGACGGCACAACTCGGGCCCCGCGAACGTGGCTTGCCCGGCCAGGACTTCCCGTTTCAGGGTGGCGTTGAACGACTCGGCCAGGCTGTTGTCCGCACTCGTTCCGACGGCCCCCATCGACTGGGTCACCCCGAGACGCTTGCAGAGCCTGGCGTAGGCCTTCGACGTGTAGACCGACCCATGGTCGGAGTGAAACACAGCCCCGTGCATGCTGCCCCGCTCTGCAAGGGCGGCGGTGAGGGCGTCTTCGACCAGTTCGGTGCGCATGTGGTCCGCGACGGCCCAGCCGACCAGCTTGCGGGAGTAGCAGTCGATCACGGTGGCCAAGTACAGGTTCCCACCCCCGTGCAGCGGCAGGTAGGTGATGTCACCCACGTAACGCTGGTTCGGCGCCTCGGCGGTGAAATCCCGCTTGAGCAGGTCGCCGAACTTCTCATCGGTAGGCTCCGGGACCGTGGTGCGCACCCGGCGACGCAACCTGATCCCTGCCAGGCCATGAGCGCGCATCACCCGCGCGACGCGCTTGTGGTTCACCCGAGCCTCGGGTTCTGCGCCGTCGTTGAGTTCGACGGTCACCCTCGGCGCCCCGTAGGCCGGATCGCCCCCAGCCTTCGGGTCCTGCACGGCGCGGACCCGTGCGGCGAGCTGAGCATCGGCCTCGGCGCGCTGCTGACGGGCCGGTGATGCCTTCTGCCAGGCGTAGAACGAGGAGCGTGACAGTTCCAACACTTGGCACAACCGCTTCACCTGATAGGTGGTCTGGTGGTCGGCGACGAACTGGAAGCGGTTCACCAGTTCGTCTCCCCGGCGAAATACTTGGCTGCCTTGCGCAGGATGTCCCGTTCGGTCTCGATACGGGCCTTGTCCTCCCGCAACCGCGCGTTGTCGGCCTCCAGCCGGGCAATCCGTGCTGCGGTCGACTCCCCATCCGGTGCTGCGGGTGACGGGGGCGTCGCACCGGGTGTCCTGACACCGCTGCCCAAGACCTTGACCCAGTCCGCGAGGGTCCCGCGGGACACTCCCAGATCCGTGGCGATCTGCTTCAACGTCGCATCCGGAGAGCTCTCGTACAAATCAACGGCCTGCTGACGAAACTCTGCCGAGTAGTTCTTCCTGGCCATGATGATGATCATCTCGCTTCCTCCAGCCCATGCTGGATTCCACGTGTCCACAACCCGGGGTCAGGGTCCACTCGTAGAGGCGGCGGTGGTTGAACCAGTCGACCCATTCCGCAGTCGCGAACTCGACCTCGTCAACACCCTTCCACGGAGCGCGGGGCTTGATCAGTTCGGTCTTGAACAACCCATTGATCGTTTCAGCGAGGGCGTTGTCGTAGCTCGATCCGACCGACCCGACCGAGGCGGCGATCTCGGCTTCCGAAAGCCGCTCTGACAAGGCAATCGACGTGTATTGACTACCTCTGTCCGAGTGATGCACCAACCCGGCCAGGTCGTGACCTTCGCGTTGACGGGTCCAGATCGCCTGCTCGAGCGCGTCCAGGACGAGCTGGGTGCTCATCGTGGTGCCCGAACGCCAGCCCAGGATTCTGCGGGCGTAGGCGTCGGTGACGAACGCGACGTAGACCCATCCCGACCACGTCGAGACATAGGTGATGTCGGCCACCCACAACCGGTTCGGAGCCAACGGCGCGAA
>NZ_JBCDMV010000039.1:0-17156 GCF_038433135.1 Luteococcus sp. H91 | reverse complement strand
GCGCATCACCCGGGTGACCGCCTCGATCTCTTCCTCGCCGACGATCGGCCTGGCCGGCGGGATGAATGCTTCAGTCACTTGGTTTCCTCCGAATCAGTGCTGGCGGACCCTTCGGCCACCAGGGTCAGGGTTTCGTTCTCCTCGACGAAGACGTCACCGGTCTTCTCGTCGCGGAACTGCTTCTTGCCCGTGGCGTCGGTGCCGTCCTCGACCAGCGGGAAGCCCGAACGGCCCACCCACTTGATCCGCCGCGCGGGAACGCCCGCCACCAGCGCATAGTCGGGAACGTCCTTGACGACGACGGAACCGGCCGCGACCGTGGCCCAGCGGCCAACGGTCACCGGGGCGACGCAGGTGGTACGCGCACCTATCGAGCAACCCTCCTTGAGGGTCACGCCGACCGGCTCCCAGTCCGACGCGCTCTTGACGGTGCCGTCGGGATTGATCGCCCGCGGGAAGTGGTCATTGGTCAGCACCACGGCCGGGCCGATGAAGACGCCGTCCTCGAGGTATGCCGGCTCGTAGACAAGGGCGTAGTTCTGGATCTTGCAGTTGTTGCCGACGTGCACACCTTCACCGATGTAGGCGCCCCGACCGACGATCACATTGGTACCGAGCTCCGCGCCATGGCGCACCTGCGCCAGATGCCAGATCGAGGAGCCGTCACCAATCGTGACTCCCTCGTCCATGTCGGCGGTGGGCTGGATGCGTACGTTGTTCAACTTGGCCTCCAAGGGCAGCGTGGTCTACTCGGTCAAGGCTATCGCGCGCATTCCTCCCTGTCGCAGCCGACAGGCGACAAGCCGGCAGGGAAAGGATCGCCGGGTTGGCTTCCCGGCCCGAAACCCCGCCGACGCACGGCGGGGAATCGTCACCTTCCAGCTAGGATCATCGGGTGCACACCGATGACGAAACCGTTGACCTGCTCGGCTACCTGTCCCGCCTGCTGCGCTACTGGCTGCCCGCCACGCTGGTGGCACTCGCAGTGCTGGGCGCCGCTGTGGGCGCGACCTTCCTCCGCACCGGCAGCACCCCCGCGCAGGCCGATCACCAGGCCAAGGCCCACATCATGCTGCAGTTGGAGAGCGCGGGCGACACCGCGGGCGACGTCGGCCTGAAGGCAGAATTGCTCTCCCAGTGGATGCGCACCTTCGTCGCCCTGCAGGATCTTCCGGTGATGATGGACGACGTCTCCAAGGCGATGGGTGGGAAGTACACGCCAGACGAGGTGCGGGACATGACCTCCTTCTACTGGGGTGGTGGCTCCATGCTGCTGGCCGTCAACGCGACTGCCCCCAACGAGGAGGATTCGCTGAAGATGGCCGATGCTCTGGCCAGCTCCCTGATCTCCCACGAGGCGGGGATCGTGAAGTTGCCCAAGGAGAAGGTGCCTGCCATGGTCCAGGTGGAATCCGCCAAGAGCATGAGCCCCGATGACCCCGAGGCCATCCCCACCGGCAGCAAGGCCGGCGGACTGCTGCCGGCCGTCGCCGCCGCCCTGGCGGCCTGGCTGGTGACCGCCTTCCTGCTGGAGGCCCGCCAGGCCCGGCGCACCCGCGGCAAGGCCGTCGACACCGCGGCACGATGATCGCGATCCCCCGGCCGCGATGGTCGGGACCGCTCGCCGAGCGCGACGTCACGGTCCTGCTCTGGCTGGCAGCCTTTCTGGTCACGGCCCGGATCCCGATGGGCTTCGTCGCCCTGCTGGTGCTGCCCGCCGTCGTCGTGCTGGTGCACGGCCTGTCCCGCTCGGCCCGGCTGCCGCACCGACTGCTCCGGCTGCTGCAGGTCTGCGGCATCACCGCCCTGTTCGGCGTGCTCACCACCAATCCGGCGCTGCTGGCCGGCACCGGCAACAACCTGATCATCATCGTGGCCATCGCCCTGGTGGCGGCGGCCATCTTCCGGGGGCACCTGCGCGAACGGGCAGCCCGTCGGCTCTTCGACGGGATCTACGCGGGCCTGCTGTTCAGCTGGGGACTGAGCATCTTCGAGGCCGTCACCGGCTTCAAGTTCCTGCCGCTGCTGTACCCCACCGGCAACACCGCCGTCGCCATCAAGGCCAACCGCTTCTTCGTGGCGGCGCTCTTCCCCAACTTCAACGACTACTCCGTCGCGATGGCCCTGCTGTTCATCTGCGTCCTGGCGCGGATGGTCTTCCAGCCCCGGGTCAGCCAGCTGGCCACACTGGGCCGCTGGTCCATCCTGGCCACCACCACCTTCTTCATCGCCTACATGGGCTCGCGCGGTGCGCTGGGCGGGGTGGTGCTGGCCGCCCTGATCATCGCCCTGCTCTCCGTGCGGATCGTCCGCCCGGGCGCCATCAGCTTCCGGATGATCTTCGCGGCCGGCGCCCTGGGTGTGATCGGGCTGGCGGCCCTGGCGATGAGCCCCTGGGTTCAGGACAACTCCACCGCCACCCGCGGAATCATCTTCCGCAAGGTGAGGGAGATGCTGGCCGACAACCCGATGCGGGCCCTGATCGGCTGGGGCAGCAACACCGAGTACCAACGGGCGGCGCGGGCGGTCTACGGCAACACCCTGATGGATCCGCACAACATGCTGCTGGAATTCGTCGTCTGGTTCGGCATCCCCGGCCTGCTGGTCTACCTGGCCTGCTGGTGGTTCGTCACCCGTCGCGGCGTGCTCCGCCAGCGCAGCAATCCCGGCTGGCGGGTGGTGGCCGCCAGCGTCGTGACCATGGTCTACCCGCTGCTCGGCCTGGTCACCTCGTCGACGCTGCGCTACCACCAGGTGTGGCTGTGGCTGATCGTGGCCTTCGCCGGGCTGACCGGCAGCGCCCGCGGCCTGGGCGCCGCCCCGGCAACGCGGGCCTCCGCCGACCAGGCCTCACTGGCCGCCGAGGCGGACCAGGCTGTCCATCAGTGAGCTGAAATTCTTGGCCTGGTCGTAGTTGTGCTCGACGACGGCCCGGGCGGCGGCCCGCTGGTCGGCGAGCTTGCACCGCTCGTGCCAGGCCCACAAAGCCTGGGCCACCTCCTGCCCGTCGGGAGCCGGCGACAGCAGCTGGCCACCGGCCCCCCCGGCCGGCACGATGTCTCCGATGCCGCCCACCGCGGGGGCCAGGACGGGCACCCCGAAGGCCATCGCCTCCATGATGGAAACCGGCACACCCTCCGACTCCGAGGTGTTGACGAACAGATCCACCGGGGCCTGCGCCAGGTGCTCCCGGATGGTGGTGTTGGCCACATTTCCGGGCAGGTCGACGTGCAGATTGGCCAGCGCCTGCGGCCCGTCGGTCAGCTCCCGGGTGCGGGCGGTGAACTCGTCGTACTGGGCGCCGCCGCCGAAGTGGGTCCAGTGCACCTGCAGCTCCGGATGCTGCCGGGCGAGCTCGGCCACCGCGTCGACCATCCGGTCGATCCGCTTCACCGGGTTCATCAGGGCGGTGCTCATCAGCCGCAGCTCACCGGCCGATGAGGTGGCGGCACCGCGCTCGGGTACTTCAACGCCCAGCGGACTCAGCCGCACGATCGACTCCGGAAGGCCGTACTGCTCGATCACCGCGGCCCGGCCGTCGACGGAGATGGCCAGCTGGGCATCCAGCTGCGGCCCGAGCTGCCGCTTGAGCCCCAGGTAGCCGCTGGGGTGGCGATCCTCGTAGAGGTCGTAGCGGTGGGCGCGGCTGACGACGTGCCCGACCCCCTTGCCCTTGAGCAGTTGGGCGCCATAGGTCCAGACATCCCACCAGTAGGTGTAGACCACGTCGATCGGGCCGTTGCGCTCGATCCAGGACGCCAGCGCATCACGATGCGCCAGTGCACCGCCGACGGCGCGCACGCACTCCTGGGCGGTGGCCCGGTTGAGCCGCTTGTGCCGCGCCAGCCAGCCGATCTCTCGCCAGAACAGGCCGGTGCGCACCGCCGCCAGCCGGGCGCGCCGCCGCTGTGCGGGGCTGATCCGAGCGATGCAGTCGTCGGTGCGCACGCTGGCCGGGAGCGGCCGGGGCTCGCCCTCCATCTTCCAGGGCATCACGATCACCTCGGCGTCGTCCCGCTCCCAGAAAGGCGCCTCCGGCTCGACGAACTGCTCCCCGGGCAGCCAGGGGAAGGCTCGGGTGATGATCACGATGCGGGTCATGCGGACACCTCCACGGATGCGGATTGATCTTGCCGGACGGGGCCACGCAGTCCCCAGGTGGCGGCCAGCACCAGCCACCACCAGAAGCTGATGGCGAAGTTCTTGAACAGGTAGTGGTCGACGGCGAAGGCGACCAGGGTGGCGAACAGTGCCAGCGGAACCACCAGGGTGGCCAGCGACGCCAGCGCCTCGGCCGCGGGGGCACCGGGGGCGGTGCGCAGCATGGTGCGCCAGGCCACGACCAGCTGCCAGACCACCGCACCGACCAGCACCAGCAGCAGGGCGGCCCCCACCAGGCCGAGTTCGGCCAGCACCCCCAGGTAGAGGGAGTGCGGATTGGTCAGCGAACGGCCGTAGCCGGTCTGGATCACGCCGCGCCACGGCACCGGGCTGGCACCGGACTCGTAGAAGTACCACGGCCACATCCGGCCCGAACCGACCCCCAGCCAGGTGTTGTGGCCGCTCGCCTGCCAGGTTCGCCAGGCCGTCTCGTAGTTGGCCGCCCGGAACTGTTCGTTGGGCTGGACCAAGCGTCGGGCCACCGGGAAGACGGCCATCAGGGCCACCAGCAGCGCAACCAGGGCGCCTGACAGCGCCAGCACCAGCTTGATCCGGCCGCGCATCGCGAAGGCGACACCCAGCAGGCCCAGAAAGACCAGCAGGCTCAACAGCCCGGCGCGGGAGCCGGTCATCAGGATGCCCAGCAGGCAGACGGCCACCCCAGCCAGGCTCCAGCGGCGGTGCTCGTCGCGCAGGGCGGAGCGCAGCAGAACCGCCCCAGCCAGCAGCAGCACGACGTGGTAGATCGCGGCACCGCCCATGCCCGTGCCCAACCGCAGGGAGTGGTTGGCCAGCATGGTGCGAGGCCCGGCCAGCAGGGTGGTGGCGGCCAGCAGCATCGAGGCCCGCCAAAGCAGCACAGGGCGACGGGCGGGACTGACCGCGGCCATCAGCCCCCAGGCCGAGGCGGTGGTGGCGATGGCGGTGACCACCGGGACCACCAGGTACGGGCGGGAGACGTCCACCCAGGGCTTCAACACCCGCGGCAAGGGGGTGTTCAAGGACGACCACAGCGCCCAGCCCAACAGGACCAGGAAGGAGCCGAGCACCAGGTTGCCGCTGCGGGTACGCAGGCCGGGACGGAGCAGCCAGGGCAGGGTCAACACGCTCACCGCACCGAAGCCGAGCAGGAAGAGGGAGACGACGGCCGGGCGACCGTTCAGCCCCACCCGCAGGTTCACCAGTTGCATCACCACCAAGGCAAGGCCGAGCGCGTACTGGACCAGCCGGTCCATGGTGAACCGTCCGGGCCTGGGAGGAAGCGGGATTGCGTCTGCCACAGCCACACCTTAGACGCCGCTGAGGCTCGGACTGCTGGTGGGCGTCGGCGGCTCGGTAGGATCACCGCATGAGCGACGCCCCGCACAACAGGCCGCGCATGATCTTCCATGCGCCCTATCCCCTGAACCGCATGGCCACCAGCGCCAGCGGGATCCGCCCCGTCCGGATGCGGGATGCCTTCGAGTCGCTGGGCTATGAGGTCTGGGAGGTGACCGGAACCAGCGGCCAGCGGGTCGAGGCCGCCGCGAAGGTGCGCCGCGCCCTGGCCGACGGCCTGCACTTCGACTTCTGCTATTCCGAGTCGTCCACCATGCCGACGCTGCTGACGGACCCAGACCACCTGCCGCACCACCCGCTGGTGGACTTCGCGCTGCTGCGCACCCTGCGCGCGCACGGAACCCGCGTCGGGCTGTTCTACCGCGACATCTACTGGCGCTTCCCCAACTACGGCGTCGGGCTGAATCCGGTGAAGAAGTACTCCGCGCTGGCCGCCTACCGGCATGACCTGCTGGCCTACCGCCGGGCCACCGACGTGCTCTTCCTGCCCAGCCGGGAGATGGCCGCGCATGTGGGCGATCCCAGGCTGACCTACTCGCCGCTGCCACCGGGGCACGACGTCCCGGAACCGACGGAGGTCTCGCCCGAGCCGCTGCGGATGCTCTACGTCGGCGGGATCGGCGCCCACTACCGGCTGCATGCCCTCACCCAGGCCATGGCCGACGTGCCCGAGGCGCACCTGGTGCTGTGCTGCCGGGAGGCCGACTGGGCGGCGATCCGCGACGAGTACGAGCCGCTGCCCCCGAATGTGGAGGTGGTGCACCGCTCCGGCGAGGAGCTCAAGGAGCTCTACCAGCGCACCAATGTGGCGGTGGTCTACGCAGAGCCGGTGGAGTACTGGGATTTTGCCGCGCCGGTGAAGGTCTACGAATACCTGGGCAATGGCAAGCCGATGATTGCCAGCGAGGGCTCGCTGACCGGGCGTTTCGTCGCCGAGAACCGGCTGGGCTGGTCGCTGCCCTATTCACGGGAAGCGGCCACCGAACTGCTGCGACACCTGGTGGCCAGCCCCGACGAGGTGCACCGCGCCCACCAGGACGTGATGGGCGCCCGTGAGGGCCACACCTGGCTGGAGCGGGCCCGCACCGTGGTGCGCGAACTGACCGGCGCCGAGCCAGGTGACCGGCGGGCCGACGGCCCGCGCAGCGTGCTGCTGGTCTCGGCCGCCAATTCGATCCACACGGCCCGGTGGGCCAATGCCCTGGTCGATCGCGGGCTGGAGGTGCACCTGGCCTCCACCCATGACCCGGCCGACCAGTCCTATGACGATCGGGTCACGCTGCACCGGCTGCCCAACCCCCGCGGGACGGGCTACGTCGCCGCCGCCCCGGCCGTGCGCACCCTGGTGCAGCGCTTGCGGCCGGATCTGGTGAACACCCACTACGCCAGCGGCTACGGCACCCTCTCCCGGATCGCGCTGACCGGGCTGTCCGTGCCGCACCTGCTCTCGGTCTGGGGCTCCGACGTCTACGAATTCCCGGATCGCAATCCGGCGCTGGCCAAGCTGCTGCGCGGCAACCTGGCCGCCGCCACCCGCGTCGCCTCCACCAGCCGGGCGATGGCCGAGCGCACCCGTCACTTCACCGACAAGCAGATCAGCGTCACCCCCTTCGGGATCGACACCGAACGGTTCACCCCGGCCGCGCAGCGCCCAGCGCGCGACGAAGGGGGGCGCGACGAGGTGGTGGTGGGTACGGTCAAGCTGCTCAAGCCGGTCTACGGGATCGACACCCTGATCCGGACCTTCGTCCGGGCCCGGGAGATCGTCGCCGCGGCCGGCGGCCCCGCGCTGCGGCTGCAGATCACCGGCGGCGGTCCCGCCGAGGCCGACCTGCGACGGCTGGCCGACGAGCTGGGCCTGCCCGATGCCCTGACCGGCAAGGCACCGCACGAGCAGGTGCCGGACCGGCTGCGCGAGCTGGACATCTACGTCGCGCTCAGCCGTCAGGAGAGTTTCGGCGCCGCGATCCTGGAGGCGGGGGCCTGCGGGCTGCCCGTCGTCGTCTCCGACACCGAGGGACCCGCCGAGGTGACCATCGACGGCCAGACCGGCATCATCATCGGCGTCGACGACGTCGAGCAGGCCGCCCAGGCGATTGCCCGGCTGGCGCTGGATCCGGCGTTGCGGGCCCGGATGGGTGCCGCCGGGCGCACCCACGTGGAGGACACCTATTCCTGGTCTGCTTCGGTGGATGCCATGCTGGACGCCTACCGGCTGACCGTGGGCGAGGCCCGATGACGGGCATCGAGCAGGAGCCCGGGGCAGCCCCCGCACCGCAGAGCCTGGCCCAGCGGCTGCGCTCCAACACCTTCCTCAAGCACGTCCTCACCCTGATGACGGGAACGGCCGTCGCGCAGGTGATCCCGCTGGTGGCCCGGCCGCTGCTGAGCCGGATGTACACCGACGCCGACTTCGGGCTCTACTCGCTCTACATGGCGCTGGGTTCCGGCATCGCGGCGGTGGGTGCCCTGCGCTATGACTTGGCCGTGGTCACCCCGAAGCGCGACGTCGAGGCCCGCTCCGTACTCAACCTGGCCAGCCGGCTGGCGCTGGTCACGGCCGGGCTGAGCATCGTCGGGCTGAGCATCTTCGCCAAACCCGTCGCCGGGCTGCTGAAGGATCCGTCGCTGGCGCCCTACCTACCGCTGGTGGGCCTGCTGGTCTTTGCCATGACCCAGCTCTCCAGCCGTTTGTACTGGCTGAACCGGCGGCAGCGGTACAAGGAGATGGCCCGCAACAAGATGGGGCAGTCGATCGGCACCACCGCCACCCAGCTGGGTGTCGGCCTGCTCTGGGCAGGGCCCTTGGGGATGATCGTCGGCAGCCTGGTTGGCCAGTGGTTCAGCATGATCAACCTGTGGCGGCTGACCCGACACGAGACCCGACGTCAGGACGGCGACCCGGCCCTGCGCACCGTCGCCGAGGAGCACAAGAAGATGCCCCTGGTGCAGGGCCCCAATGCCCTGGTGGACCAGATTCGGCTGCAGGGCATCAACCTGCTGGTGGCCGCCTTCTTCACCAAGGCAGTCCTGGGGCAGTTCGCCCAGGCCTGGACGCTCCTGCAGATGCCGATGGGCCTGATCAACGGGGCCCTGACCCAGGTCTTCTACCAGAAGCTGGCCACCACCCGTCGGGGCAAGATGTTCCCGGTGGTGCGCAATGCCGTGGTGCGGTCGCTGGCGATCGGCATCATCCCCTTCACCCTGATCTGGCTGCTGGCGCCGTGGCTCTTCCCCTTCGTGCTGGGCTCCAAGGGCAACCACGACTGGACCCTGGCCGGGCAGATCGCCCGCTGTCTGGTGCCGTGGCTCTACCTGAACTTCGTCACCTCGCCGATCTCGCTGATGTTCATCACCGTGAAGCGGCAGGGCACCATGTTCCTCTTCGCCTGCGCCTACGCCGCGGTGCCGCTGACCCTGATCTGGCGCTACCACTCCAGCATTCTGCAAACCATGACGATGGTCTCCTGGAGCATGGCCGGGCTGCTGGTGGTCTTCATCCTGCTGGCGCTGTGGGCGGCCTGGAGCTTTGACCGGGAACCCACCGACGACGAGACCGACGGCAGTGAGGTCAGCGCGGACGAGGCCGTCGAGCTGGCCGAGGCCCGCACCGAGGAGGGCTGAGCCGGCCGCCGGTTTCAGTCAGCTGGCCCAGGCGCCGGTGAAGTACTGCCAGGCCCACCACAGCATCGCCAGCGTGCTGCCCGCGGTGAAGGCGACGACGGCGATCCGGCTGGCCAGCACGGAGCCGGGCAGCACCGGGCCGCCGGCGGCGTGCCGACCCGCGGCGGGCTGGGCCTTCGCCGGGGCCGGGGCAGGCTGCGTCGATGCCTCGGGAAAGGCCACTCGCGCGAGCTCCGCCACCAGCAGCCACAGCGGGAACCAGAGCAGCACCGCACGGTTGACGCTCATGAACCACCAGGAGGTGGCGAAGGCAAAGACCTGCACCCCCACCCAGCCGGCCTGGGCCCAGCGTCGCCGCACCAGCAGCACGACGCTGACCAGCAGCCCGACCGCCATCGAGACCACCTCGGCGCCGAAGACCGTCGCCACCGCCGGCCGATCCGGCCAGCGCGACCGCTTGGCGGCATCCAGGGTGTGCTGCAGGGCGTCCAGCGGGTTCGTGAAGCCACGGTTCCAGCCACTCTGCTGCGCCTCGAACCAGGCCCGCCAGGAGCCCGTGAGGTGGTGCAGGTAGGCGACGTAGCCGAACAGCACCAGGAAGGCCGCGGCGACCAGGGCCGCATGGGTGAGGCGTTTCACCGCGGGGACGCCGTGCTGGGTGAGCGCCAGCAACCCCAGCGCACCGATCAGGAAGAGCCCGGAGACCCGGAAACTGCAGGCCACCGCCGTCAGCAGCGCCGCCTGCCCCCAGTGCTTGTTGCGGGCCCTTTCCCAGGCCCAGAAGGCGGCGGCGCAGAAGGGCGCCTCGGTGTAGCCGATGGCGGTGAAGACCGTCGTCGGGGCGAAGAGCCACAGCCCGGCGGCCACCGGGCCACCCAGCCGGAGCAGCGCCCAGGCCGCCAGCGCCGAACAGATCGCGGCGATCCCCACCCCGGCCAGGCCCATTGGGATCCCCACGGTGTGCGCGGCCCGCAGCAGCAGCGGCAGCCCCGGGAAGAAGGCGCGGTCGATCGGATTGGCGTACCCATTGGTGGCGATCCCCTCGAAGTGCGCCACATCCCAGGCGCTCAGCAGGTCATGCCCGCTGCGTCGCTGGGTGATCATCACCACCAGGGCGATGGCCAGCAGCATCCCCCGGCTGAGCAGCCAACAGCGGGCCACCCACCAGGCGTCGGTGCCCATCCGACGGATACTCACTCCGGCGCTCCGCGGCGGGGTGCGGGCAAGCCCTCCGGCCCCTCCACAGGCTCGGGGATCGTGGTTGGGTCTTGCTCGGACGCAGCCACGGTGGCCGAACCCGTCGAGGCCTCGTCGTCGGGGCCGAAGAAGGAGAGCTCACCCTCCCGGGCACCCAGCGGCTGGTCCGGGGCGTGGTCCAGCACCCCGCCGATCGGATCGTCCACCAGCGGGGTGCGCACCGGATCCTGCCAGGGGTGCAGCAGGTCGTGGCGCACCTGGGCGACCAGCCAGACCAGCACCATCACCCGGAAGACGATGGCGGCCCAGTAAGCGACGTCGCTGCCACCGTCGCCGGGCGAGAGCTGCCCGCCCAGGTGTCCCCAGACCGCCCAGCAGTAGAAGACCTCGGCCACCGACCAGACCGCCCAGTCGGCCAGCTTGGGGCGGGCCAGCGGCACCAGCAGCACCAGCCAGAGCACCTGTTGCGGGGCGTAGACCTTGTTGACCAGCAGCCACCCGGCGACCAGCAGGAAGGCGATCTGCCCCACCCGCGGGCGGCGAGGCGCGCGCAGCACCAGGCTGGAGACCCAGGCCAGCCACGCGATCATCAGGCCCGCCACCAGCACCGACAGCATCGGGATCTTCACCCCGGCGTCGTGCAGCACGAACCAGACCGAGCCCAGATCCGGCCCGCGTCTTTGCCAACTGGCAAAGAAGGCAGTCCAGCCCGACGGATGGGCGATCATCACCGGCAGGTTGATCGCCGCCCAGACCAGCGCGGCCCAGCTGGAGGTGGAGAGCCAGGCGTCGGCCCGGTTGGCCCGCAGGCAGAGCAGCAGCAGGCCGAAGAGCACCAGCAGCGGCCAGAAGCCGGCCGCCACCGCCAGCCCGAACAGGATTCCGCTGGTCCGTTGCCGGCGAAGGGCCCAGGCCAGCAGCGCCGCGGCGCTCAGGCTGACCGCCAGCAGATCCCAGCTGACCAGGGCGCCGGTGATGATGCCGGGGGCGCCGGCCACCAGCAGTGCGTCCCAGCTGCGCACCCGGCCGGAGAGCTGCCGGGTCATTCCCGTCGCCGATCCACGCCCGAGCAGCAGCATGCAGCCCACCAGCAGCAGGAAGCAGCAGAACAGGGTGACGGCGCTGGCCAGGAAGAAGCGGTGGGCGCCGTCCACCATCATCTGGCCGGTGGCCTCGTCGACCGGCCGGGCACCGGCCAGCCGGGCCAGACCGCGGTTGAAAAGCACGAGTGCGCCGACCAGCGGCGGCCGATCCAGCGCGACGTCGCGGAAGGGGACGCCGCCGCGACCCAGCAGGGTGTTCTGGTAGAGCAGCGGAATGTCGGAATAACACAGCCGCATGAACGCATCTACGGGTTGGCCGTCGACGTGCTGCTGGCACGGCCGATGGCGCAGCAACGTGACCAGCCAGGTCAGCGTGGCCATCAGGATCGTCCACGGCACCGGGTTGAACCACACTCCGGTGCGCGCGGCATGCCGCCCCACCGGACCGCCCAGCCTGGATTCAAGATCCAGCCTGGGCGGCAGCTGCGTCGGACGGGCCATGGGCTCAGCCGTTGCCACTGCTGGCGGCCGTGGTGGCCTTGTTCTGGCCAGCATTCTGGCCCTGACCGGTGGTCTTGGCCTGCGTTGTGGTTGCCTTGGTGGGCTGGGTGACCACCTTGGAGGTAGCCACCCTGGTGGGTTGGGCGGGCTGGGTGGCCGGCTGCTTGGTGGTCGCGGGGGCCTTGGCGGTCTCTGGTGCCTTCGCTGTCTCGGGCGCCTTCGCGGTGACGGTCTCGGCCGGCTGGCTCGCCGCGGGTGCCGTGCTCTGCGGCGCCGCGGAGGACTCCTTGGGCTCGCTGGCCGACGGCTTGGCGCTGCTCTTGTCGTCGGAGGAGTCCGTGGAGGATCCCTGGCCGGAACTTCCGGTGCTCTTGCCGGTGGCGGTACGGGTGGGCCGCGGAATGTAGACCCGGCCCTTCTCCTCGCCGTAGTTCACATTGGCCGCGGGCGGGAAGGACTTGTGGTCCTGGCCCTCCATCGCCACCTTCATGAAGTCCCGCCAGACCATCGCCGGGTAGGTTCCGCCGAAGAAGGCGCTGTCGCCGGGGCGGGCGTAGCTGTCCAGCGACTGGTTGCCGTCATCGCCGGCCACGAACATCACCGAGGTGGAGATCTGCGGGGTGAAGGCGGTGAACCAGGCCGAGGTGATGATGCTCTTGCCTTCGCGGGTGATGCCATTGGTACCGGTCTTGCCGGCCACCTCGAAGCCCATCCCGGCCACCCGGCCGCCGGTACCGCTGCTGACCACGGAGCGCAGCGCGGAGGTCACGTCGCGGGAGACGTCCTGCTCGATGCTCTGCTTGCCCTTGGTGTCTGCGGTGTAGAGCACCTTGCCCTTGGCGTCCTTGACCTCGGCGACGACGTGGTTGGCCACGTGCACCCCGTCATTGCCCAGGGTTGCATAACCGCCCGCATTCTCCAGCGGGCTGAGCTCGGCGATGCCGAGCGCGATCCGGCCATTGGGATCCCAACCGGCACCCTTGGCCACGCCCGCGTCATTCGCGGCCTTGATGATCGCCTCCGGGCCGCCGTCGATCTTCTCCGTCATGTCGACGAAGGCGGTGTTGATGGATTCGGCCAGCGCCTTGCGCAGGGTGACGGTGCCGTACTGCATGCTGAACTCGTTGCGGATCGGCACCGAGTCGCCCCGCGGGGTGTAGGTGTTGCCGTTCAGGCTGGAGCGCAGGCTGAGGCCATTGCGCAGACCGGCGATGGTGGCATAGGTCTTGAAGGTGGAGGCGGCGGGACGGTCCGTCGTCGCCCAGTTGCGGTTGTTCTTGATGTAGTCGGCGCCACCATAGGCGGCCAGCACCTCACCGGTGCCCACCTTCACCGACGCGATCGCGGGATGGATGGCCGCGGCGCCACCGGAGCCATTGGCCCCGACGACCTTCTTGTAGTAAGTGCCGACGTCGATCGCCCGCTCCTGCAACTTATGGTCGAAGGTGGTGGTGATGGTCAGGCCGCCGCCCTCGATCTGGCCCTGGGTGAAGCCCTTGGCCATCAGCTCCTCCTGCACCATCTTCATCAGGTAGCCATTGGTGCCGCCCCAGCGCTGGTTGAGCGGAATGTCCGGGAATTCCGGCAGCGCCTTGCTCCATTGCGCGTACTGGGCCGGGGTGATCTTGCCGGCCTCCTGCAGGCCCTGCAGCACGTAGCGGTAGCGATCCAGCAGTCGCGCGGTGTTGCCCTTGGCCGCCGACGGGTCATAGGCCGACGGATTGTTCAGCACGCTGGCCAGCACCGCGGCCTGCGGGATGTTCAGTTCCTTCGCGTCGATGTTGAAGTAGCTCTTGCTGGCGGCCTGGATGCCGTAGGCGCCGCGGCCGTAGTAGATGGTGTTCAGGTAGCCTTGGAGGATCTCCTCCTTGCTCATCTCCTTGCCCATCTTGGTGGCCAGCGCCAGCTCCCGCAGCTTGCGGGACATGGTGCGGTCCTGGCTGAGGTAGAGCACCTTGATGTACTGCTGGGTGATGGTGGAGCCGCCCTGCACATCGCCACCGCGGGCAATCGTCCAGGCCGAGCGCACGATGCCCGACGGGGAGATGCCCCGGTCGGTCCAGAAGCTGCGGTTCTCCGCCGCCACCACCGCGTCCTTGATGGAGGCCGGCATCTGCTCGTAGGGCAGGCTCTGCCGGTTCTGCACGGCGAAGCTGCCCAGCTTGGTCTTCGAGTCGTTGTAGTACAGGAAGGTGGTGTTGGTGGTGAAGTCCTTGTTGGGGTCCGGCAGCGACGTGCGGTTGTAGAAGACCAGGCCACCGATCATTCCCGCCAGCGCCATCAGCAACAGCCCGATCACGCCGACCCCGAGGATCTTCACCCACAGGCTGTGCTTCTTGCGCGGCGTGCCGGCCTTCCCGGTGGCAGGTTCGGCGGGGCTGGCCCCACTGCCGTCGGCGCTCTTGGGTGTCTTGTCAGCCATAGATGTCCTCAACTGTTTCCTGACGGCGCGGCGGCCTGCGCTTCCTGCCATCCCCGAGTTTGTAGGTGAGCACCAGGTGGTTCCAGAAGCAGTCGGGGCAGACCTCGACCACCCTGACCGTGAACTCGCCGTACTGGTCCTGCATCTCCGCCAGCTCCTCGCTGGACTTGATTCGTCCGCTGAACTGCCCCAACTGGTCGCCGAAGGTGTAGTTCAGATTGGTGAGTCGCTCGCCACCGCAGACCGGGCAGTCCTGGTCGCTCGACTCACCGTGGTGCAGCGCGGCCCGCACCAGCAGCGGATCCGCATCACAGGGACCGTTCTCGCTGAGGGCGCGTTGCGGCTGCTGCAGGGCCACCAAGGCTCGGCGACGCTGCAACGCATGACTCATCACCTCACGCTGCGACCACATAGATGGCTACCAGCCTATGCGCCGTTGCCTGACATCCCGCTGAGACGGGGGCGTGTTCTGTGCCCGTCGACGGGCTGGTGGCCGCGGCGACGGAGCCGCCTACCGGCCGACGGCCGCGCTGCCACTACCCTTGCGGAATGAAGTCCAAGGCAAGCTCGTCCCCCGCCCAACTGGTTGCGGTCAACGGCCGCGGCATCCTGTCGCCCAAGAAGCACATCGCGACGGCCGACGACCTGGGATTCACCCGGGGTGACGGGGTCTTCGACGCCACCCGCGTCCTGACCGCCTCCGACGGCGTGTCCACCGTCGACAACCTGGACGAGCACCTGACCCGGATGGACCGTTCCTTCCTCGCGCTGTGCGGGGAACACATCGACCATGATGCGTGGCACACGCTGATCGGGGAGGCCGTCGAGGCCTGGAGCCATCCCGGCGAGGCCACCCTGAAGCTGATGCAGACCTCCGGGCTGGAGAGCACCCAGGGCATTCCGCTGCTGGTGCTCAGCATCACCGAGATCACCCCGGCCGCCCTGGCCCAGCGCGACGGGATCGACGTCGTGACCCTGAGCCGCGGCATGGCCAGTGATGCCCATGTCAACGCGCCGTGGCTGCTGGGGGGCGTGAAGTCGCTCAGTTACGGCGTGAACATGGCCGCCAAGCGCGAGGCGCACCGGCGCAAGGCCGACGACGTGCTGTTCACCAGCACCGACGGTTACTGTCTGGAGGGCCCCACCGCCGCCCTGCTCGTCGCCCGCGACGGCATGCTGACCACCACGCCGGTGGAGGGCACCGGAATCCTGGACTCGATCACTCAGAAGCAGGTCTTCGCCGCCGCCGCCAAGGACGGCTGGAAGACCGAGTACCGGCTGATGAAGCCCAAGGATCTGGCCAAGGCCGACGGGGTCTGGCTGGTCAGCTCGGTTCGGGGCGCCGCCCCGGTGCTCACCCTCGACGGGCGTGAGCTGACCACGGACAAGAAGCTCACCAAGAAGATCAAGGGCTACGCGGGCTTCAAGAGCTGAGCTCTGGGCGCACGAAAGGCGCACCAGCCCGGGAAAGAGCAGGCCCCCGACGGATGACCGTCGGGGACCTTGTGGTGGAGCGTACGGGGTTCGAACCCGTGACCTATTGCTTGCAAAGCAAGTTGGATAGGGCGTTTGGGCAGGTCAGAGGCGGTTTGCAGATCGCTCGGGGCACATCTGGGGCACACGCGGCGTCTGGCGTGCCTTGAGGTGCCATGAACAGACTGTCGCCCCGGGAGCCTGAGCGGTGGGCTCGAATGGTCGCCGGGGCGATACAGGTCTCAGTCTAGGTGCCATCGTCAGACTCTGTTCACCTACTAGCAGGCCTAATGTCGGTGCTTGCCAGCGATGAACACAAACCACACCAGGGGCCCCAAGAATGGGAAGCCAAGTGTTGCGAGGATGAACAAGAGCTTCTCGCCGCCCGAGATTGGTGAGCCCACGATGGACACGACGGCAGCGAGCCAGAAGGCCACCAAGAGAGCGGCCATAGTGGCTACGGCGACCCAGATGTGCTGTGGTTGCGCTGTCTCCAGCGAGATGTGCAGCGGTTGGTACATGAGATTCTTCTCCTGATGCTGTAGTGGTCTCCCCGGCTGATGGTGCTGGGGGTCTGTTCGGCTCAGTCGTTGCTGCGTCTGTCGTTCTGCAGCAGTCGGTGGTGGAGCGGTGTCGAGGCGGCGACTGCGCCGGCGGCGATGGCGAGTCCGAGCAGGAGGACGACCAGGAGACGCCAAGGGGTACCGGTCACGGCCATTCCGGAGGCGATGAGTTGTTGCCGCATCGGCCAGGCAAGGGCTACACCCATGAGGCTGCCCATTGCGGTGCTGCCCATCAAGGGCAGGAGTGTCTCCAGCCACATGGTTCTGAGGGCGAAGGTGCTGGGGGCTCCCATGCGCTGCAGGGCACGGCTCTGGTGTGCGCGGTCGACGGTGGCAGAGGCTTGGGTGATGAGCAGGTGGGCAGCGGTGAGGAGTAGGCCGGCTCCCAGGGCGATGATTCCTCCGGTAACGAGGTCCGGTTGGGCCCTGTCCATGAAGGTCTGCTCGGTGGGCGTCGGGTTCTCGGCCAGGTCGTAGGAGAACGGGGCGCAGGCAAGGGAGCTCGCAATGAAGGCCAGGACAGCAGTGTTGGACGCACGTCGCCACGTCGCACGGGGATCGTTCACGATCCGCCATGAAGCCAGCCGGAGTGCCGCCCCAGGTGCATGCCGGGCCACGGGCCGGGTGAGCAGTTGGAGCAGCCATGGGCCGATGAGGTCCACCGCGATCAGGAAGAGAACCACGACAGCCGCGACCACGAGAAGAACAGAGGTGTTCTGTTCGACGCGGATGGTGTTCACGAAGACGTAGCAGGCCAACAGGATCGCGGGGAAGGCAGCCAATCGCCACAGGGAGGCCCGCGGACCGCGGGTGCGACGTGCAACACCCAGCGGC
>NZ_JBCDMV010000038.1:0-18382 GCF_038433135.1 Luteococcus sp. H91 | reverse complement strand
CAACCAAGCCCGCCGCGACGCCCTTGCCGACTGGCTCACCTTCTACAACACTGAACGAGGCCACAGCGCCCTCAACGGGAAGGCTCCCATCACCCGAGTGTCATGAACGTCCCTGCCACCAACACCTTGTCGCGGAATCGTGACGCGCCAGCCGTCTCGCCGATGATGACCGCGGCGGACAGGACTCCGCATCCAGGGATCTCCAACAGCGTGGGTGCCTCACGCTTGACCAGGATGGCGATCTCCTTGTCGAGCTGGGTGATCTGCAGGTTCAGTTGACCAACTCGCTCGGCTAGTTCGCGGGCCAGCCGGGCAACGGTCCCGGGCCGTCCTGCCAGCTCTGTGGCGACCGCGGCCAGTTGGTTGGTGTGACGCAGACCACGCGCCGGAACATCCAAGTCGGGGTCGAGTTCGTGCAGGAACCATCGGATCTGGCAGCAGGCGCGAGTGCGCTGCATCACCAGGTCCCGCCGATGGTCGGACAGCAGCTTGATCTCCCGAGCGGGCCCATCAAGCTGAGCGCTGGGCAGGTCAGGGTGCCGCAACGCGGCGATGGCCACCGCTTCAGCGTCGATCGGGTCGGAATTTCCCGGTTCTCGCGCGACCCGCCTGGACTCTCCCATGAGCTTCGTGGGAACCCGCACGACCTGCTGGCCTGCCCGGATCAGGTCCCGCTCAAGCCGGCGGGTCACGTGACGGCAATCTTCCAAGGCGAAGACCACGGCGTCGAACTGTTCTGACCAGCGCAGGATCCGGAGGTGTCCCTCTGTGTTGGTGGAGACCGTGATCTGACCAAGGTTGCGGCCAACTTGATCGACGGCGACGAGCGTGTGGGACTTCATGTGACAGTCAGCTCCGATGGTGACCAGCATGGTCAGCTCCTTCGTCTCGGCGAGAATGCTCGGCCTGGTCACCGGGACGCGCGGGCAGGCGTCAATTCAGCGGAGCAGGCTCCTATCAGGCGGACGCGATCGACGAGTGGGACGCCCGCGTGGCCGCCGACGCCGCCATGCTGGACAGCCTGGACAACCTGGGCACCAAGAGCGGCGCCCAGCAGAAGAGCGGCGAGACCGTCTTCGGCCACGGCTACCAGAGCTTCGACGGCACCCCGCGCACCAAGGGCGCCGCGACGCCTTCGTCAAGGGCGCCGTGGAGACCATGGGCCGCGTCGCCGAGAACTTCGGCGTGAAGGCCCTCCTGACCGGCCAGGTCACCGTGCCCGCCGTCGTGGACGTCGTGCAGCTCCCCGAGACCCCGACGGTCCTCCTGGACCTCGTCGCCCGGCAGGCGCTCCACGAGCACACGTTCGCCTACATGCGCCAGACCCTCCGCGACGAGAAGGCCGCGGTCGTGGCCGACGGCCAGACGAAGCCGACCTCGCTCTACAGCTTCACGGAGGTGATCGACCGCGCCCGCGTCGTCGCCCACCTGTCCGAGCCGTTCCCGATCCGCTTCATGGCCGACCACGAGGCCATGGTCAACGTCCTGAACGCCGAGATGAAGGGCGGCGTCATGCACGCCCTGGAGAAGGAGATCCTCCAGGGCGACGGCACCGGCGAGCACTTCACCGGCCTCCTGAACGTCGAGGGCGTGCGCCGCGTGCCCTTCGCGACCGACATGGTCACGACCATCCGGAAGGCGATCACGGCCTCGCAGAAGATCGGCATCGAGCCGACCGCCTGGGCCCTGTCGCCCGACGACGCCGAGAAGCTGGACCTCACCCGTGAGGGCGCCGAGGGCGGCTTCCTCCTGGGCGGTGACGCGAAGGACCGCCTGGGCTCCGCCGGCCCGATCAAGTGGGTTTTCTGCCCGAGCCTGCCCGCCGGCACCGCCGTCCTGGGCAACTGGGGCTCGGCGAAGCTCATGGTCCGCGAGGAGACCACCCTGCAGGCCGACGGCTCCGGCGTCCTGTTCGACACCAACCAGGTGAAGCTCCGCGCCGAGGGCTGCTTCGGCTTCGCGGTCACCCGCCCCGAGTCCTTCGCCGTGGTGTCCCTGACCGCCTGAGACCTGGCCGGGAACTCTTCCCCGGCTATCCCCGAGGCCCCGTCGATCGCTGAGAAGCGAACGGCGGGGCTTCGTCGTGTGTGGGATTCTCGACCCATGGGCCCAATCCTTCAGACCATCGTCGTCACCGCGTGTGTGACGAGTGTCGCGAACCTCATCGTCCAGCGCGTGGCCGAAGGGTGGGTGCGACGACGCGGGCGCGCGGACTGGCACCGGGACCGCCGATACGACACCTACGTGAGGGCCATTCGCTACCTGGCCGGGATGAAGGAAGACGCGCCGTGGGACCCCGACGAGGCCGGAGCTCTAGGGATGGAGCTTGCTCTCTTCGACCTCGCCGCGGCTGTTCAGTTCCTCAACACGGTGGAGAGCAGGACCGGGGACACCTACCCGGAGGAGCTGAAGAAGTTCACGGACCTCGCCCAGCAGGGCGTCGGGATCATGAGAACCCGGATCGACGCGGAACGCCGGGAGCTACTCCGCAAGTTCTGGGAGCGGGACCGCGAGGAGGGGGGCTCGTCGTCCCCGAAAACTGTCGGCACGGTCTGACATCCTGTCGTCATGACTTGCGTGTTGGCTTTCTTGTACGTCGTCGGCTTCGGTTTGATCATGGGCGGTGCCGTCGCCGGATGGAAGGCCGCCGGCGCCCGTCTGGCCGAGCTCAACGCCATTCGGCGGACGGTTCTCGGCAACGTGGAGGCCTACTACTCGCGACCGTCCGACTACCTCGCACTCATGGGCGAGCCGGGCTACCAGGCGGCATCCGCGGAGTACGAAACCGCCGGGCGGAAGATCACCGACAAGAACGCCGCCGACCTGAAAGCCGCGGGCTTCGGCGA
Source organism: Luteococcus sp. H91 (assembly GCF_038433135.1). Classification (NCBI taxonomy): domain Bacteria; kingdom Bacillati; phylum Actinomycetota; class Actinomycetes; order Propionibacteriales; family Propionibacteriaceae; genus Luteococcus; species Luteococcus sp. H91. The sequence goes on along the minus strand of NZ_JBCDMV010000038.1, from coordinate 15,536 downwards.
AGAGACTGCCGGAGCCTTTGAGACCTGGGTGCCGAAGGCGATCGATAGGGAACTCGCCGTCTTGGACGTGGCGCGAGGGGCGCTGAAGGGTCCGGGCCTGGCCGCCCTCGCCGGCGGTTTCCTGTCCACGGTTGCGAGCGTCTGGAGTCTCTACCTGTAGGGCACGCCCGGAACTCATTGGGCACGCATTGGGCAAGAAAGAGGCCCTAGCCTGACCGATTACCGGTCTGACTAGGGCCTTCGTCAGTCGGGGCGACAGGCTCGAACCAAAGGACTTCACCCGCGTTCCCCCGCTTGACTAGGCGTTTCTCCTTGGCCCGTGGGGAATCGCCGCGCTCCGTGGGACATACGTGGGACTTCCGTTCGAGTCTCCCACGCTGAAGATCATCGCGGGCTGTGCCCAGATTTGGAGCGCCGCCACAGCCGTGCTCGTGGTAACATTGCTACCAATCGTTCAGCCCGCCCCGACTTCGGTCGGGAGTGGGCTGGATCTCTTTCTGCCCCCCCGGAGGCCGCCATGAGCAAGCCCCTCAAGCCACCGATGTCGATCACCCAGCAGATCGACCTGCTGCGCGCCCGGGGCATGTACGTCGACGAGGAGGTAGCTCGACAGTGGCTGCCGAACGTGAGCTACTACCGACTCTCCGCCTATTGGTATCCCGCGCGCCAGATGGACTCCCGCGGCGTACGAGGTGACGATTTCGCACCCGGGACAACGTTCACCCAGGCCGTGCAATTGTATGAGGCCGACCGCAAGCTACGAACGCTCGTCCATGACGGAATGGAACGGGTCGAGGTGTGCATGCGCACCCGCATCGGGAACCATCTGGCCGAAGCAGGCACTTTGGCATATACGAACCCCGCGTTGTTCCGCCCATCCTTCAACCACGAGCAATGGTTGCGGACGGCCGAGCGCCGCATCGATCGTGCGAGCCGACACAACGACGCCATCGATCACCATCGAAACCTGTACGGCAACCGGTTCCCGTTCTGGGTACTGGCCGAGGTACTGGACTTCTCGGATGTTTCGCGACTCTACGAGGGCCTACCCGCCCAGGCACAACGAGACATCGCCGAAGGGCTGGGGCTTGTGATCAATCTCGACGCCTTGTCGTCCGGACAACGGACGAAGGCAAAGAAGCAATCGCCCCTGGTGCGGTGGCTGGAGCAGCTGACCATCATTCGCAACACCTGCGCCCATCACGGCCGGTTGTGGAACAAGGCTTTCGCCCCAGCACCCACCACCGCACTCCGCAGCCAGCCCAACTTCTCCCTGCTGCCCGAAGGACAAAGCGAACGCATCTTCGGCGCCCTGGTTGTCATGGCACGACTTCTCGACGCAACATCACCGGGTGGTAGTTGGCCCCGCCGCGTTGCCGAACTGTTGAGCGCCGAATTCCTACCAAATCCCCTCGTCAACCCGTCAAGCATGGGGCTGCCCGCCCAGTGGAATCACGTGCTCTGAAACGGTTCCCCCTGACCAGCGACACCTCAGCCCCCAAGGCGCCCGCTTAGATCAACGGTGCCCGCACACATCCGAGTCGTGACCTGCTAGCGTGCGTCGCATGATGAGGGTTCTGGACATCATCGACGACGAGGGCGAGATAGGCCGGACGCGGCTCGTTCGCGTCCAGCACCCCTGACCCCCTTTTACTTGTGACCGTGGACGCCGAAGGTCCACGGCTGGTGGTCATGCACGAGTGCGGGCGCTCCACCCGACCGCTCAAACATCAGGACCACCCATGACACTCGACCACACCACCAACGCATCCGCGCGCCCTGGCCATCGACGCCTCGTCGCGCTCACCTTCAGCCTCCTGGGCCTGCACGTCGGCATCCGCGCCGTCGAACTGGCCGACCAAGCCATCGCACTTGACCTCGACGCCGAACAGATCGGTGCCGGAGCCAGTCTCAGCGCGGTCGCCGGCATCATCACCCTCATCGCCGGCGCCCTGCTTGTCGACCGCCTGGGCCGACGCCCCATCCTCGCGCTCGGACTGATCGGCACCGGCGCCAGCTTCTGGGCCCAGGCAGCCGTCACCAACTACCCACAATTCCTGGCCGCCAGCCTCGGCTACGGCCTACTCGTGAGCTTCCTGGACCTGGCCGCCAACACCCTCGGCTCCGACGTCGAACGCAGCGAAGGCCGCGAACTCATGAACGGCTTCCACTCATGGTTCAGCCTCGCAGCCGCCGTCGGCGCACTGCTCAGCGCCCTCGGACTAGCCATCGGATCCGGCTACCACCCCGCCTTCCTCCTCCTCGGCGCCTTCATGGCACTGGGCGGACTATGGGCGGTCCGCCAACCGCTGCCACCCACCAGCTCCTCCCACGAAGAACCCCCCGCACCACAGAAGCAACCCAAGAGTCGACGGATGCCCGCCGGTGTGCTGCTGGCAGCAGCCATCGTCACCCTGTGCTTCTTCGGCGACGGAATCCTGGAAACCTTCCTGGCACTACTGGTCCGCCACGACGACACCGCCCCGCTGTGGCTCTCCGGCATCACGCTGGGCCTGTTCCACCTCGCCTCCTGGCTGGGACGACGCCTCTCGCAACACGCCATCACCGCCCGGGGTGAGCGACGGGTTCTCGTCTCCGCCGCCCTGCTGGCCAGCCTCGCCATGGCCGCGAGTCTCTGGCTCACCCATGGCTGGCTCGCGACCTTGGGCTTCACCCTGGTCGGGTTTGCGCTGTCACCCATCGTCCCGATCGGCTTCTCGCTCGCCGGGCGCCTGGCACCCGCAGGACGCGAAGGGGCCGCGATCGGACTGGTGAACGCCCTGGGCTACGGGGCCTTCATCGCCAGCCCCGCCGCAGCCGGGTTCGTGGCCAACCACTCCACCATCACCACCGGAGTCAGCCTCGCCGCAATCACCATGCTCGGCATCGCCGCCGTCGCACTCGCCCTACCGGCCGAACGGAAGACGGGCGCCTGAACCGAGCACCGTGGTGGGTGCCACATTCGCCGTCGGCACCCACCACCAGGCCACCCCCGAGCCCACGACGAGACCCTGCAGCGCGCACGCGCTCTGACGGCGACCCCCGACCCAGAAGTTCAGTCGGACCTTGCGCAACCAACGGCCTGACAGACATCATGACCACATCGAGCGGCTGGGCCAAGTGCCACCGCGACTACTCCGACAGCCTCGCATCCTCTGGATGCGAGGCTGTTTGCTGTTTCCCAACAGGCCCAGCATTGTGGAGACCCCCGCCTGCCCACCAGGCACAGTCAGGACCCACACGGCTTGGGTGGGCATGACCACTCATCCAGACGAACTGAGCACCGACCGTCCCCTCATCATCGAACAGCTGCTCCTCGAGGCCGACGACCTCAGCGCCGCCGGCGCACCTCACGACCAGGTCGACGATCTCCTCCACGCTGCCCTGGACCTGCTCACCGACCAGACGCAGGCGGTGCGGTGATGGCACGCCGACCACCCAGCGAAGCCCAGAAGGCAGAGCGAGCCGAGCAACTCGAGCACCTGCACGCGCAGATCGCCGACAAGGTCGCCGACCTCACCAGCTCCGAGCAGTGGCAGGCCTGGCTGCGCGTCGCGAGCCGCTTCCACCAGTACAGCTTCAACAACACCATCCTGATCTGGACCCAACGCCCCGACGCCACCCTGGTCGCTGGCTACACCACCTGGCAGAAGAGCTTCCACCGCCAGGTCACCCGCGGTGAACACGGCATCCGCATCCTCGCGCCCGTCACCCGCCGCGTCCCCAAGCTCGAGCCCGACGGCACACCCGTGCTCGATGACAAGCGGAAACCGGTGATGTCCACACAGATCGTCGGGGTCAAACCCACCAGCGTCTTCGACATCAGCCAAACCACCGGCGACCCCGTCCCCGAACCACCTCAACCCGTCCTGCTCACCGGCCAGGCACCCGACGGCCTCTGGCATGCCCTGGCCACTCTCGTCGGCGAGCAGGGCTTCCGCCTGGAGCGGGGCGACTGCCACGGCGCGAACGGGTACACCGACTACACCACCCGAACGGTCAAGATCCGCGACGACGTCGACGACGCCCAAGCCGTCAAGACGTTGGCTCACGAACTCGGCCACGTCCTGCTCCACCAGCCCACCACCGACGCAGATCCGGTCTGTCGTGGCAGTCGCGAGGTCGAGGCCGAATCCGTCGCCTACCTCGTCACCGCAGCCCACGGTCTCGACAGCAGCCAGTACACCTTCACCTACGTAGCCGGCTGGGCCGAACAAGCCCTCCCCCACCACAAGGAAGGCACCACCATCGCCGACGTCATCCACACCACCGGCAGCCGCGTCCTCAAGACCGCGCACCAGATCCTCGACGCCACCGCCGCACCAGACCGCACCCGACCCGTTGGCCAAGCCCTCGCAGAGACGGTCACCCAGAACGCCACGGTCGATCGGATGCCCCTCGAATCTGGCCAGTCCAACGTCCCATCAATCGGAACCGGGAACCTCGGTTGGGCCATGCCTCGCGCAGCGCTGCGAACGATGCGCGCGACGATCTGAGCTGCCGCTCGACCAAAACGCGTCAACTGTGCGAAGGCCGACCCGCTGTGTCGCCCCACTGGCCAGAGGATCTGCAATCGCGTGGTGATTGGCTCAGGTGGCCATCCCGGCGCGACGAAGACGCCAGTGCCCCCAGGCCGCCGCGACAACCAAGGGGCCCCACAGCAGGACCGGCAGATAGCACCACACCATGATGACCAGTGACCAGCCCTGAACGTGACCCGCGTCAGGTCGCTTGCCGTGCGCGATGGCCGAGACCATGGAGACGTTGAAGATCCAGGTCACCGCAAGACCTCCAAGGGTGCCCAGCACCAGTGGCAGTTCCGGCGGGACCCTCCACCCGAACAAGCGGCGACCCCACGGCCGCACCAGCCCCACGGCCAGGAAGCCGGTCGCGAGCTGCACCACCGACAGGCCGATCACGTAGCTGTAGCCAAGAACCGGGTTCCCGGCCAGCTCGAATGCCCGCAACGAGGCGGTCCCCGGGACAAGGCCTGCGATCATCAGCACCCGCCACAGCGCCGAGGGCACCACCACCGCGAACGCCCCATAGGCGCACAACCGCAGCCAACTCGGCACAATTAGAGAGTCGTCTCTAGATGACATGCTCCAATGGTCGCAATAGGGTGATCGAATGGCAAGGGAGGAGCGCTACACCGCCGATCAGCTGCTCGACGCAGCAGGTCAGGCCGTCCTGGAACACTGGCGCTCCGCGACCGTGCGTCACGTCCTGGACCTGAGCGGCGCCCCCAGCGGCTCGGTCTACCACCGCTTCCCCACCCGGCATGCACTGTTCGGCGCCCTGTGGGAACGCTCGATCCGGCGTTTCCACGTCGGCCTCCTGGAAGCCATGGCACACCCAGACCCCCGCGAAGCCCTGCGCGCCGCCACCGTCCACATCCCCCGCTACTGCCGCCAGAACCCCGTCGACGCCAAGGCCATGACCCTCTACCGCCTACCGGACCTGCTCGACCTCGTCCCCACGGAACGACGAGCCACCCTCGCCACCATCAACGATGACGTCAACCGCGCCCTGCACGACCTCGTCACACGGCGCTTCGGCCAGGACACACCCGAGCGCTACCAACTCGCGCTCATGGCGACCCGCCAATGCCCCTACGGAATGATCCGCCCACTCATCGGCCAGCCAATCCCACCCGAACTCGACGCCATGTGCATCGCAGCATCCGAAGGCATCCTCGCCCTGGGCGACCAATGAGCTCGAGAGCGCCAGGCCTGCCTGCGCTCAGTCCAACTCAGGCTTGGTCATCCCGGCCATGTGAGCTCCCCCTTGGCCCCAAGATGAGGCCCACATCTGGCAGCGAGCTCTGTACGTCCGACGGGCGGCGAGTCAGTCGGCCTGGCTGCTCATCTCTGCGGCCCACTCCTCGACACGACGGACTGAATCCTCGTCGCTGAGGTCCTCGACGCGGGTCATCACCGACCAGCGGATACCGAAGGGGTCTCGGATGCTCCCGAACCGGTCGCCCGAGACGAAGCCCGCCACCGGCTCCCGCAGCACCACACCGCGCGCCACCGCCGCCTCGACGACATGGTCGACGTCCGGCACATAGATGCCGAGCGAGAACGAGACGTCCTCCGCGCCGGGATCCACCGCGACCAGGTGATAGGCCTGCTGGGCGGCGCCCAGCTGCAGACGGCCACAGCCGAAATCGAGCTCAGCATGCACGATGACCCCGTCCATCTCGGTGGAGTTCACCATCCTCGCGCCGAATACCTCGGTGTAGAAGCCCAAAGCGGCCGCCGGATCATTGAGCGCGACGAAGGGAGTCAAGCTGGAGAAACCGCGGGGGCGGCCGTTGTCGGTGAACTCGCCGTGGGCAGGACAGCAGTCATGCCCCCGACGCTAGAGCCCTAGAAGCTGGAGTCTTGTAGATTCCTGCCATGGCCGCACCCGCAGACGTGAGTGGCCGCGGTCCACTCTTCCCCGCAGAACTCCCATGGGCTTCACCCGCATCCCGGCAGGCCCGATCGCCCAGGACCTGGTGTCCTGGTGGTGGATCAGCACGTGGAGCATCCCGTCCGGACAGCAATCGCCCCAAGAGCTGCTGGCATTCCCCGCCAGCAACCTCGTCTTCGAGGACGACGACCTTCGGTACTGGGGCCCCACCACCCGGCGCTCAACACGAGTCCCGGCAGGAAACGGTTGGGTTTTGGGGCACTCCTCCGCCCCGCAGCAGTCCCCGCCTTCACGCACCAGCCGTCGACATGCCGAGACTCGTCCCTCCCGGTGTCGGCTCCCGAGATGCATGCCCCCGTTCGCATGTCGGCGGATGACCTGGCCAGCATCGTCGGCGACATCGAACGATGGCTGGCACAGCGTGTCGGGCCACTGACCGAGGAAGCCCGCCAGGCCAACCGGCTGGCCGAACTGGCCATCACCGACTCAACCATCACCACCGTCCCGGACCTCGCACAGGCTCTGGGCGTCTCCACGCGCACGGTCAACCGCCTCACCACCAAAGTACGCCGGCCTGTCGCCCTACGCGATGATCCGCCGCCGGCGCCTTCAGGAAGCAGCGGAATGGATTCGTGACCACCCGGATGAAGCACTGGCAGAGGTCGCTTTCCGTTTCGGCTTCGTCGACCAGGCACACCTCAGCCGCGAAGCCCGCACCCTGCTCGGGCTGACCCTCAAGGGCTATCGGCAGCGCGCAGCGCCAGGGTCGCAACGAGGAGCGCGGTAGTCATGTCCGTGGTGTCGATGATGGTGCGCGCTCCATAGTGCAGCTCATCTCACGGAGCCGGTTGCCCGCCCGATGGCTCGATGGATCGTGTCGAGGGCCTGATCCGGCCTGCACCAACCCAGGAAGACCGATTGCGTGGCCCCCTCGGCGAGCAGGGTCAACTCGAGCGCCAGTTCGCTGGCGCTCGCTTCGACGCCCTGGGCGCGTAGACAGCGCTCCACCTCGTCGACGACGCCGGCGCGTGCCTGGGCGAGTGCCTGGCCGATCCATGGATCGCCCACACTGGCGGCCACGAAGTTGAAGTAGACGCTCGTGCCCGCGCGTGAGCTGGCGGCGGGCTCGATGGCGTGGGTGAGCAATGCCCGCAGTGTGGCCGAATCGGCGGGGTCGCCGAGCGCCTCAGGATTCGCCTCGGCGGCGCCATCCAACATCGCCTCCGCGCTGGCCCGCACCAGCTCGGTCTTCGTCGCAAAGTAGTGCTGCACGCGCCCGGGCGAGACGCCGGCCGCGGCGGCCACCGAGCGAACACTCACAGCCGTGATCCCCTGCCGCGCGATCACCGCCCACACGCCATCGACGATCTCGGCACGCTTGTCCTGCATCCCTTGCCCCCTTCGACGATACAAGCGTATCGTCCTCCATATGCAATACAGACGTATTGGATCGACTCTTGGAGCACATAACAATCACCGCGGCACGAGCCGCCGCCGCAAGCGAATGCGCCGCACCCTCAAGCGGGCGGCAATGGTCGTCGTCGTGCTGCTGGCTGCCGCTCAGGTACGCGACATCGTGCACCCAGAACCCAGCGTGGGCCACTGGCGATCCCCTGAGGCCCAACAGGCATACATGGCCGCCTACAACGAAGTCCTCACCACGGTGAAGACCCCCGACAGCACGCGTGACGTGCGGACGAGCTTCGGCAGCGTCCGGGTGACGAGCTGGCACGGCACAGAACCGGGAGCACCGGTCGTTCTACTGCCCGGACACAGCTCGGGAGCACCAATGTGGGCAGAGAACCTGCCATCGTGGATCGGCAAGCGAACGGTGCACGCGCTCGACCCCATCGGCGATGCCGGCATGTCGGTGCAGTCACTACCGCTCCGTTCAGTGGACGACCAAGCGGAATGGATCGCCCAAACCCTGCAAGGGCTGGACATCGAGAAGGCCCACGTGGTGGGCCACAGCTTCGGCGCAGCCTCCGCGGCGCACTTCGCCGTGCTGCACCCTGAGCTGGTGCAGTCCCTCACCCTGCTCGAGCCGGTGATCGTCATCAAGCCGCTCTCGGCCTCCACGATCCTGTGGAGCATCCCGTTGACCGTCCCAGCGCCGCAGTCCTGGCAGGACCACGCCCTCGCGCACATCGGGGGCACCACCGTCGACAAGGTTCGCGAACGCACCCCCCTGTCGCGGCTCATCAACAGCGCGAGCGTGGGCTATTCGACTGCCATGCCCACACCAAAGACTCTGTCGGACGAGGCGTGGCGGTCCCTGTCCATGCCGGTGCGGGTCGACCTGGGCGAAGCCTCGAGCCTGTCGGGAGGGGCGCAGGCGGCAGATCGGGTGCGGTCACTGTTGAGCCACGGCACCGTAAGGATCTGGCCCGGCGGCACCCACTCGCTGCCCATGGACGAGCACGCCACACTCGGCCCGGAACTACTGGGCTTCTGGCGCCAGAATTCCTGACGTGCAGCTTCCAGAGCAGGCAGACGACTCAACTCAGGTTGCCAACCCGACCGGCCCCACAGACCTGCCTTGCCGTCACTCCGGCACCGAGACAAGACAGAACGGGTGGCCAGCCGGGTCGGCGAAGATGCACCATGCCTTCGGCCCAGGATCCATCACCCCAGTCAGCGGCGTCCCACCGGCACGCTCAACCGTGGCAGACGCAGCCTGCAGGTCGCCGACCAGAAGATCGAAGTGCACCTGCTGCTGACCAGACTCGCCAGGCCACGGAGGTGGCACATAGCCCTCGACGCGATGGAACGAGAACCGACCGACCGGTTCCCACTGCAGGGTGAGCCAGTCGTGCGTGCCCTCGGCTGGCGCCAACCCCAAGACCTTCTGCCAGAACGCGGCCACTGGGACGGGATCGTCGCACTCGAACACCAACTGCGTCAGGACGGCCATCATGACGACACCGTAGTGACACGTCCATGTTCAGCGGGGCCGTGCACGCCAACCTCGCTCCTCTGCAGCAGCTACCAGCCGCGCGGTGTCGATGGCAATGCGCGCCGTCCCACAGCTCATCCCAGCCGTCCCGCAGCTCATCCCACGGAATCCAGCAGTCGCCTTGGGCCTCAGCACACGGTGAGGAACCCAACACCACATTCGGGACAAAGGGTCCGGTTCACGAGGCCAGACGCGGGCCCGCGTGACCAGCGAGCAACTGCCACAAGCCATCGCAACGCACCCACGTCATGGTGATCAGCAGGCGGAACTGTTCACCGTCGCGCAGAGTGTCGACAACCGTCCCAGTGACGATGGCCGTGTCGCCCCGACGCGCACCACGGGGCCTTCGAAGCGTTGGGAGGCGAACCTGACCGCGGTCGTGTTGCGGCGCACATACTCGTCGCGGTCCAGCACCAGCCCTGCGTAGCTGGTCCAGACACACTCGGGATGCATCAGCAGCCGCAACCCCTCGGCATCTTGCTCAGCAAGGGCACGCGCCCGGGCCTCAACCAGGTGGAGGACGTCCTCGGCGGTGCTCATACCGGAAGGCCAGCCGCCAGAGAGCCCCCGCGCCCTCGACATGCACGGGCATCAACTCACGCGTGAAGACGACGGTCGAAAAGGGAGCCAGTAGCGACGGGGTGGTTTCGAGTGGTCGTCGCAATCCTTGTCACATGACAGGAGCAGTTGTGAGCAGTACTCGAAGGACCAAGAAAGGCCCAGGGCGACGGCCGTTGTCCGCGCAGCGGCGACAGTTCATGGATCTGATCGACCGTGGCTGGAGCATCCGGGGTGCGGCTCGAGAAGTTGGCGTGTCTCGAACGTCCGCGAACTCATGGATTGTACTAACCGAGGACGATAGTTGACGTGTTGTGCGGCGCGTCCGAAGTCGGTGATGAGCCAGCGGTGGATGGACTCGTCAGGGAAGGCGTGGGCCTCGTATCCCGGTGCTGGCGTTCGGGGCTCAGGTTCGTGGACGCGGTCGCTGCGGAACAGACGCCAGCCCTCACGCTGCGTGTCGTAGGCGACGAGGTACCAGATGCCGTGGCGCAGGACCTGGCGGTACGGCTGAACGATCCGGTTGCTCGCGTGACCGTGTTGGTCGGTGTATGCGAAGCCCAGATGCTGTCCAACCGCGATGGTGTCCGCGATCATCCCCAGGGCGGGCCAATCGAACGCGTGCGTGGCGGTGAGGACCTGGGTAGCCGCGGCAGCGGCGACGGCTCGTTGACGCAGGCTGGGAGGTAGAAGTCGCTCAAGCTTGGCTCTCACGGTAGTTGCGCTGTCGTCTGCGAAGCCTGCTTCAAGGATGAGGAGCCCCGTGACAAGCGCGCAGACCTCGTCGGCGTCCAGGAGAAGCGGTGGGATCTTGATGCTCGGGGCAAGAACGTATGCCCCGCCGGGGCCCGGGTGGGACTGAATGTCGTAGCCCAGCATCCGCAGCCGGGCGACATCACGGCGAACCGTCCGAGGTGCCACCTCGAGTCGGCGGCTCAGGTCAGCCACGGTCCACCGACGTCCCGTTTGCAGCAGCGCCAACAGGCGTAGCGAGCGTGCCGAGGGACTGTCCATGCATCGATTATCCGTCGGGATGCGGCCAGGAACAGGCCTCGTCTCTCGGTAGCGTCGGAGCATGAGCGGCCCTGAGAAGAGACTCCAATGCGTATCGCTGTGACCACCCCGACAGGAAATGTCGGCACCCACCTGACCGGCATGATGATCCGTGCCGGTGTGCGGCCACTGCTTCTGGCCCGCACCCCATCCAAGATCCCCATCGATCTCCTCACACACGTCGACGTCGTGGAAGCTGACTCCACTGACCCCGAGCAGGTCGTGAAGGCCACCCGCGGGGTAGATGCCATCTACTGGGTCGACCCGAGCACCGCATCGGCTGATCCGCTGGCTGACTACGCCAGGGCGACGCAGGCCATCGTCGCCGCGGTCGAGGCGAATACCATTGCTCGGGTCGTGTTCCAGAGCAGCGTCGGTGCGGAGAAGCGGCATGGGGTCGGTGAGATCGACGGCCTCGCCGCCACCGAGGTCGCCCTCGACCGCCTGGACGCGGACGTGACGCACCTACGTTGCGGCTACTTCTTCACCAACCTGCTGCTGAGCATGGAGGATGTGCGCCAGGGACGGTTGCGGACGGTCCTGCCTCTGGACCATCAGTTCAGCTGGGTCTCGCCGCGCGACATCGCCGAGGTTGCCGCGCTGACACTGCTGAACCCGTCGTGGCATGGACATCGGGTACAGGCGGTCCATGGCCCGCAGGATCTGTCGTGGAACGACGTGGCCGCGCTTCTCACCGACCTGACCGGGCGGCATGTCCAGGCAGAGCAGATCAGCGATGACCTGATGCGCCATCAATACCTCACGGCTGGCATGCCCCCGGCAATGGCCGACGCCGTGTTGGGCATGAGCACTGGACTGCGCGACGACTTCCACCCGGAACAACTGCGCACAGCAACCAGCACGACTCCAACGAGCCTTGCTGGCTGGATGCAAGAGGAACTGATCCCCGCCTTGTGACCTGACACTTCAACGACCAACAGCGACAGCGGGCGGCCCCTCTTGGGCCGCCCGCTGCCGCATGGAGCAGCCATGTCCCACGCCAACGCCGCCCTCACACCTCGCCACCGCTTGAAGGTCGCCCAACTCGTCGTCGACGACGGATGGCCGATCAGCGAGGTTGCCGCCCGCTTCCAGGTCTCTTGGCCCACCGTGAAGCGCTGGGCGGACCGCCACCGAGCGGGCGAGTCCATGCAGGACCGCTCTTCGCGACCGCACCACTCACCGAACAAGACCAGCCCGAAGGTCACTCGCCGCTGTATCCAGCTGCGGCTACGACTCCTAGAAGGACCCGTGCAGTTGGCATGTCGGCTGGGGATCGCGCCGTCGACGGTCCACCGGATCCTGACCGACGCCCACCTGAACCGGCTGTCGCATGTGGACCGCGCCACGGGGGAACCGGTGCGCCGTTACGAGCACGACCATCCCGGCGCGATGCTCCACGTCGACGTGAAGAAGCTCGGCAACATCCCCGACGGCGGAGGCTGGCGCTACGTCGGACCGGGGGGCGAGAGTTGGAGCTGTCCTACGTCCTACTGCCCGACGCCTGGGGACGAGGCATCGCGGAGGCCGCGTGCCGGGAACTGCTGGCGCGAGTGGCGTCGGAGGTCCGAGGCGACGAACCCGTCCTGATTGTCACCCAAACGTCGAATCAGAAGGCCCTGGCGGCTCGGTTTGGATTCGTGGCCTGCAGGGAGTTCGTGGAATTCGGCTCCGCCCAGCAATTGCTGACGGCATCTCTCAGCACCTTTGACGCGTGATCGTCCCACAGCCATCTCAGCTGCAAAGAGGCACGGGCGTACCGGTGCCAGATCACACGCACCTCGGCGACGGCGCAGACCTTGAGTGACGCAGATCCGGGACGGCGCGAGCTCTGCCCGCTGGCACCGTCGTCGGCGCCGCAGCAGGATTCATCATGAAGTAGCTCGACTGCAGGGCCCGGTCAGCACCTCGCACCGTCGCGCGACCCGCCGCGGCCAGCTTCGCCAACACTGGCTCCGGGACGGTCACGTTCGCGCGGCCCTCGAGGCGCTCGAGCTTGAGCCAAGCGACCTGCAGCTCTGAGCCGTTGGGTGGCAGTGCGGCCGCCAGCATCGGCGCGACCAGCTCCGCGGGGGCCTTCAACGCACCGGGATGGACAGGCTGGTTGCTGACGGCGGCGACATGCCGCGTCAGGCTCAGGGCCGTGACCGCAGCATCCCAGGACCGCGACCCCTCTCCACCAGCGGGCACGTCACGGCTGGCGCGCATGAGCCGGGTGGTGGCAGCCATCAGCTCCGGGTCGACCCGCTCCCCCGGCGACATCAGCTTGGCCCACTGCCGATGATGCTCACCCCACGCCCGCAAGCTCTTGGCCAGCGCCGGCTTGATCGCGTCGCGGTAGTCCACCAACGCTTCGCTGCTCCGCCCCGCCTGGGCTTGGGCGATCGCGTCCACCGCGACCAGCACCGACCCCGCGCCCCGCGCCGTCACCAACTGCGTCATCACCGACGGCCACTGAGCACAGCGATCCACAACACGCGCCCACTCCATCACCGCCGCACTGAACTCACTACCGACATCCGGACGATGCGTTCCCGCTGTCTGGCCATGCAGGGCCGCATCCAGGCCCAGCTCGACCGCGCGCACAGCGCCCAGCACCTCACCGTCCCCCGCCCTGGACGCGACCCTCGACGTGGCGTGAGCCGCCAAGTACGTGACGTGCACCAGCTCACGCTCCACACCAGGCCCCGGCCTGATCTGCCCGACGGCATCCGCCACCGCCACCATCGCCGGAGCCGGTGCCTCTGTCTTCCAAGAACGCGACCGAAGAACCTGCGTCAATGCCGACGCCGACACCTCCAGAATCGGCGCCGCACCGTCCGCGTGATGTCCGGCTCGCTGGCTGGCAGCGTCCACGACGTAGGCCAAGCCCATCACCGATGCCGCCAGGTCACCGGGATCGTCGATGAGGAGGCGACGTGCCAGCCGGTCTGCCTCACACGGCCTCAGCGCAGACACCCGTACTCCCCGACCAGATCGCACACCAACGCGACCACGGCACTCGTCCCCATGGGATAGGCGCCGATCGCCACCCGACGCAGCTCCCGCTCAACCTCCTCCAACACCGCCAGGACGCCGGCCTGCTCGACCTCCACCGGGACGGGAACCACGTCGGGCTCCAACAGTCCGGTGGCGGACCACAGCGCCTCGTTCACCGCCGTGTCTCGCTGAAATGCCCCCAGCTCCTCGAGATCCCACGTCGCCAACCGGGAACGCTCCGCCGCGGTCATCAACAACCCCACCGCGCGCTCCAGGCTCCGCATGCCTTCAACCGTTGCCATCACACCCGCCTCCCGTGACCCGTGCTGCCTTCAACAAGTCACAGCGCTGACTCTGGTGTGCAATGCAGGGTGCGACGCCACGCTGGAGCGGATGCGCGGGACCAGACCGGGTTCGTGGGCGCCGACAGGTGAGGACTACTGGGACGTTTGAGCCGCTAGACCCGGTGTCGGTGCTTGCCCGCGATGAACACAAACCACACCAGGGGCCCCAAGAATGGGAAGCCAAGTGTTGCGAGGATGAACAAGAGCTTCTCGCCGCCCGAGATTGGTGAGCCCACGATGGACACGACGGCAGCGAGCCAGAACGCCACCAAGAGAGCGGCCAGAGCGGCTACGGCGACCCAGATGTGCTGTGGTTGCGCTGTCTCCAGCGAGATGTGCAGCGGTTGGTACATGAGATTCTTCTCCTGATGCTGTAGTGGTCTCCCCGGCTGATGGTGCTGGGGGTCTGTTCGGCTCAGTCGTTGCTGCGTCTGTCGTTCTGCAGCAGTCGGTGGTGGAGCGGTGTCGAGGCGGCGACTGCGCCGGCGGCGATGGCGAGTCCGAGCAGGAGGACGACCAGCAGACGCCAGGGGGTACCGGTGACGGCCACTCCGGAGGCGATGAGTTGTTGCCGCATCGGCCAAGCAAGGGCCACACCCATGAGGCTGCCCATTGCGGTGCTGCCCATCAACGGCAGGAGTGTCTCCAGCCACATGGTTCTGAGGGCGAAGGCGCTGGGGGCTCCCATGCGCTGCAGGGCACGGCTCTGGTGCGCGCGATCGACGGTGGCAGAGGCTTGGGTGATGAGCAGATGGGCAGCGGTGAGGAGTAGGCCGGCTCCCAGGGCGATGATTCCTCCGGTAACGAGGTCCGGTTGGGCCCTGTCCATGAAGGTCTGCTCGGTGGGCGTCGGGTTCTCGGCCAGGTCGTAGGAGAACGGGGCGCAGGCAAGAGAGCTCGCAATGAAGGCCAGGACAGCAGTGTTGGACGCACGTCGCCACGTCGCACGGGGATCGTTCACGATCCGCCATGAAGCCAGCCGGAGTGCCGCCCCAGGTGCATGCCGGGCCACGGGCCGGGTGAGCAGTTGGAGCAGCCATGGGCCGATGAGGTCCACCGCGATCAGGAAGAGAACCATGACAGCCGCGACCACGAGAAGAACAGAGGTGTTCTGTTCGACGAGGATGGTGTTCACGAAGACGTAGCAGGCCAACAGGATCGCGGGGAAGGCAGCCAATCGCCACAGGGAGGCCCGCGGACCGCGGGTGCGACGTGCAACACCCAGCGGC